>JAVHPG010000340.1:0-24050 GCA_036170455.1 Elusimicrobiales bacterium
ATCGCCGATCTCGTAGTTTAGTTCTAGCCCCTTTTTGTGGGCCTTCAGCGCCATGAACTCGCAGACGCCCTCCGCCAGGCCCTGGACATCGAAATCCAGGCTTTCAAGCTCCACTTTCCCGGCCTCTATCTTTGAGAAGTCGAGGATATCGTTTATGATGTTCAAAAGGTTTTCTCCCGCTGATTTGAAGATTCGGACATATTGCCCCTGCTCTTTATTGAGCGGCGTTTCCTCCAAAAGCTCCCCCATGCCTATTATCGCGTTCATGGGAGTACGGATCTCATGGCTCATCGTGGCCAGGAATTCGCTCTTTGCCTTGCTGGCGCTTTCAGCCACCGCCTTTGACGCCTTGTGATGTTCCATCATTATGGTGCCTGCCAGGATATCCGCGACCGCGGCGAGGAAAAGCTCCTCCTCCTTTATCCTCCTATGCCCCGCTGCCAGGTAGAGGCACAATACCCCGATGGTTTTAAGTTCAAAAATAATAGGGACGCAATAGTGGCCGTGTTCCTCCATCCCTTCGTAGACGGTCTCATGGTCATGGTCCAGGCGCGGGGAATAAACGGTTTTGCCGGAGGCGGCGGCCCTGCCGCACAGGCATTTACCGAAAGGGACCGTGGCGCAGGAAACCCTGACTGGCCCCGCCAGGCCGCTTTGAGCCGCCATGCTCATGGTATCACCGGCTTCGTCTTTCAGGAATATCGCGCCCTTCTTCTGCACACCGAGCCAGGTGATCTTTAAGACCGCCTCAAGGCTGTGCTCAAGTCTTTGTTCAAGCGAGAGGTCTTTAAGTGGAAGGCGCAGGATCGAGTTCAGCGTCGCCTGCGCACAGGAACTCTTCTCGACTGCGTCCGCCATGTCGTTCAGGGACTCGGAGAGGGCGCCTATCTCGTCAGAGGTTATAACCTTATCCCTGGTCGTATAATCGCCGGCGGCTATCTTTGCCGCGAAATCCCTGATGCGCAGCAAAGGGCGGGTGATCTTGCGGTTTGTCAGCCACAAGATAACGGCCACCAACAGCGCCAATACCGCCAGGCCGCCCAGGGCCAGGGAGAGGCGCGCTTTTTTTATGGCGGCCGGCAGCCAGTCCGCATTTACATGCATGACCATAAATCCCCGTATTTTCCCTCCGTCGCCGTGGCAGCGTAGGCAGGGTTTTTTGTTCAGTATCGGGTGGTAGATCTCGGCGGTATAGCCGCCGGTGGCCTTGTTTATGGATATCCTCGAAGCGATCCTGCCCGTTTGCGCCGCTTCGCGGATCATGTCTTCGGGCACGGATACGGCCGTATTATCCCGCGTGGCGCGCAGCATAGGCCTGCCGTTAATATCCGTTATAAAAACTTCCTTTATCCGGTCCATTTTTGACAGATCCGAAAGGATGCGTTCGACTTCATCCATTTCGCCCTGTATCATTTCGGCTTCCACGGAAGCTTCGGCCATCTGCAGCCAGCCATCCAGCATCATTTTCAGCCGGTCCGTGAAATCCCGCTTGATAAGAATATCCGCGCCGGCCATCAAAACAATTATGACAAGGCAGAATACGCCTGTTATATAGCCGGTCAGGCGCAAGCCGATGCTTTTGGACCGTTTGTACGGATCGTCGTTTTCAGGCATAATTTGTCGCCTTCCTCCAGTTCTGAATAATCCGGGTTCCGCGGGAGCAGCAGCTATGTGTACCCCGGGTAAAGCTTTTTCGCGCAGTCCGGGCAAAGACCATGCGAGAATCTGATCGCGGAGTGCCTGGCAAGATACGTTTCTATACTCTCGTAGGCCTGGTCGTCACGCCGTACCTTCCGGCAGCCGGCGCAGACCGGGATAAGGGTCTTCAGGTCGCTGATCTCCGTATCCAGTTTTAGTATTCTGTTAGCCACCCGCAGCCGGACCTTGAGCAGCTCCCGGTCGAGCGGCTTCGAGAGGTAGTCGTCGGCCCCGGCGTCCATTGCCTCCATGAAATTTATATGCCCCAGCCTTGTTCCTGTCAGGACTATAAAATACACGTAGGGCAGCAGCGGATCGGACCGCAGCGCCCGCACCAGGTCCAGGCCGGAGAGCCCGGGCATGACCCAGTCGCTTATCACTATACGTATCCCGGTCTTCGCGATATTTTCCACCACCTGGCCGCTGTCGGAAACGCCTATCGTTTCATAGCCGCAGCGCTCCGTGGCGCGGCGGGTCAGTGCAAGGGTGTCCGTGTCATCGTCAACAACGAGAATTTTCATAAAGCCCCATGTTTGTCAGAATATAATTTTGCAAGGTATACGGCCTGCAGGCAATATAAGACCGGTTATTTCCTGCCGCCCCTGGTCCAAAAGATCCGCGGGGCCCTCCTATATGAAGCTAGGGGGTCTTAACGAAGCGGATCTCCACCGAATCAAGGAACTCCTTTAGTTCTACGGCCTGCGCGCACAGCGCGGCCTTGTCGAGGGCCTTCGCTGACTTTTCCATGCGCTCGCCGAGCTCTGTTAAAAAGTCCAGGCCGAACCCTCCGCCGGAACCATGCAGCCTATGGGCGATACCCCATAGCGCGGTAAAATCCCCGGCAGCGAGCAGCGCATTGACCCGCGGAACCTCCTCCCGCCTGTTCTTCAGGTAAGGCGGGATCAAGTCGGCCAGATCGGCATCTACTTCTATCACCTTTTTCACAATATTACCCCCCTCCGTACATTATAGGATATGAGCTGAAGCTGTGGAATACATCCGGAAAAGTTCAAATATTTTTCAGATCGCAGGGTGCTAGCCTAGGCGGCTTAATATATCGGTCCCGTTTTGGAGCGCTGCGGCGTGTTATAAGGGGCCAGGCCGTTGGTTTTAACGGCAGGCGCCGGCGCGCCGGTCTCCTGCTCTGTAAAACAAGCCCCGCGCCGTCTTTTACGCCGGGGCTGTTTTCCGGGGCTTTGTTTATTTGGGATAATGGTAATACATCGGTTTAAAGGATAATACTATGGCTGAAACAAAAGACGACAAAAAAGTTATTTTCTCGATGGTCAATGTCAGCAAGATCTACGACAAGAAATACGTCCTGAAAGACATTTACCTCTCCTACTATTACGGCGCCAAGATCGGCGTGCTGGGCCTGAACGGCTCCGGCAAGAGCTCGCTTCTGCGCATCATGGCGGGGCTCGACGACGATATCCGCGGCGAGACCGTGCTTTCCCCCGGTTACACTGTGGGCCTGCTGGAGCAGGAGCCCAAGCTTGACCCGGAAAAGACCATGCGCCAGATAGCCGAGGAAGGCCTGCCGGAAGCCATGGCCGCCCTGAAAGAATATAACGACATCAGCGATAAGCTGGCCGAGCCGATGGACGACAAGAAGATGAACGCGCTGATAGAGCGCCAGTCCAAGGTGCAGGAAAAGATCGACGCGCTGAACGCCTGGGACGTCGATTCCCGCCTGGAGCTGGCCATGGACGCGCTTGGCTGCCCGCCGCCCGACACGCTGGTGAAGAACGTTTCCGGCGGGGAAAAACGCCGCATCGCGCTCTGCCGCCTGCTCCTGCAGGAGCCGGATATTTTGCTCCTGGACGAGCCCACCAACCATCTCGACGCCGAGGCCGTGGCCTGGCTGGAGCATCACCTTAAAGATTATAAAGGCACCATCATAGCCGTCACCCACGACCGCTATTTCCTGGATAACGTGGCCGGCTGGATCCTGGAGCTGGACCGCGGCCAGGGCATACCCTGGAAGGGCAATTACTCGTCGTGGCTGGAGCAGAAGGGGGAGCGCCTGCGCCAGGAGGAGAAAAGCGAGAGCGACCGCCAGAAGACGCTGAAGCGGGAGCTCGAGTGGATACGCATGGGCGCCAAAGCCCGCCAGGCGAAGGGCAAAGCCCGCATCAGCGCTTACGAGAACCTGCTCAGCCAGGAGAACGAAAAGCTCTCCCGCGAGCTTGAAATTTACATCCCGCCTGGGACGCGCCTCGGCAATTTGGTCATCGAAGCCAAGAACGTGACCAAGGCTTTCGGCGACAAAGTGCTGCTTGATAATGTCAGCTTCTCGCTTCCGCCCGGCGGCATCGTAGGCATCATAGGTCCGAACGGCGCCGGCAAGACCACGCTGTTCAAGATGATCACCGGCGAAGAAAAGCCGGATTCCGGAGAGTTCCGCGTCGGCGACACTGTGCAGCTGTCCTATTCCGACCAGGGCCGCTCCACGCTGACGCCCGGCAAGAACGTCTGGGAAGTCATTTCCGGCGGGATGGATATCGTGAAGCTCGGCAAGCTGGAAGTGAATTCCCGCGCTTATGTGGCCCGGTTCAACTTCAGCGGGCAGGACCAGCAGAAGAAAGTGGAGAACCTCTCCGGAGGAGAGCGCAACCGCGTGCACCTGGCCGTGATGCTCAAGGAAGGCGGCAATGTGCTGCTCCTCGACGAGCCCACCAATGACCTGGACGTGAACACTATGCGCGCGCTCGAAGAAGCCCTCGAGAACTTCGGCGGCTGCGCCGTGATCATAAGCCATGACCGCTGGTTCCTGGACCGCGTCGCCACGCATATCATGGCTTTCGAGGGCGACAGCAAGATCGCCTGGTTTGAAGGTAATTTCTCCGAGTACGAGGCCGACCGCCACGCCCGCCTGGGCAATGCCGTGGACACGCCCCACAGGATAAAATACAAGAAACTGACAAGGCCGTAAGGAAAAAGGGGACAGGCTACTTTATTTGTAATAAAGTAGCCTGTCCCCTTTAAAAGAAAAACCGCCGGGAAGCCGGCGGTTTTTCTTTGTTTCCAGCGGGCTTATACGCCCAGTTCTGTTTTGAGGACTTCCAGCGCTTTGTCGGTGTCGGAGGCGTTCATCAGCAGCCGGCCGCTGGCGCCGCCGAAGGAGGTCCCGTAGACGGTGGTGATGTTTATCTTGTTCTCGCTGAGCACCTTGGTCAGCCGCAGCAGCTGGCCCGGCTTGTCCTCCAGTTCGAGGGAGATCATGGAGGTCTCGATAGTAGTGAAGCCGGCCCCGGTGAGGACATGGCTTACTTTGCGGTCGCCGTCCACGGCTACGCGGACCACGCCGGAATCGTCGCGGATCTCCGAGGCCAGCCCTATTATGTTTATGCCCTCGTTCGCGAACAGCTCGACGAACTTAGCGAGCGCGCCGGGGACATTGGGAAGGAACACGGTATATTGCCTGATAAGTTTTACTGGCATAAGTACTCCGGACTCCGGTTTTTTTGGATGATCTAAGCGGCGTGAAAATAGCCGTAGCACTATTTAATATTTTTTTGAGCCCGCGGTAAACCCCGCATTTGAAAGTTATATAATCAAAACTATATTATGAACCTGCTTCCTGAAGGGAAATCCCGTGGTCTTTCCCGGCTGGCGCTGGGCGCCGCGGCGCTTTGCGGGGTAATGGCGGTCAAAGCCGCGTACGATCTTTTCACGCTGCTTGAAGTTTTTTCCACCCCGGCTTTTTACCTGGCCCTGGCGAAGGCTACGGTGCCCGTGGAAATGCCTCCGCTGGCGGCCCTTATGATCCACAATATGCGCTCGGTCTTCGTCTTCTCGCTTTTTTTCTGGCTTTCCGGCCTGGTGCTGGCGCTCGGCGTCCGGGCCCGCCGGGACTGGGCGCGGAGCGGGGCCGTGGCCATGCTGTACCTGCTGAGCGCGGCCGCCCTGCTGCTGCTGCTTTACCCCTGGCTCGCTATACCGCGCCCGCTGGTTTACGGCGGGATTTCGCTTGCGCCCGAGTTCAACGCCTCGGTCAGGGCGGCGGCTTACGTGGCCAGGGTGATCGCGCTCCTGCTCGGCAGCCTTTGCCTTTGGTGGGCGCTTGCGCTGGACCGGAGCGACCTGAGAAATGAATTTCTGAAAATACCTGGAGAAAGATGATGAAAAAGAATGCCCTGAAGATCTTTGCGGCGCTGGCCCTGGTCCTCGCCTCCGGCGCGGCCTTCGCCGGCGGCTTTAAAATGAACTGGGTCGAGACCGAAGCCGTGCTGGACAAGGACGGCAAGGCGCAGATCTCCTATGCCGTCAGGTGGACCGGCCAGGGCGGGCAGCTGCACGGTTTCTACTTCGAGGGCTTCCAGGAAACCCCGGTGTTCGACTATGAGCGCGCCTACGCGCTGGACGAAGCAGGCAACCGCTACCCGCTGGAGATAAAAAAAATCTCCGATAAAAAATACGACATCGTGCTGGCAGGGGGCAGGGCCTTCAGCGAGGGCGAGATCACCTATCTCTTCCGCTACGCCGCGGACCTGCAGGCCTCGGGCAACCTTACTCAGACCATGTCGGGCGACAAGCGGCTGGCGGTCTTTAACTGGTCCCCGGTGCAGTGGGACGACCCCCTTGAGCACGAGGCGCTGGTGGTTCGCTTCCCCGCCGAGCTTTCCTCCCCGGACGTGGACGAGCAGGCTCTCGCGAAGCTTGGCTTCCTGACCGAGAAGTTCGTGAACGAAAGATACATGGTAGACTACCCGACGGTAAAGAACGCCGCCGGGAAAGATATTTTCAGCGTCAGGTTCTTCCGCAAATCCCTCGAGAACCGGTATCATTTCCAGGTGCAGGCTTACCTGGACGCCGCGGCTTTTAACCTGAACACTATGGCCTACGGCAGCCTGACCAAGGCTGCGCCGACGCGCACTAAATACCTGCCCGCCGAAGAGAAATATTATATGAACCGCTATTTCCCGGGCAGCATGATAGCGGGGCTGACGATAAGCAGGCGGGAGACCATGTTCCTGCTCCTGGTCATGGCCGCGGCTTTCGTTTTTGTCCCGTTCTTTATCATGACGATAAAGCACAATGCGATGCTTACGGCGCAAGCCGGCATCTCAAATATTAACTGGGAAGCGACGGACTGGACGCCGCCCAAAACGCAGGTCAGCAGCTTCCGCGTGCCCGGCAAGATAGCCAGGAACCTCAGCCCGCTGGAGGCCGGGGTGGTCATGGGGCTGCCGCTGGCCGAGATCCTGGGCCTTATGGTCGCAAATATGGAGCGCAAAGGCGTTATAAAGGTTAAAAGCTATTCCCCGCTGACCGTGGAGCGCCTCCCCGGCATAAGCTCGAGCAACGACCCTTATGAATCGGCCCTGCTTTCGGCGATGAAGCCGGACGGCACGCTGGACCAGGCCGTCGCGGAATCCGCCGTAAAAACCCTTACGGCGGGGCTGGAGCAGAAGCTCTGGGACTGCGACCTGGAAGCGACGAAAAAACATTACAGGGACGAAGTTGAAAGCTACGGCCACCAGGAGACGAGCACCGACAGGGGCTATTACTGGGGCGGCTACCACCGGCATTACTACGGCAACCGAAATAACCCGTACTACGACAATGCCGTCAAGGCGGGGGACGGCCTGTCGGCTTCGCTGCCTAAGGACCTGGGCGCCGGTTTCGATTCTTTCCGCGGCTCGAAGTCGTGCTATGAAGGGGCCTTCGCTAATTCCGCCTGCCATGACGCCTGCCATTCGGCCTGCCACGACGCCTGTCATTCGGCTTGTCACTCCGCCTGCCATTCGGCCTGCCACGGGGCCTGCCATTCGGCCTGCGTGAGCAGCGGACACTAAAACAATCGAGAATCTGGAATCGGGAATCGAGGATCGAAGATCAAGAAAGAAGATATGGATAAGAGAGATTGGGTTAAGAGAGTGGACTGGATCGACGGGTATGCCGCGCGAATAAAGCCTTATGTGCGCGTGCGCCCGGCCGACTCGCTGCTCATAAAAATACCCAACCAGACCCATAAGCTCAACCCGCAGGGGCTGAAGCTGCTGAAATTCCTTTTTGACGGCGGAAAGGCCGTTTCGGTCGTGGAGAAATACCCCGAGGCGCAGCGGGAGCAAATTTCTTTGGACATGTATTATTTCTTCCGCGACCTGATGGCCCTGCTGAAGGGCTGCTACGACGAGCGGGAAGAGCGCCGCGCCGTGGAGACTAAAGAATTCGCGCTTGGCCACAATAGTCTGCCGGTGCTGAGCGAGATAGCCGTCACTTACCGCTGCAATCTGGCTTGCAAGTTCTGCTATGCCGGCTGCGGCTGCCGCAAGGACGAGCAGCACCCGGACCTCTCGGCGGAGGACCTTAAAAAAATATTGAGCATAATAAAAGAAGAGGCCGAGGTCCCGTCCGTCAGCTTTACCGGAGGCGAGCCGCTGCTCCGGCCGGAGATCCCGGAGCTGGTGGCGCACGCCAAGTCCCTCGGGATGTGGGCTAACCTGATAACGAACGGAACGCTCGCCACCGAAGAGACGGTCAGGAGGCTGGCCGCCGCCGGGCTTGATTCGTCCCAGGTCAGCGTCGAGGCCGGGAACGAGAGCGAGCACGACGCTATAGCAGCTTTCCCGGGCGCTTTCAAGCGAACGGTGCGCGGGATCGAGAACCTGATGAAAGCCGGGCTGCGCGTGCACACCAATACCACGATCTCGGCCCTTAACAAAGATTCGCTTGAAGGCATCCTCAACCTGGTTAAAAGCCTCGGCCTGAAAAAGTTTTCAATGAACCTGCTGATGCCGGTGGGCTCCGCCGGGAAGAACTTCGACGAGACCTTCGTCTCCTATACCGAGGCGGGTCCGCTGGTAGAGAGACTGAAAGAGCTGGCTGAGAAGCGCGGCCTTGAATTCATGTGGTATTCGCCCACGCCCGTCTGCATCTTCAATCCTATCACCCGCGGGCTGGGCAATAAGGGCTGCGCCGCCTGCGACGGGCTGCTGAGCGTCGCCCCCAACGGCGACGTGCTGCCCTGCTCGAGCTATCCGAAGCCGCTGGGGAATATCCTGCGCGAGCGCGGAAATTTTAAAAAGCTCTGGGCCCGCGAAGACTTCGCCTGGTTCAGGGAGAAAAGCTTCGCCCACGAAAAATGCAAAGCCTGCCAGTACCTGGCGGTCTGCAACGGGGGCTGCCCGTTATACTGGGAAAAGACAGGTTACGCCGAGCTGCTGGCCGCCGAGGCCGCGCCGGGGAGGGACCAATGAGCATACTGCCGCCGCCGCAAAAAGACGGGGAAATAAAATTCATGCTGGCCAAGGGCCTGCCGTACCGGGCGCGCATGACGCTGGTGGGGCTGCTTCTGGCCCTGGGCCTGGGCCTGCAGGTCACCGTCGGCTTCTGGCCCGGCATGTGGGCCCTGGTCGCCGGCATTCTGATAGGCATTAACTCCGGCTACGAGGCCGCTCCTAAAATTACGGGAACGGAAACCTGGGAAAAAGTGACGCCTGACGAGTACGCAAAAGTTAAACTGCGGGCGGACCAGCTGCGCAGCTGGGACGAGGATTTTTTCGACGGAAGCAGCGTACGCGGGCTGGCGGGCTTCCTAACCGCCGGCATACTCTGCCTTATCGCTTATTTTGCTGCCGCGACCAGGTGGTCCTTCCCGGACGGCGCCTGGCTCTATTTCGGCCTGGACGCCGCGGTGCTTATTTTACCCATGTGGTTCATAGGCACTCGCGATTATCTCAAAAAAGACCGCCTGATAATAAAAATAAACATGCTGGAGAAAGTCATAGAGGCGCTGAAGGATCCCAGCGACGTGCAGGTGCAGCCGATGCTCGCCCTGGAAACCGCGGACAAAGGCGGTCAAGTTCCAGAGGACGCCAGGCTGATGGTGAAACTCGTGGGCGCGCCCAAGGATTTCTACGGCTTGCAGGTGCAGCTCTCGGTGAACAGCGTGCAGGGCAAGGATTACCCGTACCTGTACTGCGTAATTATCGCCAAGGCCGGCTCCGGCCTGCTCGCAAAATATGAAGAGCTGGCCGTCCAGCCGGAAAGCTCGGGCGTCTCCGACTTCGTGAAGTCTTTGTTCGGCCTGGGCGGCACGGATATCCTGTACGAGTCCAGCCGGTCGGGCGAGGTGGACATCATAGTGGTGCGCCAGCTCACCACGCGCACCAGCGGCTATTACACGTCACCCGGGGCGGCCCTCGGCGTGGTGGAGGCCGCGCTCAGGCTCGCCCGCGCGCTTATGGCCAGGAACGGCAAGCCCGCGGTTGAAAAGAAAGGCGGGATTTAATAAGATATATAGGTATCGTCACTCCAATTTCTAGCGACTTTCTCACCGGCGACCGCCATCCGAGGTAACTATGTGGAACTATACAGATAAAGTCTTCGAACATTTCAAGAACCCCAAGAACGTGGGGGAGATAGAGAACCCGGACGGCATCGGAGAAATAGGCAGCATAGTCTGCGGCGACGCCCTCAAGCTCACCCTCCGCATAGACAAAACCTCCGACAAGATCACCGACGCCAAATTCAAGACCTTCGGCTGCGCCAGCGCCATCGCCTCCTCCTCCGCCCTCACCGAAATGGTGAAAGGCCTCACCCTGGACGAAGCCGCCAAGATCACCAACCAGCAGATAGCCGACTACCTCGGCGGCCTCCCCGGCGAGAAAATGCACTGCTCCGTCATGGGCATGGAAGCCCTCGAAGCCGCCATCAAGAACTACCGCGGCGGCAAAGCCGAGAAGATCATCATCGGCCAGGCCGAGAAAGTCGTCTGCAAATGCTTCAGCGTCACCGATTCCGTCATCCTCAAAGCGATAAAATTAAATAATCTCCACACCATCGAAGAAGTCACCAACTTCACCAAAGCAGGCGGCGGCTGCCGCCAGTGCCACGGCGAGATAGAAAAGCTTCTGAAAGACTACTGGGCCCAGGCCGAACATAAAAAATTCGACAAAATGACCGTCGTGGAAAAAATAAAAATTATCGAGAAAGTCCTGGCCGAGGAAATAAACCCCAAATTAAAAGCCGACGGCGGCTGGATGGAGCTGGTGGACATCCAGGGCCAGAAAGTAAAACTCCGCTTCCTCGGCATGTGCCACGGCTGCGCCTCCTCCGGCGCCACTTTAAAGAACGTAGTCGAGAAAGAATTACGCGAGCGCATCGACCCCGCGATAGAAATAGAAGCTGAATAAATTGCGTTAGCGGAGGGGCGGACGCAGGGGCCGGGTTAGCAAAACCCTCTCGGAGCCCGACGCTTGCGTAAGCGCGGAGGGCGAGAGCGGGAGTTGCGAGCACGGTGTGCGAGACAACGTTTTTGCGTTCCGGCCCCTGTGGCCACCCCGACTGGGCATCCTGTCAGATACAGTTGAATTGTGTCGCTTCGCTCCACCCGCGGTGCAGTTGCAGTTCCGAGGTAATCTTATGGAAAAAGTTTATTATTTCGACAATAACGCCACCAGCCGCGTCGCCCCCGAGGTCGCCGCCGAAATGCAGCCCTTCTTCAACGACCTCTACGGCAACCCCTCCAGCATGCACTTCTTCGGCGGCGCCAACCAGAAATACCTCGACCTCGCCCGCAAGCGCGTCGCCGACCTTCTCGGCGCCGCCCCCGAAGAAATAGTCTTCACCAGCTGCGGCACAGAATCCGACTCCACCGCCCTCTGGTCCGCCGTCCGCGCCTTCCCCGACAAAAAGCACATCATCACCACCAAGGTCGAGCATCCCGCCGTCCTCAATGTCTGCAAGTATCTTGAGTCCCAGGGCTACCGGATCACCTACCTTCCCGTAGACAGCACCGGCCAGCTCAACCTCGCGGACCTGCAGGCCGCCCTCACCCACGAAACCGCCATAGTCTCCATCATGTGGGCCAATAACGAGACCGGCGTCATCTTCCCCGTGGAAGAAGCCGCCCGCATCTCCCACGCCAAAGGCGCGATGTTCCATACCGACGCCGTCCAGGCCGTAGGCAAACTGCCCATAAACCTCAAAGACACAAAAATAGACCTCCTCTCCCTCTCCGGCCATAAACTGCACGCCCCCAAAGGCATAGGCGTGCTTTACGTCAAGAAAGGCTCGCGCTTCGCCCCTTTCATGATGGGCGGCCACCAGGAGCACGGCCGCCGCGCCGGAACCGAGAACGTCCCGTACATAGCCGGCCTCGGCAAAGCCGCCGAGTTGGCGATGAACAACCTTGAAAAAGAAAATACCCGCGTCAAAGCACTGCGCGACCGCCTTGAAGCCGGCCTTTTGAAGATCCCGAATTCCCGCGTCAACGGCGGCGGCGCGAACCGCCTCCCCAATACCACCAATATCAGCTTTGAATATATCGAAGGCGAGTCCATTCTGCTGATGATAAGCGAGAAAGGCATCTGCGCCTCCTCCGGCTCGGCCTGCACCTCAGGTTCGCTCGAGCCCTCCCATGTCCTTATGTCCATGGCCGTCCCTCAGACCTACGCCCACGGCTCGGTCCGTTTCTCCCTCAGCGTCTACAATACCCAGGAAGAAGTCGACTACATCATAAAAGAATTTCCGCCCATCATAGAGCGCCTGCGCTCCATCTCGCCCTTCGCCGACGGCAAGCCCCTCTTCGGCATGGAATCCTGCGAGCCGCACCACCACTGAAGCAAAACAACAGTAAAACCAGGAGACGGGCCTTTTCCAGGCCCGTTTTCTTTTCATTTGAAAATATTTCTATAGTTTTTGCCGGCTTCTGAACCAATTAAATCCTGTACTTTAGCGTTGGCATGAAAAATGATCTGTGACGGTGGCGGCGGTATTAAATAGTGTCGCGTGGTTGCCGGACAAGAGAAGTTCAGCGGTGATTTAGTGTATTATTATATTTGGATCAATGAGTTTGGGGAGAGCATATATGAAAAATTCTTACGGCGAGGCGTATAGACTGATCAGGAGATCGGGGAAAGAGGCGGGCTTTTATATAGCCGCCTGCCTGGTTTCGGCCGGGCTTTACGTGTTTTTGTGCGATATTCTCGGGCTGGAGGGGGCTTATACCGGCCTAACAACTTTTAAGACCAGCCCGGTAAAAAGCGTTATAGCCACTATTCCCGAGATTGTCGTGTCCGCCTGGTTCGCCGCTGGCCTTGCCGGGCGGCTCACTATGGACGCGCTCACCGGCGCCCCGGAAGAAATGACGCATTACGCTAAGGGCTGGTTTTTCCGCAAACTGATCTCTGATACTATTGTCGCCGGCGCGATGTGGGGACCACTATTTTTTCTGGTGATCATCCCTTTCGCCAGCCCTGTCCTGGCTTTGGTCTGGCTATTGGCCGCGGGTTGGTTAGGTTTAAGGATAGCGCTCTGGTTAAATATCAGCGTGGCGGAAAACCAGGGCCTTCTGGAGGCGATGAGAAGCAGCTTCGACGTCACGGCCGCGCAGGCTTTGCGCATTCTTCTCCTTGTCGGCGGCCCGCTTATTTCAGCCGTATTCCTGGGGAAGCTGATAGGCAAGGTCCTGGCCGGACAGGCGGCTGCGGCGTATTATTTAAAATCCCTGCTTAATAGCGCCGTGGCGGTCTTCGCAATGGGAGTTCTTGCGGTGATTTACCTCGAGTTGAAAACCAGGGATTCGGCGGCGGATCAAAAAGTAACGGAAGAGAGACCGGCTTAAGAGCGAGGAAGAAATGACAATTCAAATTAATAAAGACGCAGGTTCAGCCTTGACTGTGAAAGGCCTGGCTAAAAGATTCGGCGCGAAGCGCGCGGTGGACGGGCTAGAACTCGCCATCCCGGCGGGAGAATTCCACGCCCTGCTCGGGCCCAACGGCGCCGGGAAGACCACGACGCTGCGGATGATCGCGGGCCTGCTGCGTTCCGACGCCGGCTCGGTCTCTATCTTCGGCCATGATATTTCAAAGAACGCCACCGCCGCGAAAAGCGTCACCGCTTTCCTGCCCGACGACCCGCTGCTTTACGGCAAGCTGACGCCTCTGGAATATCTTGAATTCGTGGCGGGCCTCTGGGCGATCCCCGCCGACGCCGCCGGCAAGCGCGCCAAAGAATTGCTTGAATGGCTGGAACTGTGGGGCAACCGCGGAGAATACGTAGAAGGCTTTTCCCGCGGAATGCGGCAGAAGCTCGCGCTGGCCGGGGCTATGATCCACGAGCCTAAACTGATGATCCTAGACGAACCGCTCACCGGCCTAGACGCGCGCGCCGCGCGGTCGGTGAAGGATATGCTCGTGGCCTATGTTCATAAGGGAAACACGGTGGTCCTCACAACGCACATTCTTGAAATAGCCGAGCGCCTGGCCGAGCGGATCAGCATCATCCTTAACGGGCGCATCGTCGCGCAGGGAACCCTGGATGAGCTGCGCTCCAGGACCGGAACCGCTGTAGGCCATGCCGGCGCCACGCTCGAGGACGTGTTCCTCGAGCTGACGGAGCCGGCATGAAATTCGAACCCGGGAGCCGGCTCTGGCTGCTTGAGCATGAAATGCGCGTAAGCTGGCGCGGCGTCAGCGGCAGCCATTTACAAATTATCGCCTGGGGCGGCGGGCTGCTATGGCTGTTCATGCACTGGGGCGCCTGGGTGTCCCTGCCCGGCGGTTACGGCGTAGTGCGGGCCATGCTGCAGGTCCCGGTCTTCCTGGGAGGGATCTACTGGCTGGTCGTCTCGCTTCTGGTCTCGCAGACCATGGCGCATGCCGTGAACGCCCTGATAGTGCGCGGCGACCTAGACCTTCTTTTGTCCTCGCCGCTGTCGCAGCGCACCATCTTCCTGGTGCGCGGGCTCGCTGTCGCGGTAAGCGCGGCGCTGCTTCCGGCTTTCGCCATTCTACCTCTGGCTCATGTCGGGCTGCTTCGCGGGCACCCGGAGCTGATGGCGCTTTACCCGGTGGTGGCCGCCACCGCCCTGGGCTGCGCCGCGGCCGGCATACTTCTTACTATGACGCTGGTGCGCCTGCTGGGCGCGCGGCGGGCCAGGACGGCGGGGCAGATAATTTCCGCCGTCATCGGCGTCATGTTCTTCCTGGCCTTCCAGCTCCCCAATATCCTGCCCGCCGGCGTTAAGAAAAATATCGCGGACTGGCTTAAGAGCCAGGTGCTCGGCGCCGGGATCTTCGGGTCCGGCAGCGCGCTCTGGTGGCCGCTGCGCGCGATCTTCGGCGAGGCGCTGCCGCTCCTCGCTGTTATCGCCGTCGGCGCCGGCGGCTTCTGGCTGGCTATCAGCCTCACTTACCGCCGCTTCATAACCGGCACGCAGGAAACTATCACCGGCGGGCGCGCCTCCGCCGCGGCGGATAAAAGCGCCGGGCATGTCTTCCGCTCCGGGCTGGTCCGAGTTCTGCTTCTCAAAGAGTGGAAGCTGATAATGCGGGACATGCAGGTTATCTCCCAGGCGCTGGTGCAGGTCCTGTACCTTATCCCGCTGGTATTCGTGGGGCTCAAGTCCGGGCCGCTGAATTTGGTCATGATCCCGGCGCTGGTGGCCGTCTCCTCCATGCTGGCCGGTAATTTAGCGTGGATCACTATCAACGCCGAGGACGCCCCGGAGCTGGTGGCTACAGCCCCGGTACCGATCTCAAAGGTTCTCGGGATAAAGGCCGCAGCGGCCGTCCTGCCCGTGCTGGCCGTACTTGTTCCTCTTTCCGCCTGGTGGGCCCCGCGCGGGCCTGCCGCTGCCGCCACTCTGCTTCTGTGCAGCGCCTGCGGGATGGTTTCCGCCGCCCTTGTGCAGATCTGGAGCCCGCGCCCCGGCAAGCGCGGCGACCTGAAAAACAGGCAGAAAGCGGGGGGGCCAGCCGGGTACATAGAACTGCTGAGCACTGTCGGCTGGATCGGCATGGCCGTCTGCTTCGGCGGTCACCTGAGCTATCTGCCTTTAGCCATAGCGACTTGCTGCACCGCGCTGCTCGCGGCCTGGGGCTCGGGAGAAAGCGCGCGGGAAGAAGTCTGGGGTATAGGGATCAAGGTCGAATCTTGATCTGAGCGGAGTTAAAAATTTGCTAGAATGGTTCTTCAGCCTTAATTATCTGATTTAAGGGCCCGTAGCTCAGTTGGTTAGAGCAAACGACTCATAATCGTTGGGTCGAAGGTTCAAGTCCTTCCGGGCCCAGTAATTTAAAAGGCCGTCCTCGTAAGGGGACGGCCTTTTTTGCTGTCGGGGGCGTATTCTACGGCCTTATTTTTTTACAGCTTTGTTCTCCACGTAAGTATATTCGGCTTTTAACGCGCCGCCGGGTTCGTAGATGTTCAGCGCCTTGAGGATGTTTTTCAGATAGACCAATTCTTTCTGAAGTCTCCCGTCCTCGGTGAATACCTTTACCGTGCCGTCCGGAACTTTGCCTTCCTGGCTTATTAGGTTGAATTCTTTGTCCAGGCGGACCTTTCCTATATACTTTCCGTTCAGCCTGAAGGTGTACAGCTCGCCCCGTGCCAGGCTGGTCACTTTTACCGTGACCGAAGATTCCGGTTCGGCCGGAACCGGGGCCGCTTTAGCCGCGGCTAGCACCGTCCCGGCGCGCGGATCGGGCGGCCTGGCCAGCTGGTCGTCTACATAGTAAAATTCGGAGATCACCGCCCCGTCCGGGCCGAATTCTTTTTTCCAGCCATTGAGACGGTCGCTCTTGTAGGCCGCTTCCATCAGCAGTTTGCCGTCCTCGGTGTAGAACTTGAACGGGCCCTCTTTGCCGCCGGCCAGGTAATAAGCCTCTATCTGAAGCGCGCCGGAGGGGAAAAACGCCTTCAGCGTTCCATTGGCTTTCCCGCTCATCATGGTCTTCACCGTTTTCAGGCCGCCTTCCGGATAATATTCGGTATAGGTCCCGTCGCCTATCGAGCCCTCGGTCAGGGCCAGGACGCCGTTCGCGTCAAAAGTTTCTGTGGCGATGGCCACGCCGCTCTCGGTGTAGACCAGCTGGCGCGTCATCGAGCTCGGGAATATGGTCTGGAAGGTTAATTTGGGGGCCGGGGCTATGGCGGCTTCAGGCAGGGCCGTTGAAATTTCTATCCCGGCCTCCGTTGAAACCGCTATTGCCGCGGGGAGGGCCGCCGGGAGTTCCGCGGGATCGGCCTGCTGTTCCTGTATATCGGCTTTGTTTATTGTGAGCGAACCGTATTTTGTCTTAACAAGCACGGCCCCGTCCATTTCCCCGGTAACTTCTCCCTCGAGCCGGGCCCCGTCCTTTAATATAAAGGTATCGGCCCGGGAAAAGCCGGGCAGCAGCAGTAAAAAGGTATAGATCAGCAGTTTCATAAACCCTCCGATATTCTATTCTACTAAAGAAAGCCGGGAAAACGAAGAATATGTGTATCTTTTAGGCCTTGACAGAATGATACCCGTCTGGTATCCTATCAATCGGAATGAAACTTATCAACAGGAACGTGGACTATGCGGCCAGGGCGCTTATCTTTATGGCCAGGGCCAATAAGCCCACCGTTTCCGTGACCCAGATGCAGGAAGCTGTGAACGTCGCCAGGCCTTTCCTCCGCAAAATACTGCAAAAACTCCACAGGACAGGCATACTGCAGGCCGTGAAAGGCAAAGGCGGCGGTTTCGCGCTTGCTCGGACCCCCGAGAATATCAGGCTGAGCGACCTGGTAGCCGCGCTGCAGGGCCCTTTGAAGATCAGCGAATGCGTTTTCGGTAAAAAAATCTGCCAGGACCATGACGCCTGTCTCCTCCGCCACAGGATAGAAGCGATAGAAGCGCGCATGCTCCTGGATATCGAAGGAATAACGATACAAAACTTGATATGAAAACCAAAAGACAAATAATAAACATAGACGAAGCGAAATGCGACGGCTGCGGCAACTGCGTCACCGGCTGCCACGAGGGCGCGCTGCAGGTGATAGACGGAAAGGCCCGCCTGATAAGCGACCTCCTCTGCGACGGGCTCGGCGCCTGCATCGGCGAATGCCCGCAGGGCGCGATAAAGATAGAAACGCGCGAAGCCGTCCCTTACGACGAGGTGCAAGTGATGGAGGGGATGGTCAAGCAGGGACCCAATACTATCAAAGCCCACCTCAAACATCTTAAAGACCACGCGCAGAAAAATTTTTTAAAGCAGGCTTACGACTACCTGGAGCAGCATAATATCCCGAATCCCCTGGAGGAAGAACTTATGTCAGATGAAAAAGAGCACAAGCACGGCGAGCACCACCACGGCGGCCATCACCATGCCGGGCACGGTCACGGCGGCTGCCCCGGCTCGCGTACCATGGACCTCAGGGAAAGCCAGGCCGGCGCGGAGGCCGTTGACCCCGGCGTAGTCTCCCAGTTGCGTCAGTGGCCCATCCAGCTCCACCTCGCTTCCCCGATGGCGCCGTATTTCCAGAAAGCCGACGTCGTAGTGGCCGCCGACTGCACCGCTTTCGCCTACGGCAATTTCCATAACGACTTCATAAAAGGCAAAGCCATAGTGATAGCCTGCCCCAAGCTGGACGACGGTCAGGAGATCTACGCGGAAAAGGTCCAGGCCCTGATAGAGGACGCGAAGATCAATACTCTCACCGTGGTGACGATGGAAGTCCCCTGCTGCGGCGGGCTGCTGGCCATGGTAAAACAGGCCGCGGCGGCCGCCAGCCGCAAAGTCCCGATCAAGAGCATAGTGATAGGCATCCAGGGCGGTATAAAAAGCGAAGACTGGGCCTAGCCGCCCTATGAGCCGGTACCGGTGACACACAACTTAATTCTGAATTAAGTTGTGTGTCACTTTAATAGTGACATGCAGGGGCCGGATGTTGTATCTTTCCCTTAAGCGCTTAAGTTTTTGGGGTTAAGAGGCTATTATGAAAAAAGTAATTTTCCTTCTTCTGCTCGCCGCCGCCGGCGGCTATTGGCTGCTTCTGGCCAAGCCCGGCCTCTATTTTAATAAAAGCGCGGAGTACAGGAACTTTGTCCTCCATGCGCGCGGGGCCCTGCCCGAGAAAACCGAGGCTGTCCTGGACAAGGCTTATGAGAAGCTCTCGGTTTCGGAACTGTTCAGCCCGGATAAAAAATTCGATATCTACCTGGCCGGCGGGCGGAATGAATTCTCTTTCTTTACCCCTTTCCTGGCCGGCGAGTATTACCGCGTAAGCCCCGTGACAGGCGCTATTTTCCTGGCCGCGGCCGACTTTGCAGCGGACGAGGCGCGTACCGTCCCGGGGGCGGCGGAGCGCCGCGCGCTGAGCAGCGAGCTGGCCGGCGCCGGCGCCCGTGAACTTGCGAGGCGCCTGGTAGAGCCGCTCACTTATCTGGTCATGAGCGAGTGGAAATTAAGGGGTTACTCGGAGCGCCTGTCGGGCGGGACCGGGACTTACCAGCCCGCGGATATTTGCAAGGGGTCCGACCCGGCGATGCTGGATTATAGGTACGGCCTGGCCGTGGATTTTGCGATCAGGGTGGACGGCTTGACCATTATCGAGCTGCTGAATAAAAATTACAACTATGAGAAAGTGGAAGAAGGGCTGAAAAAAATGAACTGCGGCGGCTAGGCCTAGCGGGCTCCCGCCCGCTGGATGAACTGCTGGTAGCTCTTGTTAAAATTTTCCATCGAGGCGGCTTCCCCGGCCGCGAAAGTCTCGCACCATTTAGAGTAGGCCGGGTCCTTCGCTTGCTCGGCGGCGGCCGGGCAGCCGAGCGCCAGGGCGCCGATGCCGTTGGAGTAATCCTCCTCCAATTTAAATAATTTCCTGGTGTACTGCCCCTGCAGGCTGAAGCCTTCCGGGTCGATCGGAGTTTTCGCCAGCTCTCCCAGAAGTTCCTCCCGGCCCAGATTATAAGCGGCCAGCAGTTTATCGGCCGCCTGCTCTTTTTCCTGCTGCCGGACTACTTCAAGGGCCGCCTGGGCCTTTACTCCCGCCGTGGAAGAAGCCCCGTAAAAATAAACGCCGGCGCCGGACAGGATGCCGGCTATGAGCGCGATAGTAAGGAAAGTGCTGGCCTCCGTTTTTTGCGGCCCGGTTCCGGTCTCTTGAGGCTGCGCAGTTTTTGCTATCTTTTTCAGCAGCTCATAGCAAAGCCCGCAGTAAAGCGCGTCTTCGCCGTTGTGGTCATAACCGCATTTAGGACATTTCACCATTGTTTTCCCCGCCAATTGTTAATAATACAAAAAAATAACCGCGCGCGGCCCGGAGGTTTACAGCGACGCTTGTATTGTAATAGGATAGTTTTATGCCCGATAAAAAACAATTTCAGACAGCAGTGGACGCGGCCCATAAGAAATTCCGGACGCTTAAAAAAGGCAGGAACGCGGACTTCATCCCCGCCCTGGCCAAGATGGACCCGAAACTGTTCGGTATCGCTTTGGTCAGCGTGGACGGAAAAATCGCGAAGGCCGGGGACGCCGACTCCCAGTTCAGCATCCAATCTATCTCCAAAGTGTTCACTCTCGCTTGCGCTCTAGAGGCGGTGGGCGACGAAGCCGTTCTGCAAATGGTCGGCGCGGACGCCACCGGCCAGGCTTTTAACTCTATCATGGCCATAGAGCAGACGAAGGGCAAGGAGATGAACGCCTTCGTTAACCCCGGCGCCATCGCCACTACCAGTTTGATAAAAGGAAAGACCAAGGCCGAGAAATGGGCCAGGATCCTGGGCATCCACGAGGCCTTCGCCGGCCGGAAGTTGAAGGTAAACCAGGAAGTTTATAAATCTGAAACGGCAAACAATGAGCGCAACCGCGCTATAGCCGTGCTGATGCACTCCTACAAACGGCTGTATTCCGACCCGCTCGTTACCACCGATCTTTACACCCGACAGTGTTCCCTGTCAGTGACCGCCGCCGACCTCGCGGTAATGGCGGCCACGCTGGCTAACGGCGGGAAGAACCCGGTCACGGGTAAGCGCGTCATAGCCCCGAAGCATGTTCAGCGCATCCTGGCCGTCATGGCCACCGCCGGCCTCTACGACGACTCCGGCATCTGGCTCTATCGCGTCGGCCTCCCCGCCAAAAGCGGCGTCGGCGGCGGCATCATCGCCGTAGCCCCCGGCCGCTTCGGCATCGCCGCTTTCTCGCCCCGTGTCGACGATACCGGAAACAGCGTCCGCGCCCGAAAAGCCATTCAATATGTGGCTTCCACCCTTGGCGCGAACCCCTACGACGCGAAACCAGCCTAAGCCTGACGGCTCACTATTATCAATCGGGCGTATGCCCTCCGTAGGTGTCTTTTTTCTTTAAGTTTGGTAATATATAAGCAGACGGTGCGGTGGCCAAGTGGTAAGGCGAGAGTCTGCAAAACTCTTATTCGTGGGTTCGATTCCCACCCGCACCTTAAAATTTTCAGCGTTAAACAGCCGGATAAGCCGGAAAGACGGACTATCTCCCTCCTGCCGCCCGGCAGGGTAAAAGAGACTGACTCCCGGGGTCTAAAAATGAAATCTCCAATCAGCCAGCTTGCGGAAGCGGTGCAGGAATCTCCCACTCTAGCCCTGAACGAGAAAGCCACGCTCCTGAAAGAGCGGGGCGAAGCGGTCATTCATCTCGGCACCGGCGAACCCAAATCCAAAACGCCCATCGACGCTATCATCGCGGCCGCGGGCAAGCTTACTTCGGCCGAAGTAAAATACACTCCCGTGGACGGCATACCTTCGCTCAAAAAAGCGATAGTGCGCTATACCGAGGAGAATTACGACAAGCGCGTGGGCGCCGAGAATGTGCTGGTTTCCGCCGGGGCGAAGGCCGCGCTGTATGCGCTCCTGGTTTCCATCCTGGACCCCCAGGACGAGGTCATTATCCTTGCGCCTTACTGGGTGAGCTATCCGGAGATGGTAAAGCTCTGCTATGCCAAGCCCGTGATAGTTACCCCCGAGGACGGCCGCTTCGAACCCAGCTTCAAGGAAATAAAGGAAGCCGTGGGTTCGGCCACCAAGGCTATTATCGTCAACAGCCCTAACAACCCGTCGGGCGCGGTTTATTCCGCGGACCTTATCAAGGCGCTGGTAGAGTTCTGCGAGAAGAACAATATCTACCTGATAATGGACGACATTTACCACAAGCTGATGTTCGACGGCCTAAAGCCCGTCTCCTGCTTCAAATACGCGAAAAATTTCTCGGAGTCCTCAAGGCTCGTCGTCATCAACGGCGTGTCCAAACTTTACGCCATGACCGGCTTCCGCATCGGCTGGGCGGTGGCGAATAAGAAACTGATCTCGATAATGACCAATATTCAGGCGCAGACCACTTCCTGTCCGTCGTCCCTTCTCCAGGCGGCGGCGGTAGGCGCGCTGAACGGAATACAGAGCTATGTGGACAGCCTGACGGCCACGCTGCAGAACAACCGCGACGTGATGGTCCGCGAGCTGGAAGCCATCAACGGCGTGAAAGTAATAAAGCCGCAGGGGACTTTCTACTGCCTGCCGGACTTCCGCGCTTATTCCAAAGATTCAGTGGCCTTGTCCAGGAAGCTTCTGGAGCGGGCCATGGTGGTGACCGTGCCCGGTAAAGAATTCGGCATGGAAGGCCATCTCCGCCTGAGCTACTGTGGAAGCATGAAAGACACCATCGAGGGCGCGGCGCGCATCCGCTGGGCGCTGGACCCGGATTCCGCCAAAGAAATTTATATAGGCGACAGGAAATGCGTGAGGGACTGGAAATGAACGACTATTTAGGCATCAAAACCCCGGCGAATAAAGAAGCAAAGGCGCTAAAAAGCGAGTACGGACTTCAGAACCACGGCCTGACCAACCTGAACGCGGAATACTGGAACCTTTCCACTCCCTCCCTTTACGAAGAAGCGGTTTTCAGGAACGAGGGCCGCATCGGCCATATGGGCCCTTTCATTGTGAATACCGGCAAATTCACCGCCCGCTCCGCGAACGACAAGTTCGTGGTGAAAGGCGGGGACAGCGAGAAGCATGTCTGGTGGAGCGAATATAACCGGCCTTTCAATTCCGAAAAATTCAGCGCTCTTTATAACCGCCTCCAGGGCTATCTTGAAGGCCGCGACGTTTTTGTGCAGGATCTTTACGGCGGCGCCGACCCGGAGCACCGCCTGCCGGTGCGCGTGGTAACCGAGTACGCCTGGCACAGCCTTTTCGCGAAGACTATGTTCATAGAGCCGGAGACGCACGACGAGCTCCGCAAGTTCGCTCCCGACTTCACCATTGTCTGCGCGCCCGGCTTCAAGGCCGCGCCCGAAATAGACATGACGCAGTCAGGGACCTTCATCATCATCAATTTCGAAGCCCGCCTGTGCGTGATCGGCAATACCAGCTACGCGGGCGAGATAAAGAAGGCCGTTTTCACGGTGATGAACTACCTTCTTCCGCTCAAAGGCGTGCTGTCAATGCACTGCTCGGCCAATATCGGTAAAAAAGGCGACACCGCGCTGTTCTTCGGCCTTTCCGGAACCGGCAAGACCACGCTGTCCGCCGACCCTTCCCGCAATCTGATCGGCGACGACCAGCACGGCTGGAGCGACGAGGGGATCTTCAATATCGAGAACGGCTGTTACGCCAAGGTCATCAACCTGTCCGAGAAAGCCGAGCCGGCTATCTACGCGGCCACCCGGCGCTTCGGCACGGTGCTGGAGAACGTGGTCTTCGATCCCGTAACGCGGCAGCTTGACCTGGACGACGCGGCGCTGACCGAGAATACCCGCGCGGCTTATCCTATCAGCTTTATAGACAATGCCGTCGAGTCCAAAATGGGCGGCCACCCGCTCAATATCGTTATGCTCACCTGCGACGCCTCCGGGGTGATGCCGCCTATAGCGCGGCTCAGCGTGGAGCAGGCGATGTACCACTTTATCTCCGGCTACACCGCCAAGGTAAGCGCCACGGAGCTGGAGATGCGCAAGGAGCCCGAGATCACTTTCAGCACCTGCTTCGGCGCGCCTTTCATGGTGCACCACCCGGCGGTCTATTCCGAGCTCCTCAGGAAGAAGATCCTGCGCTACGGCGCGAAATGCTGGCTGGTGAATACCGGCTGGACCGGCGGGCAGTACGGCGTCGGCAAGCGCATCAGCATTAAATACACCCGCGCCCTGCTGAACGCCGCGCTCGAAGGCGGCCTGGATAACGTTAAGTACGTAAAAGACCCCGTTTTCGGCTTCGAAGTCCCCACTAAATGCGCCGGAGTCCCCGACGAGGTCCTGAACCCCGCCAGCTCCTGGAGCGACAAGAAGCTCTACATGTCCAAGTACCAGCAGCTCGGCTCGCTGTTCATCGAGAACTTCAAGAAGTTCCAGGCCAAGTGCCCCGCGGAAGTAAGGGCCGCCGGCCCGAAACTTGCAAAAGCCGGGGTCAGGTAGGGGATGCTGATTACTAAATGATTAACCAGCCAGCCTACACACAAAACCGCCAGGAAAAACCTGGCGGTTTTGTTTATAAGAAAGCCCTTGTCCGGTCTCTAGTATTGATCGGCCTACTCTGTTGTTCCATTTATCAAACAGCTTGGGCTTCCGATGAGTAGCAAGAGACTTTTTTTGGTGATGTAGGTAACCGGTTACAAAATTTAACCGGT
>JAVHPG010000341.1:0-2707 GCA_036170455.1 Elusimicrobiales bacterium
CTGCCGAGGAGCTCCATCCTGAAGGACCACTCCCTCCCCTGGCCGGCCAGCAAGGCCACCCTGAGCGTGGCGCAGACGCTGACCGACCCAAAGGCGACGGCCTCCACCAAGACCAAGCGCGACGTGCTGATGATCAGCACCGGCGTGGCGGGCTTCCTGACTTTCCTGCGCGACGGGCTCGGCGTCATTCCCGCCATCGTCGGCAACGCCGTGCTGAACATTTCGATCGGGGCCGAGTTCGCCGCTTTCGGCATAGGCATGCTGGTCCCGCTCTCCGTCGGCCTCTCCGGCCTGCTCGGAACCTGGCTGGTCAGCGCCTTCGGCGAGACGGTTGCGAAGTATTCGGCCCTTTCCGGCGTGACCGGCGAGACCTTCGACAGCTGCCTGAATACCCTCAATTCCGTGGGCGGCCTGGACGGCGCGCCGAAGGCGCAGGCGATGGACTTCCTGAACGCCGCCTGCGGCAAGGCCGGGGAGTTCGCGGGCGCTTCCTCCCACTTCAAGTACGTGGTGCAGTGGATGATGTGGCCGGCCACGGCCATGATGATCGCCGCCGCGCTGACCAGCGTGATCATCCCGATCGTCATCCATTTCCTGCACAGGGACAAGGTCAAGTTCGAGAAGCACGAGTTCAAGTCCCTGGCCGAAGAGGAGATCCCGCTCTGGTGGACCATTACCGGCATCTCCGTCGCCGTGACGCTGCTGGTCTGGATGACCAGCACCTGGTTCGACATGCCCTGGCAGCAGGTGCTGCTTGCGGTGGCCATACAGCCCCTCCTGATCGTGGCCGGCCTGCGCGTGCTGGGTATCACCGGCTCCGGGCCGGTCTCGCTGATGGCGAACGCCACGCAGTTCCTGTTCGGCCTGCTCTGGCCCGCGCATATCAGGTCCAACCTGACCGCCGCCTATATCAGCGCCAACCCGCAGGCCACGTCGGAGAACGTGGTCCCGTCGTTCTGGGTGGCCCAGCGCCTGGGCGGCAAGTTCAAGACCCTGATCCTGGCCCAGCTGTTCGTGATCCCGATAGGCGCCATCCTGACACCGTTCATGTTCAATATGCTGGAGCGCACCTACGGCATAGGCCTCAACCCGGGCCAGCTCGCCGCGCCGACCGGTCTCAAGATCGCCACGCTCGCCATCGTGATGGAGAAAGGCCTGTCCTTCCTCCCGCACGGCGCGCTGCAGGCGTCCGTCATCGCGATCTTCATCGGCATCTTCTTCGAACTGCTGCTCGCTTTCAAGAAGACCAATGAGCAGGGCCACGAGGTGAGCCGCTTCTGGTTCGTCCCTATCCCGGCGGCGCTGGGCTTCGCCCTGATCCTGCCGGCCTCGCTGAACATCGGCATGGCCGTCGGCAGCGTGATCTCGGCCGTCTGGAGCCGGTTCTCCCCGGGCGAAGAAGGGTCTTTCTGGCTTTACGGGACGCCCCTGGCCTCCGGCCTGGTGGCCGGAGAGGCGATGGTGGGCTCGATCCTGATGCCCGCGCTCGCGGTGGCGATGCAGTTCTTTAATAAATAGACGCGCGCCGCGCAAATAAAACCGCCGGGGAAGCCCGGCGGTTTTGCTTTGGCGGAACGAGGGAAAGGCCGCGGGGGCTTCGGATCTGCGGCGCGGGTTTTCTTTGACCTGGCGGGCCGATGTTATATAGGGTGTTCTAATGAGCGCAGGAACCGGAGGCGGAACGCAGCCGCCGCGCAAGGCGGAAGAGCCCGGCGGGAGCGCCTGGGGTTATTACCTGGTCGCCGCTTTCGCGGCGGCGATGGGCCTGATCTTCCTTAACGATTTTCGCAATGCCCTGACCGCCCAGAGGACCTGGGCCCCCGCGGCCGGCAGGGTGACGGAAAACAAAGTGGTACGCTACCACAGCCGCCGCAGCACCTCTTACTCCACGTATATAAATTATACCTACGCCGCCGACGGCGTCATCTACGGGGCCGGGCCGCTGGAGATAAACAAAGCCAAGCTTTATTTCAGCGAGGGCTCCGCCGAAGGGGACCTGCAGGAGAACTTCCCGCCCGGCAAAAGCCTGGACGTCTACTACAATCCCTCCAATCCTTCCGAATCCAGCCTGGGCCTGCCGGGCGCCGGCGGCCTGGCGGCCCCAATCGTTTTCCTCCTGCTCGCCGCCGGCCTCGTATCCCTGGCTTTCCACGCGCGGTAAAGGGAAAAGAGGCGGAAACCTGGCGGCCGCGGTTGATGTCGCCAGGCAGAGATCCGGGAATTACGTGGAATAGCGGCTATTTATCGCCGGAGATATTCGAGACGTCGCGGAGCAGCATGTAGAGCCCGAACAGGAAAAGCGCTATGCAGCCCACGGTTACCGCGAAGAACCAGCCCAGCGACTGCGCCAGGCCCGCCAATCCCGGCGCCGTCTGGAACGGGACCTTCCCCACCGAGTCAATATACTTGAAGACCTGGTAAAGGCAGCCGCCGAAGCCGAAGAGGGCGGCGGCGAACGGGAAGACCTTGCCCTGTAAGAGCGAAGTGAATTCGTCTTCCGGCATGGCGGAGCGGGTGAACCCGGCCTGCAGGCCCGGGGCTCCAATGCCGGAGCCGGGGGGCAGCACCCGGCGGCGGCCTGGCGCGGCCGGCGCTGCGGTATCCGTCAATTCTTTCAGGCTGGGGAGCTCGCCGCCGTCAAGCCAGAAACCGCCGCAGGCGGAGCATTTGTCCGCCAGGAGCAGCGGGTTTACCAGGCCGCCGCGGC
>JAVHPG010000341.1:2807-5312 GCA_036170455.1 Elusimicrobiales bacterium
CGCCGCGGCACCGGGGGCATTGATCGACGGCGACTCCGCCCGGCCCTTCCGCGCCGGCCAGCGCCGTCTCCCCGCATTTAGGACAATTGTTCATAGCTCTCCGCCTCAATAATAACATTTCGCGGCCGCCTGGTTAAACCGCCAGCCTGAGATGGAAAAGGGCTGCCGGAAGATTTGACCGGGATTTGATGTTTTGCGGGGGAATATTTAACAGGGGTGTAATAAACTATTAAAGAAGTTCAAATCTGACTGGAGCAAGAGGCTATGTGAGGATCTTCCTGTCGGGTATTATCATCTATCTCTCCCTGGGCTTCGCCCTGGCCGCGGACGAGCTGCAGGCGGCCAAGCTGGTCCGCTTCACTAACGACGTTCTTTTCCGGCGCACGGGCGCGACGGACTGGGTGAAGGCGCGCCCGCTTATGGACCTGTTCGAGCGGGACACCGTGTACACCATGGCCGCCTCGCGCGCTGAAGTGAGGTTCCATACGGGAGAGATCCTGGTCCTGGCGCCCAATACGCTGGTCGTGCTCCGCCCGCCCGGTAAAAAGGGCGCGGACGCGGAAATGCTGGCCGGCGGGCTGCGCAGCAGGCGTTCGCGCATCGTAACGCGCAGCGCCACTATCTCGCCTAAGACCGCCGACGCCGAGTTCAGCGCCAGGATGAAAGAGGACCTTACCACCGTGGTAAGCGTTACGCGCGGCGTAGCCGAGGTGGAGGCGCAGGGCAGGAAGGTGGAGGTCCGAAAGGGCTACTTTACCGAGGTGAGGCCGGACATGGCGCCCTCGCTGCCCGCGGAACTTGCGGCGCCGCTGAAGGGGGGGAAGTCCGCGGCGCTCCCCGTTCCGGACCGGGCCCCGCCGCTAAGCGGGTCAGAGCCGCCGGCTTTCTCGGAATTCGACTTCCTTCCGCTCAACGCGCTGGACTCGGTGGACTCGCATCAAAGCTACCAGCTGCAGGTGGCCAAAGACCGGGATTTTAGCGCCGTGCTTTTTGACCGGACCTACGGAGCGTCGGAGAAGCCGGAACTCGGGAAGGTGCTCCCGCCCGGGGATTACTTCATGCGCGCTGCGAAGATAGACCTCTTCGGTTATAAAGGGAAGTTCAGCGCCCCCCGGCTGATAAAGATAAGATAAAATCGGAGACGGAAACCCCGACCGAGCGATCATCGACAAGTCATTTGAACACGCGGCGGGTTATTAAAAGTTAAAATATAATGCGGTCCGGCTTTGGCCGGCAGGCCGGGTTTTTAAATTCAAGAGGAGATTGGCGAGAACCATATGATCAATTGTCCCAAATGTTCTTCTGAGTCGCTGGTTGAGACCCCTTCGCTGGGGAATATCCCGCTCGACGTCTGCCCGGGCTGCTCCGGGATCTGGTTCGACAAGGGCGAGCTTGAAGCCTTGCTTAAACAATCGCAGGGCTGGAGCTCGGCGGATTTTGATCTCGTCAACTCCAAGCCCGGGGGCCTCGCCTGTCCCCGCTGCAAAAACAAGATGTCGCGCGGAGGCCTGGTGAATCCGCTCCTGCTGGTGGATAAATGTGAAGCCTGCGGCGGCGTCTGGCTGGATCATAACGAGCTGGGTCTGGTAAAGAAACTCCTGGGTGTTTCCGGCGGGGCTTCCGAGATCAAGGTGGACAGGCCGGCAGCGGCGCCTGCCGAGCCGCCGGCGCGGGACACTAAAATTCTCCTTATAAAGATCGCCGCCGGCGTCGCGGCCATGCTCGGGCTGGTCGGCGTAAGTTTCGAAATGTACCTTTATTTCAGCCCTGCGGCTTCGGTGTCGCATGCGCCGTCCGCGGGCATGGCCGTTGCGAGCGCCCTGCTTTTTGCAGGCGGGATCCTGGTCCTGAACTGGGGAAAAGAGGACCGCTGGAGCTGAAGGACCGGTTAATTAGCAAACCATGAGAAACCGCCGGGAAAGACCGGCGGTTTCGTTTCGCCAAAAGAAGTGAAAAAGCGGCCGGTTTTTGTTATCATACGCTAAAGGGGCTAATTCTATGAGCGGAGCCGGAGCTTCGGCCGTTCTTGTCGTGGACGACGACAAGAAGGTCTGCGAGATAATCAGCGCGGTCCTGGCCAGCCAGGGCTATGAGACTGCCGTTGCCGGAAACGGCAAGGAAGCGCTGGCTTACCTCAGAGCTTCTTCCTGTCAGCCAGGGCTGATCCTGCTGGACCTGATGATGCCTGAAATGACGGGCTGGGAATTCAGGAGGATACAGCAGGAGGATCCTGCGCTTGCCGCTATTCCGGTGGCTATCATTACTGGTCTGGCCGATGTGGAAGGAAAGGTTTCTACTATCGGGGCGGTGGACGTGCTTTACAAGCCTTCGCGCGTAGAAACGCTCACGGCGCTGGCTTCACGCTTCTGCAAAAAGGGACAGGATAAAATTTAGCTTCCGTCTTTTAACCGATACTTGAGCCTAAAGAAAAACCGCCGGGAAGCCGGCGGTTTTCTTTGTGCGCGCGGCATGCGCGCACGCTTGGGGATGAAAGTTCCCTACGGA
>JAVHPG010000342.1:0-1169 GCA_036170455.1 Elusimicrobiales bacterium
TTGTCAAGGGGCCTGAAGCCCTCCCAGGGAAATCGAAAGTGGATCTTTTCCGCGCCGAACTGATGGGATAAAATTCCCGTCGGTGGCGGCCCCAAAGAAAGCGGGCCGGCCTAAACACATATTTATATAATCCCTGTGGCAGACGCCGCGAACTGTCAAAGTTCTCTTAAAATATCCTCTATTTTCTTGCCTTCCTGTAGGCCTTTGGCTATGGCGTCTTTAAAATCTTTTTTGGCTTCGGCTTGTGTGGCCTCTCGTGTGGCCTTTTCAACTGCGGTGGTCACCTCTTTTGTCACTTCTTTTGTCACCTCCCTGGTCACCGCCGCGGTTATCAACCGCTGGTATTCGTTTGCCTGAAACGAACCCACCCGGCCATCAGGCGTATAAATCATAATAGAAGGTTTCCCCAGCCGTTCCCCCTTGGGCGGCCGTTTTAGCCGCGGCAATTCCTTCTGGAAACTCCCGGGATGTTTCCACGCGCAACAATTCTCCGCGTTGTACAACTGCAACACGAAATTCAGCCGCGCGCGGATAGCGTTAAGGTTCCGCCCCGCCAAAGCGTCCAGGTTCCACCGTTTGGTCAACACCCAGAAGCCCTGGTTCTCCACCGACCAGCGCCGGCGGTAATAGGTGCGGATCTGTTGCACGGATCTGGAATCAGCCGGATCCACGGGAAGGCTGGTCACATAGCGGAACCTCGGCCGCTCCGGCAAGCGCCGGCCTTTCAGGTCATATTCTTCCGCTATTACCACCTGGCAGGGTCCGTGATCTTTATTTGCCCCGTCGTAAAGCGGCAGGCCTGAAAAGCCCGACAGCCGTACCAGCATGGGGCCCAGGCGGCTATGCTGCTCCGGCAGCTCATGCCACTTTGTGCTCTCAAGCCGCGCCAGCCCGTCGGCCTCCCTGGCAACATCAACCTCGTCGTCCCGCGTCCGGGTAACGTAATCAACCCCCTCGGTACGTTTCAGCTCGCCTAAAAATTCTGCGCCCCAATAACCGCGGTCCATCACTAAAACGTCCATCCAGTCCCCAAGCCGCCCGAACTGCTCGCGCAGGCCCTTGAAGATCTCCTTCAACATAGCCTTCTCGCTCCGCGCCAGCCCGCCCAGCGCCCAGCCCACCACGCGCTCATGCCCCTCGTCGATATTCAGCACCACCACAAGTTTATA
>JAVHPG010000343.1:0-1163 GCA_036170455.1 Elusimicrobiales bacterium
AAACATTTCAAGCGAAAACCACCACGCGATGCCGGCCAGCAGCGCGAAAAGAGACTCTTTTACGAACAGCCCCGAAATTCTATGGAACCCGATATCTTCTTTTGTTATGTTCAGAAGCTTCATCAACCACATTGTTACAGCCAGGCAATAAAGCTGGGCGGTGATCCTCCCGAATATCAAGACATAGTATGGTCCGTATTTGAACCCGGCTTTTGCGATATGCGAAAGCAGCGGCTCCAGCCATAAAAGCACAAAATATCGGTAAGGGATGGAGAAAACAAAAACAGCGAGAAAAAGCACCAGCCAGAAACGCGTGTTTTGGGGAGACGCGCTCATGCGTCCCCCCAAAAAAGCTCTCTCTTCTCCGGAGGTGTTATTCATCAGCAATTAGTGGTCCTCAAGCCATAGCTTTAATATCTGCTGCGGCGGCCCGCCCCAGAAGATTCCGGAAATAACAACATTGGCATCAAGGACCACTCTCATTTGTCAGCCCGGGATTTCTGAATAGTCTTTTTGGGGTGATTGCCATTTATCGTGGATAGTAGGAAAGTAGGAATATACCACTTTCCCCCCCCGCCTGCCTCTTGACGCTTTACGCCCGGTCTTGATATACTAACTGTAAGATGTTTATTACACTTGTTAATGTAGGTTAACAACATGACGCCAAAACTATCCGCTCTTTCCGTGCTCAACCAGAAATCCCAGGCGCTGGTCCTGCGCTTCCTCTGGAAAAGCCGCTCCGAATGGAGCGGCCGGGAGATCTCCCGGCAGACGGGCCTTAGCGCGCCGGCCTGCCACCAGGCGCTCAAGCAGCTCGATGCCCGTGGCCTCGCGCTTTTCCGGCGCGTCTCCAACGTCCACCTTTATAAAATAAATTCCGATAATTATCTGGTCGAGCACGTCTTCGCCCCGCTTTTCGAGACGGAAGCCGCCTTGCCTGGCCAGGTACTGAAAACAATTAAAGGCTTTCTGGCCGCCTATCCGGAGAATAAGAAACTTCTATCCGCTGTTGTGTTCGGCAGCATGGCTACGGGCCGGGAACGCCTAGACAGCGACATGGATTTACTTGTCGTCACTTCCGACGCCGCAAGCGCCGGGGAGCTAGAACAGCGCATCCAGGATCTGCGGACGTTGGTTTACAAGAAGTTCAGTATCCCCCTCTC
>JAVHPG010000344.1:0-5264 GCA_036170455.1 Elusimicrobiales bacterium
CCTCCAAGGATGAGGTCCCCGTGGGCGAGTCAGTGCGCGCCGCGAGCTTCGCCAGGGTCAGCCCTTTATTAGAGGGCCTATCTTCCTGGAAATAAATAGAACGCGGTAAATGGAACGGCGTCCGCTTAAGGCGGGCGCCGTTTTTTATGGGCCCTTTAGCCCCGCCAAATGGCGGCTGTTTTCTGGGCATTAGGACCCTTTTGTTTTTGTCGCGCCGGGGGTATCATATATACATGATAAAAGCCTACAAACCCCGCGCAGGTCTGGCCGCTTCGACAGCGGCTATTTTTATTTTCTCCGCTTCAGTTGTTTTGCCCTGTAGAACTTCCGCGGCAGGCGCCGCCTACCAGGCGCTTTCTTCCCAGGCGAAAGCGGCGAAGGTCCCCGAGCCGGGCAGCCCCAGGCTCGCGGTCCCGGCCGGCGCTAAAGCGAACAAAATGCTCTTTGCCAGGGAAGCCGCTATCATAGCCATGAGCGACGCCCAGTTCGCCGCCGCCACCCCGGACCAGAAAGTGGACATGCTCAAGACGCTTATAAGCCGCTCCACTCCCAACCAGCAGAACGGCGACAGCGGCCCAGACCGGGACTAGGAAGACCTGGAACAGACGATAATCCGCATTTTGGCCTCGGCCCCCGACGCGGCCTCTTTCGACCGCGTCTATTACCGCCTGGACATCAGCAAGCTTAACTCCGCCGTAACCGCCCAGAGCCGGATAAAAGAGCTGGTAGAGCGGGCCCGCAACTCGGTAGTCCCCGGCGACTGGGACGGATTGCGCAGGTATGTGGACACGGTCACCGAAACTTCGCATTCCGGACGCAACCTGATTAAATTCCTTATAGACGGGCGGGAATTCCTGCCCGAGGTGACTCCCGCGCTTAAGGCGGCCAACAGCTCCATCCATATAGAAATTTTCCACCTCCAGCCCGACAATGTAAGCCGGGACCTGGCCAATATCCTGGTAGAAAGGGCCAAGGCCGGCGTGGCCGTCCGCTTCCTTATCGACGAGCATGGCTCCAAGGTGGAGCACGACCCGGAGATCGTAAAGCTGATAGATCTTATGCGCGCAGGCGGCGTCGAGGTCATAGTGAAAGAGCCGCCGTCGATAAAAGACCATTTGGACCACCGCAAGATCCTGGTGATGGACGGCAAAGTCGGCTTTACCGGCGGTATGAATATCGGCAAGGACTACCAGGAGAACTGGCACGACCAGCAGACCCTCATTAAGGGCCCGGCGGTGGCCAAACTGCAGGAAGCTTTCCTGGAGCGCTGGAAGACGGCCGGCGGCCGGATAGCCGCCAGCGAGTCGCTTTTCCCGCCGCTGCCAGAATACACGGAAGGCGCCGTGACCCAGGTAGTGGGCCATATAGGCAAAAGCGACCAGAACATTAAAGCCGCTTACCTGAGGGCGATAGGCACGGCGCAGAAGTCGATCCGGATCGCCACCCCGTATTTCACCGACAAAGACGTGGTTAAGGCTTTATGCAGAGCCGGCGAACGCGGGGTGAAAGTGCAGCTCGTTTTCCCGAAGGAGAATAATATCCCGATAGTCCAGAGCGCGGCCAGGTCCTTCTACCCCAGGCTCCTCAAGGCCGGGGTGGAGATTTACGAATACAAAGACCGGATGGCGCATCTTAAAGTGGCAGTCATCGACGGGCTCTGGGCCACTTTCGGCTCTTCCAACCTCGATGCGCGCAGCCTCAGGAATAACGACGAACTGAACCTTATCGTCACCGACCCCGGCGTCGCCGGCGATATAGAGCGGCGCCTGTTCGATGTCGATATCACCAAGAGCGACCGGATAACCAGCTATAAACCCGGCTTCATGGACTATGTGGCGCACCCCTTCGGCGGGCTGCTGTAAGCCCGGCCGCGGCGGTAAATTAAAAACGGCGCGGAGCCAGAAGCCCGCGCCGTTCTTATTTATGCCCGAGATGGCTATTTCTTGATAGGGACGTGGAAGAAGAACCGCGAGCCGACGCCTAGTTCCGACTCGATGCCCATCTCGCCGCCGTGCCGGAGGACTATCTCGCGCGCGATCTTGAGGCCCAGGCCGAAGCCGGCTTTGCGCATGCCCTGGGCTTCCTTGGTCTGGAAGAACCGCTCCCAGACGCGGGGCAGGTCTTCCTTGGAGATACCGATGCCGGTGTCGACGACGCTGACTATCACGCGGTCGGGCGCGGTCTCCACTTTAATGGTTATCTTGCCGCCTTCCTTGGTGTACTGGATGGCATTGGTGCAGAGGTTCTGCACCACCTGGCCTATGCGCGCGTCGTCTCCGGCGAGCGGCGGCAGCACGGGAGGGGCCTCCAGGCCGAAATTAAGTTTCCGTTTCTGGGCCGCTATCTCCACGCGCGAACAGACGTCGTTAACCACGGCGAGCAGGTTCAGCGTGCCTATCTCCACGCGCAGCTTGCCGGATTCTATCGCGGCCAGATCCACCAGGTCGGAGATCAGCACGTTCAGCGTCTTCGCCGAGGTCTGGATGTTCGCGGCGTATTTGCCCTCGGTGGGCTGGCTCTTGAGCTTCGCGGCCAGGACCTCGGAATAGCCGAGGATGGCGGTCAGCGGGCTCTTTACGTCGTGAGCGACGGTGGCGAAGAAATTTTTCTGGAAACCGTTGACCGCTGCCAGCTGCCGGTTCAGGTCCTGCATCTCTTTGAGCAGGCGCTCGTTCTCCAGGATAAGGAAACGCCTTTCCAGGGCCTTCTCCACCGAGAAGATCAGGCGCGAGGCTTCTACCGGTTTTAAAATAGCGTCGTCGAGGCCGAGCTCCACTACCTGGCTGACGCCTTTCAGCGCGGCCTGCAGGGGATACTGGTCCACCATGAAAATAATGCGCAGGTCGGGGTCGCGCTCGCGCATCTTCTGGGCGAGCTCCGCGCCGGAGTACTGCGCGGATGTGGTGGAGGTTCCGACTACGGCGAGATGGAAAGCTCCCTTCCTGCAGGCCCCCAGGGCCTCCTCGCCGTCCATGGTCGAAGTGACCTCGTAGCCCGCGCCCTGCAGGGCCTGGCCCAGCGAGGTTATTGCGGGCTTGAAATTGTCCAGCAGCAGAATGCGCTCCACTTCCCGCTTTTTCAGGCGGACGTCGGCGCCTTCGCTGTTCTCGATGATGATACCTGCGATGCGCCCGGCCTGGTCGCGCGGGATCGCCACGTCGTGCCCGTCTTTGAGCGCCTGGATAGCGTAGCGCACGGTCTCTATGCCGGAAACGTAGTAGCAGACGGCTTCGGGGGTCCCGCTCCTGATTATAGCGTCCAGGGCATCGGCCTCTTTAATTGTCCCGGTGAACTGCGCCACGATCACATTGCCGGGGAGGAGGTTGGTTTCCGGCGCTTCTTCCTCGTCGCCGCCCAGCAGCGACCAGGATTTCTTGGGCTTGGGCTTGGCGGCTTCTACGCGCGCTTCGTTCTGCTGGCGGATGAAATCCGGCAGGCCTTTCGGGGACTCCAGGGACATAGGCTGCACGCCGGCCTGGTGGAAAGCGGTCTGGACGGCCCCGGTCGTGAACAGGACCTGGTCGGCCAGGATAACTACAGGCCGCGCGGTAACCCTTACCTGGTCCGCGAAGCCCATCGGCAGCGGCCAGCTCAGGCGGCGGAGCGGAGAAGGCATGGTAGGCGCGAGGCTGGCTACGGACTCCAGCGTGAACATGTGTACCTTGGAGTACTGCATGTGCAGGGTGAGGAAGCCGTCCCGCTCGGAGGGGGGGACGCGGCTGTAGTCCACCACCATGGCGGAACAGTCTCCCGTCGCGAGGCGGGTGGCGGCGTATTTGAGGTTCGGAACGCAGACCAGCTCCAGGCCCCTGCCGGACATGGACGGGGACATCTCGTCCAGGAGTTCCTTCCCGCTCGTGACTACGAGCACGCGGCCTTTGCTTTCGGCCATCAGGAGGGCTCCCGGAGGGGGCTGGGGTTAAAGAAATGTTCCATTAGATGAAGCACTATCTTTATGATACAAAAGTGCGGGCTTTTTTGTGAAGTTAAGTCCGGCCGTTGTAGACCGGCCGGAGAGAACACCTTTGAATTATTTTCTAAACCGACCGGGCGTTGGTGCGTGCCGCCACCCCGTAGAGCGGAGGGGGATTCTGTAGCGGCTAACTGGTTAAAACTTTTACTTCCCCTGCCCTACCCTCCCCCGGTACCAGGAAAGTGCTACAAATGCGAACGGGGCACGACCGCCGACCGCGGATCACGTTCTATTCAAACAGTGTTTTTACCCAGTCCAGGTAACGGCCCACGTCTTTTGTGATGTCTGACGCTTCGCGTTCCGTGAATTCCCTGGAGTCGTATTCCACAATGCTCTTTTGCCCGACGATGCGCGTAAGCCGCGCTGATTGGGTGCCGACATTCTCGTGCTTTATATGAAGGTTCAGTAATTCTATGGCCTCGTAGTGGCTTTCGCCCGCGGAGCGCAGCTTAGCTTTAATTCCCATCGCCGCGTCGGTTGCGGATATGGCGCAGTGGACACCGTTCAGCCCCGCCGAGTTCCACCGGCGCTGCCTGTAAGACTCCAACATAGTCTGATAAAATTCTTCAGCCTTCTTTAGATAGGATTTCGCTTCTGATTCGCTTACATGTCTAGTGCGATGTTTCTTTGGGCTCATGGGCCAGCACCTCCTCAAAATGTTTACCGAAAACAACGCGGCCTTCCTTGATCACGTTTTGAATCAATTTATCTTTCTTGTCGAACCGGGAGATAAAATCGCGGCGCCGGATTACATGGGGGGAAAGCATCATTCCGAATTTCGCCAGGAACTTGCCGCCTTTGTCCTGTACACCGGCTGTGATCTTCCGGACATCCAGGGAATTCTCAAGCACGATCATGATATCCAGATCGCTGCCCTGTTTGTTTTCGCCTCTGGCCACGCTGCCGAACATGATTATAGAGACAATGCCTTTAGCAGGCAGCGCCTTGCGCAGCTCTTCGATCATCGCGGCGGCAAGACCCTGTTCACTGTCAAAAAGGGGGGACAATATTTTTTCCACTACGTAACGTGTCCTATTAAGTGAAAACAAATATGACGCTCCCACGGACTTCCGGTGGACAACGCCTGTGGTATAAAGTTCCTGCAGTGCCTGTTGCGCTGCCCTGGGGCTCAAATCCGCCTTCCTGGCTATTTCCCGGCCCGTGAGTTCGGTGCCGCGGTAAAGGATGCGGAGTATGGTCACTTTGGACTTCTGTCCCAGGAAATCTTCTAGCAGATGTTTTGTGCTCATATGGCTATATTAGTAGCTGTTTGTATACATTAGTATACACC
>JAVHPG010000345.1:0-5261 GCA_036170455.1 Elusimicrobiales bacterium
TCCAAATAAACAGGCCCCTTCTTACAGGGGCCTTAAATTTTTCTCCCCCAACGGAACACAGCGGGTAACAAGTTACTTATTTTCCGTGATATTAAGCTTCACTATATGATTCAAGGGTAATTTCGCGACTTTAAGCGAGAGGGGTACTTGAAACGATACCTACGCAAGTATTATATTAGGATATATGAAAACGATACAATTCAAAACCCTTGAACAACATTTACAAGGGAAAAAGGTCTCATGGAAAGATTTTTTCATTCCAACTGCCGGCGGGGCGACAGTAGTCACAATATGCAGGGACGCTTGCAAAGGCTGCGAGCTTCTGGAGCCAGTGCTTAAACAACTTGAAAAAAACATGATTAGTAAGCACGGCAGAAAGATTTCTTTCTCCAAAATACATGTTAGTTGCCAGAACGGATCAATGGAAGAATCGTTACGGAGCAAGAAAACTTTAGGGCACTATTTTTACCCTAACACAATTATACTTATACGGACGAAAGATATGGGCCTAGTAGAATACTACCGATGTGGCTACCCATCAGCAGCAGAGCTCAGAAAGTATGTGGGGCGGGCATTGCGAACAGCTGAACGAATAAAGTAACCAGCTAAATGCAAACAACAAAAAGACCGCCAAATGTGGCGGTCTTTTAAATTTTTCTCCGGGACTAGGATTTGAACCTAGAAAAGAGGATTCAGAGTCCTCTGTGATACCATTTCACCATCCCGGAATATTTGTTATTATATATTTTTCTGGGACAAAATCAAAATGCCGGGGGGATCTTGCGCGAATTATATACGGAAATCGGCGTAATTTCCATAATGCTCGTCTTTAACGCCGCCTTCGCGGCCTATGAGATGGCGCTGGCCTCGGTCTCGAAGCCGAGGATAAGGCATTTAAAGGAAAAAAACGCGGCCGGCGCCGACTCCGCCAATTTCATGAAGGAGCGGATGGAGGCCAGCCTCTCCCTCATCCAGCTCGGCATCACCCTGGCCGGGGCCATCGCGGCCGCCACAGGCGGCGCGGCGGTGAACGAATATATCGCCCCCGCCCTGAGCCGGCATATCGTCCTCTCGAAAGCGACGGCCGAAATGATCGGTCTTGCCATGTTCGTGATCCCGCTCAGCTTCATAACTATAACCTTCGGCGAGCTGGTCCCGAAGGTTTTCGCCATCGAGAACAAGGAGCTGATCCTGCTCCGCTTCTCCCCCTTTTTCAGGGGCCTCTACATGCTGGTGTACCCCTTGCTGCAGGTTTTCGAAACCGCCATTAAATGGGTAATCGCCGGGGCCAACGCGGTCCTGCCGGAGAAAAGGAACCACCATGAAAGGGCGGCCCTGGCGGAGTTGAGGCTGGCCGCGGCCCAGGCCAGGGACGAGAGCCTCATAGGCAAGCTTGAGGAGCAGATAGTGAACTCGGCTGCGGCGCTTTCGCTGCGCAAGGTGGAGGAACTGCTGATCCCGGTCTCCGCCATCTCCTATATCCCTGCGGGCATGTCCCTGCAGGAGGCGATGATCCGCGCGCATATGGACCTGCATACGCGCTTCCCCGTCACGCGCTGGGACGATAATCCTGAAGAGATAGTCGGCTATATAAATTTCAAGGATATTGTGAACGCGATGAAGATGCAGGCCAAATCACCCGACGTGGCAGGGATCACGAGACCTATCCACAAGATACAGGCGGGAACGCCCGTGCCCAGGGCCCTCGAGGATATGATCGCGAAGAGCATTCATATGGCGGTGATCGCCTCTCCGGACGGGAAAGTGCTGGGGCTGCTGACGCTGGAGGATATTATCGCGCAGCTGGTCGGGACCATAAAGGACGAATACGACCACCTGCCCTCCTATCTTTACGAGGCCGGCGGCGGCGCCGACATGGCTGAGATCTTGCGGAAGCTGGATCTAAAGCCCGATACCGGCAATATCTCGCTGGCGCTGTGGGTGGAGAAACAGCTGAAGCGCCACCCGCGCGGAAGCGAACTCCTTAAGCACGGGCCTGTGAGGATCCTGGTGCGCAAAACCCGCCGGCACAAAGTCTCGGAGGCCTTTATAAGAAAACTCCCCCCGACGCACACTATATAGTAAAATATATCTTGTCCAATCCACCCTGCGCCAGGCGAAGGGTGCGAAAGATCGGGGCATAGTAAAATGGTATTACGCGTGCTTTGGGAGCATGAAGTGGGAGTCCGATTCTCCCTGCCCCGATAAAATCTAAACAAGCTTTCGTTCCTTCAGGAACCGCGCCAGGCCGCGCTTTATCGCGGCCCCCGCCGCTTTTCCCTATATCGCCTGTCTCGAGCAGCACCCGGTGGCGGAATTATTATGCACGCCGATAAAAACCAGCGGCGGCAGAGCGTTCGAGTGCGCCAGCTCCCAGGCGTAGCCCGAGAGCTTACCTCTCTCGAGAAAGGACCGCGAAAGCCGGAGCGCTGAGGAATTTCATGGTTAAAAGCTAAAGAGGGCGGCCGCGCCGGCATAGCCGGGAGAATAGACCGGGAAGAGCATAGCCGAAGGCCGGCCGCTCCGGACCTTTTTAGCCGCCACCCAGCGCCCGACGGCAGTGCCGATGGCCGCCCCGGCGAGTACGTCCGAAGCCCAGTGCTTGTCCGCGTAAACGCGCTGTAAAGCCACGCTGGAAGCAAGCGAATAAGCCAGGATTTTCACCGCCCGGGACTCCGACCTGGCGGCGAACGCCGAGGCAACGGAGAAGGCGCTGACCGTATGGCCCGACGGGAAAGAGGTTCGGGCGGTCTTGAACCTGAAAGGCGTGAATCGGCGCTTGCCGTCTTCGGCATAAGGCCTGGCTCGCCCGACTGAATATTTCAGCAGGGTTCCCGCGGTGTTAGCCGCCAGGAAGGACTCCGCGGCGAGCAGCGCGGTCTCCTGCATATACGTATTTTTTAGCAGCAGGCCCAGGCCGCCGTAAGCGGCTACTATGGCGGCGTCATAGCCGCCGTTTCCCAGTTTCTCCGCGTTCCTGGAGATATCGTCGTTCAGCCCGGACCTGTTCTTAAGGAAACCGTGCCTCAGTTGCCCGTCGAGGGAATAGAGCGCCAGGCCTCCGGCGGCCACCGCTCCGATGGCCGGCAGGTCCTCTTTAGTTATGCGCGCCGGTGAGGAGATCACCCGCCCGGCGGAATACAGGACTTCGCCGGCGAAGCCGCCGGCCATGGCCGCGGAAGGGCAGAAAAGCAGGAAAGCGAGCAGCGGTCCGCGGTGGTTATTCATTAACGTTTTCCTCCGTAGAATATCTTAAGCCTGGCCGGGTCTTTTATCGCGCTGAAAGGGCCCCGCAGGAAACTGAAGAGCTCTATAAAGAACCCGCCGGCGCCGTACATCCTGAATTTCCTGGCCGAGCTGGTATGCCGGGCCGTAGTTATTATCTTAAAACCAAGGCCCCGTGCGGCGCCCCAGCGCTTTAGCGCCTCCGAGAGCTCCAGCTCTTCGGCGGCGTAAAGCCACGGGTTGAAGCCGCCGAGCGCGACAAAAGCGTCGCGGCGGCAGAACATATAAGAGCCGGCGGCGAGCCTGAAGGTCCGGGAGATGAAGTTCCAGAGCCAGGTCAGCGCGGCGCCCCAGGCGGGCGGCGGCGGGTCAAAAGCCACAAGCGCCCCGCCGGCGCAGACAGCGCCGGTTTTCATCAGGCGCAGGGTCTCCGCCAGGGTCGCGGCGGACAAGCGCGAGTCCGCGTCGATAAAGAGCAGCCAGTCCCCGGAAGCCGCGGCCGCCCCGCGGTTGCGCGCGCCCGCTATCCTGTTGAGCGGCTCGAAAACCGTTTTAATTCCCCTCGCGGCAGCCAGGGCCGCTGTCCCGTCCGTGGAATTATTGTCGCAGACTATTATCTCATGCTCCAGGCCGGAGGACTGGGCCGCAAAGGCCGCCCGGGCGCTGTCTATGCAGGCGCCGAGAAGTTTTTCCTCGTTAAAAGCCGGTATCACTACGGAGACTTTCATTATCGATAATTATAGAATAATATATATCGGCCCAAATTCATTTTTTGGTAGGATAGATAATATCATTCAACTATGGACGCCTTACGTGAAAATCTCGACAGCGTTTATTGCGGCCATGCTGCTTATGCCGGCACACTCTAAAGCCGCCACGGCAGAGGCCCTCGCGCCGCGCTCCTGGACCCTGGTCCATTTCCTGCCCGGCGATTTCAAGGATTCACGCCCGCAGAACCTGGCTCCGGCCGTTTTCCCGTCCGGAGCCTTCATCGTAGAGGATTCGAGCCGCCCCGCTGTCCTGACCTCGGCGCAGCTCGACTCCGTTTTCCCTTTCGACGAACTTCTTGTCTCGGCGGACGTTGTTTTCCCGGGCGGCGGCGGACTCGAGGCCGAGGCGCAGGTCAAAACCCCGGAAGGCTGGAGCCCCTGGTTCAGCTTCGGGCGCTTTAACCCGGCCGGCGGCGGCGGCGTAAGCTCCGCGCCGCAGGAAAACACTTACGGCAGCCTGGAGATAGACAAGCTCAAGCTCAGGAAAAAAGCTTCGGCCCTGCGCTACCGGATAACTTTGACCCCGGCCGGGGGAAAGCCGCCGGTGCTGCGCCTCGCGGCCGTTTCCTACACCGACTCGGGCGCCCCCTGGTCCGCGGCCGAAGCCGCCTCGAAACCCGCCGGCTTCAAAGCGCTGAAGGTCGCCATGCCGCGCCGCTCGCAGATGATGCAGCAGGTAAATTACGCCGGCGACATCTGCAGCCCCGTCTCGCTCTCCATGGCCCTCTGCGGCCTCGGCCTGCGCGCGGAGCCGCTCGAGACCGCCAAAGCCGTGCTCGACTCCGCCCGGAATATCTACGGCAACTGGTTCTTCAATACGGCCCATGCCGGGGCGCTGGGGCTTTACTCTTTCACGGCGCGCCTGAATTCCCTGGAAGAGGCCCGCGCTTTCATGCAGGCCGGCGCCCAGGTGGTGGCGAGCGTCACCTTCGGCCCCGACGAGCTCAGGAACTCACCCCTCAAGAAAACCAAGGGCCACCTGCTCGTGCTGGCCGGCTTTACCGCCAAGGGCGACGTTATCACCAACGATCCCGCCGCGCCCGACGAGCAGACCGTGGAACGGATCTACGACCGCGCCCAGTTCGCCCAGGCCTGGCTCAAGAACAAGTACGGTACCTCCTACATAATCGCGAAGGACCTTAACAGGTTCCTTGCGGTTAAAGAGAGGCTAGCTGAATTTTATTCCATGCCCCCCCGCCCCGGCGAGCACCACAAGCTTATAGAGAGCCAGCTCCTTTTCAACGAGCGCGTGGAGCTCCTGGAGGT
>JAVHPG010000346.1:0-1157 GCA_036170455.1 Elusimicrobiales bacterium
TTGTCGTCGGCCACCCGCACAGCGGAGAACACGGAGAACAGCTGCCAGAAAGCGACGAACACCGCCAGCGCCACAGCGTAATATTTCCAGTTATAGGAAAAAGCCCTGCCTAAGATCTTTACCATCTAAACTCCGCCACCTCGGGATATTCCGTAAATCCTTTTCCGACAATTAAATTCTTGATATTCGCGGGGTAATAGAATTTCTCCACTTCCTGAAAAAGCGGCAAAACGGCGGCTTCGTTGCCCAAGCCATCGGCGATTCTGCCAGCCAGCTCCGCCATAACAGCCCCCTCTTCTTTGACCATTCTATTACGCAAAGCGGCCAACTCAGGCATATTAAAATCCACCAGGCTGTTTTTTACAAGAAAATCTTTAAAGAATATGTCGTATTCCGGCTGCACAACGCTGAAATTTATCAGCACCATATCATATGGATGCGGGCGGATAAAAAGCGTTTTAACAAGGTCCTGCCCCTCATATTGTTTTATCTTTATTCGTATCCCTGTCTTTTATAAAGTGCAATGGCGAAAGCTTCCAGCGCGGCCCGGTTTTCTTTCCTCCAATTCGCTAAGATGAACGGCCTAAGCGACTTGGCCTTTTCCCTATAGGAATTCCGGCATTCCTGCGGAGGCCTGCCCGAGCGCCCGCCGGGAATACCCATGGGCAGAAGTGTCTGAATATCATAAAACTGCCTAGAATTCGGGAACGCCGCCTGCCTGAAGCCGGAAATATCGAAACAGTTATACAAGATCTCCCTTGATGTTCTATCAGGATTCGTTATGATCAACCCCGCGGATTTTAACGGGACGCTTTCAAACGACAAAAACCGTTCGGAAACCGCTTTGGGGAGCGCTCCGTAAGGAACCCGGTTGAAATCGCTTAAATCTATCCTGCTGAGATCACCTTGAGAATCCCCGTACTCCAGCAGACTTATACGCTCATAACCTCTAGCGGCGGATTTCTTCCTCTTCAGTACGATCTTATCTTTTCCGATTTTCTCCACCAGGAAAGGCCCCAGGCCCAGTTCCACATTCTCGCTGACCCGTAGAGTAGGCGCATTGGCATACCTGGTCAGAAAATTTAAATAGCCTGTTTTCTTTTTTTTAAAGCTGACCTCAAGACATTCCCCGGAACGCGTAATAGAAAAGTCAGGGG
>JAVHPG010000347.1:0-23564 GCA_036170455.1 Elusimicrobiales bacterium
CCCCCGCCATTCGGTCTTCTTTTGTTTACCAGCCCCTGCTGATATAGCCGATGATATAGGTCCAGCCGCTGTTGTAGAAAACCGGCTTCTCTATCACGGTATACCGCTGCGCTGTCATGGCCGAAGCGGTCTGCTCGGCGGAGTTCCTGGCGTCGCTGACGGAGTAATACGAACCGCCGCGGTACTGCTGCACATAAAGCGGCTGGGGCGCGTTATAGACTATCTCGAAGCGCCAGCCGGAATTATATTCCACGCGGGATTCCATGACGGGGATCCTGAAGTCCGACATCACGCGCAGGGCGTAATCCCTGGCGGCCGCGGCCTCGCTATTGGAGGAATAGCTGCCGATGCTGGGCAGCTTCTGGAGCTGCTCGTTCTGATAAGGATACTGGTTCAGGCTGACATAGCCCACGATGTAGGTCCAGCCATTGCTGTAAAACACCGGCATCTCCACTATAACCTTCCCCTGTGTCTTCAGAGCTTCCGCTGTCCTGTCGGCCGCCGACTTAGCCTCGCTGACGGAAGAATAGGAGCCTCCGCGATACTGCGCTACGGGGAGAGCCTGCTGGGAAGTGTATTTGATCACGAAGCGCCAGCCGGAATTGTATTCCACGCGGGATTCCATGACCTGGAGCCTGAGGTAAGACAGCGCGCCCATCGCCATGTCCCTGGCGCTGGCGGCCTCGCTGTTAGAGGAATAGCTGCCGATGCTGTTGAGGGTCTGGAACTGGCCCTGCCAGGGGCCGGGCTGCGGGGGCCAGGGCTGGGGCTGATTCGGCCAGGGCTGGGGCTGCGGCACGGGAGGGTAGTAAGGAGGCCCGTTATGTCCGCCGGGGCCGGGGTAGCCGCCATTGTGCCCGCCGGGATAATTGCCGGGATAGCCGCCATTGTGCCCGCCGGGGTTTCCGCCGAACGGGGACTGCCCGCCGTTAGCCGCGTTGACGAGAGCTCCGAACAAGCCGAAGATCTGCGCCGGAGTCGGGTCATTGGAAGGCTGCTGCACGCCCGGTTTGGGCTGATTGTTCCCGGGACCCTGCTGCGCCGCCGCGGGAAAACTTAAACCGAAAGAAAGTCCTAAGGTTAAAAGCGCTGCTATTTTTTTCATTTACTTATCCTCCCCTGATTAAAAACCCTGCTTCACTACTATAAGGATACGAAAAGCGGGGATATCCCACATCAGGCAAAAGTCCCAGGCGGCCTATGTTTTAGGGCCTATGAATCTTATAGGCCCTCATAGGCTTTAGAATAAAATCATGAATTGATCGGAAAAGGTTCAGACTTAAAAACCGCGGCCGGCTATTACGTCCAGAAAGAGCTGGCCGTATTTTTCGATGCGCTTTTCACCCATGCCCTTCATCCCGCGCAGGGCTTCAAGGGTCTGCGGCTTCGCGGCCGCCATTTCTATAAGCACGGTGTCGTGGCAGATGACATAGGGAGGGATCCCTTTCTTATCGGCCACAGCGCGGCGCATTGCGCGCAGTTTTTCGAACAGGTCTTTATCGGTCTCAAGGAAAGCGACGCCGGCCTTTTCAGCTTTTTGAAAAGCCTTTGCCTTTTTCTTGACGGCTTTAGGCGGCACCGGCAGGCCCAGGCGCACCGTGCCCTTGTCCTGACAAAGGGCTTTGCCACCGGCGGTTATCCGGAGAAGGGGGTATTCATTATCTTCGGTCACTTCGAGATAATCCTGCACGATAAGCTGGTCTATCCAGGAACGCACCGCCGGTTCCCCCGCCTCTTTAAGCAGGCCGAACACCTTGAGCAGGTCGTGGCCGTTGGCCGTCATCCGGTCGTTTATACGGCCCAGAAGCAAATTCACCACATAGCCGGTACCGTAGCGGCCTTCGGCGCGCCAGGCGGCGCTCAAAACTTTCTTGGCCGTAAGCAGGGCTTCCTCGTCGGACAGGCCCTTCGTCTCGCCGAGGCAGACATCGCAGGCCCCGCAGCCCTCCTCCGTTTGTACCCCTACAGGGTAGGGCGCGCTGAAATGGCCGGCCAGCTGGCCGTGGCGGCAGACCGGGGCCACGGCGTAACGGCCGATATCCCGCAATTGCTTTTCAAGGGCGCGCAGCCGGTCGGCGCTGAGCATTTCCTTCTTGGCCATCCAGCGGTGCATAGCCAGGTCAGCGGCGGAAAAAAGCAGGGTGCAGTCGGCGGGCAGGCCGTCCCGGCCGGCGCGGCCGCTCTCCTGCTGATAATGCTCCACGGAGCGCGGAGTATTTGCGTGCACCACGTAGCGCACATTGGAGCGGTCTATCCCCATGCCGAAAGCGATGGTGGCGACGATCACGTCCAGGCGCTCGTTTACGAAATCGTCCTGGGCGCTGCGGCGCTCCTCGGCGTTGAGCCCGGCGTGGTAAGGCGCGCAGGAGACGCCTTCTTTCTTAAGGCCTGTGGCAAGGCGCTCAACGTCTTTTCTGGTCTGGGCGTAAACTATCCCCCCCTCGCCAGGATGCCGGCGCACGACTTCCAACACCTGTTTGGATTGGTCGCGGCGCGGGAAAGCGCGGTAGATAAGGTTAGGCCGGTCCGGGTGGCCTATAAGTATTTCAGGCGAGCGCAGCGCAAGCTGGGCCCGGATGTCGTCCTGCACTATAGGCGTGGCGGTGGCCGTAAGGGCCATGCGGGCCGCTTTGGGAAAAAGGTCCAGCGCCTCGGTGAGGCGGCGGTATTCGGGGCGGAATTCATGGCCCCAGTGCGAAACGCAGTGAGCCTCGTCTACGGCGGCGAGGATCAGGCGCGGGGCCAACAGCTCATAGAGGTCGCCGGTCAGAAGGCGCTCGGGGCTGACATAAAGCAGTTCCGTGGTTCCGTTAGCGAGGTTCTGGTAGGCTTCCCTTTTAGGTCCTACTTTTAAATTGGAATGAAGAGCGTCGGCGGCGAGGCCGGCTTCGCGCGCGGCGGCCACCTGGTCGTCCATCAGGGCTATCAGCGGGGACACTACCAGCACCAGGCCGCGGCCCATCGCCGCGGGCATCTGGTAACACAGGCTTTTGCCGCCCCCGGTGGGCAGGACGACAAGACAGTCCCGCCCGGAAAGCGCGGCCTCGATGGCCTCTTTCTGGAGCGGCTTGAAGGTGTCGTACCCCCAGCGTTTTTTCAATGTCTCTTCAGGGTTCACCTCTATATTATAGCAGGCGAACCCGACAAGGGCGTGTCGGGGAGTTTTTATACCGGGACTAGAGGTATTCGCAGCTTTCTATGGCGCCGGAGGGCCCGTCGAAAACAATGGTGAAGCCGTCTGAGAAGGTCGCTTTATAAAAATCCGGGTGGTCGGGAGTTTCGGGCGAGAACATCCCGGTGACTTTCTCGTCGTACGAGGTTTTCCATTTGTCTATCTCGGTCCTGAGGGAATCAGGGTCGCGCTTGTCCGCGACCGGGACATATTTATAATCCATCACTTCCTGGAATTTAGCCCATTCCTCGGCCTGCACCATGTTCCGCGCGCCCCACCGTTTTGCAAGCAGGCGCATCTTCAGCCTGGCATAAGACCTTTCCGGGTAATAGCAGTCCATCACGTCCCCCGCCTCATCCAGCCTCAGCACGAAACCGTCGGGGAAGTAGGCTTTGAAGTAACCCTCGCCGCTTACCCCTATCGCCCCGCAGTCCGTGGCGGAGCAGAAAAAATAAACCGTGTTCACGACCTCCGCCGGATAAGTTTTCCAGGCGTCTATTTCAAAGTCGGCCAGTTTTTCCCTCCCCCCGAGCGAAACTATGGAAAGCCTCGCGGCCAGGCTGGCGGCCTTCAGCTTGCCGAATTCGGCCCATTCGGGGGTGTCGGCCGTTTTTACTCTTTGCTTCGCGAGAGCTCGCAGGAAAGCCCGCAGGTTTCCGGGCCCGACCCGGGCCGCCCAGTCCCGCGGAACTACTGTCCTCCCGGCGCTGATGACCGAACCGCCGTCCGTCCTTATCAGCCGGGCGTTCAGTACTCGTCTCTTCTGCGAATATATCAGAAACCCGCCGGAAAGCCAAACTCTTTCCCGCGTATTATCAGGATCTTCGACTTGTGCAGAAAAACCGGCAGTGTTTCATTAGCGTTCCCCATGCTCATTTGCAGCCCAAGACTATGTTCCGGGCTGCGCTTTCGCGGCACAGGCGCGGACGGGTATTTTGATATACTTTTCCCTATGAAAGCAACCGCTCGCGGCCAAACCGGCGGCAATAAAATTCCGCCCGGCCCTTTTTCCATAAAAGAAAGTTGGCCGCGCAAGCTGCTGCCAGCGGCGGCTGCTGCGGGCCTGCTTTTTTCCGCCGCGTTTTTTTTTATTTTGCCGCTATCGGTTCCCTACGCTTCTAAGGCCGCAGTTTCGCTCGCCCTGGGCCTGCTTACCGCCGATATCTTTCTTTTCCGGCAGAAGCTGGATCATCTCCGCCGTCATATGAACGAGGCCGGGTTCCTTGGTTTCAGCTGTCTGATAAAAGGAAACCTGTGGAACCCGTTCTCCGCACCCGAACTGCTGCTGGAAAAGAGTTTAGGAGATCCTGAGGAAGACCGCCTGCTGGCCGACCTCGTGTGCATGCAGGGTCCGGATTATAGCTGTTCCAGCCACCCTTTGGCCCGCGCGGAGAACGCCGCTATAGTCGCGGTCCTGGCCATCGCGCTGGGTCTGAGAACGGATCACCGCCTTCTGCCGGTCCTGGCCCCCTTGTTCGGCCTCGCCGCCCTTTTCTATTTCGCCTCAAGGGCGCTGCGCTTCTTCAGGACCTCGGAAAACCTGCACGCGGCCGGAGAAGGCTTCAGGTTCATGTCGTACGGAGCCGATTATCGCCAGTGGAATTTCCTGATCCTGGAAGCGCAGAGGATAAAGCGGGGAAGGATAGCGGAGATGGAACTGGAGATAGCACGCGTCCTTCTGAAAGAGGCCGGACTTTCCGCGGGATCGCGCATTCTGGAGATCGGCGCCGGGGGCGGTTTTTTGTGGAAGCACCTCCCGCAGGAATTAAAGGCGGGCTGGACCGAGGCGGAAAAAGACCCGCACGCGGCTCTCTACGCCAGGCGCCACGGAAACGGGTCCGACTTCCGGGTTTCAGACGTAAAGAAACTTCCTTTCAAGGACCGTTCTTTCGACGCCATCGTCGGGCTGGAATGTTTCGACTCCCTTACCCCGGAAGATCTCAGGACGTTCCTGGCCGAGGCGGCAAGGCTGCTCAAGCCCGGCGGCAGGCTGGTGCACCTGAAAGATTTTCCCGATTGGCCGGGCGGCGCTATCGCGGAGAGGTTCAACCTTTTCTCCCTCAGGGCTCTGCGCAGGGAGCTTGTAAGAATCTGCCGCTTCTTTTTTAAATTTGAAGAAATATCTCCGGCTGATGCGGCCGCCCTGCGCTCCGCCGTGCCGAAAGAACCGGCTGTTTCCCGCCCGTATGCTAAAGCCCTGGCGGATATCTACTCCGCGGGAGCCCGGTCGGATCCCCGCTTCAGTATTCCGATGTTCGCCTCGATAATGGCGCTTAAGGAGATCTTCAGGGAGGCCGGCTTCAAGATCCTTAGCGAAAATTCCGAACTTGCGGGCGGCAGTACGGCCGCTATCGCTTCCTTTGTAGCTATAAAACCAGCCGCTTGATCCCTCCGGCAGGACAATCCCGGGAAAAGCGGATATAGATAAAATCCGCAGTGAAGACATCTAAATTCAATAGCCGGGCGGCGCTCCTAAATATAAATTCCAATGTATAATATCTTTGTAATATCCGTGGCGGTTTTTTAAGGAGATAAAATGAAAACGATAATCACTCTTGTCCTGATATCTTTCGCAGCCTCGGCGAGGGCGCAGGACGCAGCGCCCAAGAAGTGGAAAGACGCCGCCGAGCTCTCCTACGTGCAGACCTCCGGCAATTCAAAGACCTCTACCACGGCCGGCAAGAACCTGTTCAATTATGACTGGGAGAAAGCCGCGCTTGAACTGGTCGCCGGCGGCCTGGGTACAAAGAGCAAAAACACGGTGACCGCCGAACAGTACAACGCCTCGGAGAAGGTCAGCTGGAAGTTTTCCGGCAGGAATTACACCTTTGAAAAAGCGGCCCTGGACAAGAACCGCTTCGCGGGCATCCTGAGCCGCTACGACCTGGGCCTCGGCCTGGGGCGCACCCTGATAGACCGCGCGGATGATAAAATGTTCGTGGAAGTCGGCGGCGGCTATATCTTCGAAGACCGCATACATGCGGAGAACCAGTCTTTCGGAACCTACCGCGGCTACGGCAAATATATAAGGAATCTCTCCGCCACGGCGAACGCCAGCCAGGACTTCGAGTACCTCGGGAACCTGAAAGACTCGAAGGGCTACCGCATGAACGCCGAAACCGCCCTGATGGCCTCTATTTCCACCCACTTCTCGCTTAAAACCTCCTACCTCTGGAAATACTCGAACAGCCCCTCGGCCGGCTTTAAAAAGACCGACACGACGACAGGGCTGGCCATAATAGTGAACTACTAGCCGATAGATAATTAAGGAGGAATAAAAATGCTCAAGGACTTTAAAGAATTTATAATGCGCGGCAATGTGGTGGATATGGCCGTCGGCGTCATCATAGGCGGCGCTTTCGGCAAGATAGTGGGCTCGCTGGTGAACGACGTGATCATGCCCCCCATCGGCAAGCTTACCGGCGGGGTGGACTTCTCCAGCCTCTACATAAACCTGTCGGGCACCGCCTACACCAGCCTGGCCGAAGCGCAGAAAGCCGGCGCCGCCACGATAAACTACGGGGTGTTCCTGAACACCGTTATTAATTTCCTGATAGTAGCGGGGGCTATTTTCATCATGATCAGCCAGATGAACAACCTTAAAAAACGCCTTGAGAAACCGGCGTCTGCCTCCGCGCCCACCACCAAGGAGTGCCCGCTCTGCCTGTCCACGATACCGCTCAAAGCGGTAAAGTGCGCGCACTGCGCCTCGGACCTAAAGTAAAACGCGCCGCAGCGGTTCAGCCGGGAATTTAAAAAAATCACCCGGTATCTTTTCTATACGGCTTTCTAGCGCAGGGCCTGCGCCGAGAAGACGCAATCTTTGCCGGCGGACGCGGTATGCTTCCCGTCGCCCGGGGCCATAACAAGCTCGCCCTGGCCTTCGGCCAGGATTTCCCCGCCCTCTTTGAGCAGCAAAGTGTACTGCAGCAGGAAAGTCCCGCCCTCGCCGGGGCTTTTAGGCAGCAGGCCCACCATGAACTTGCGCACCGTATCGCCCTCCTGGCTGTAAAGCACGGCGCTGTACTGCTCGTCCGGCAGGTAAACGAAATTAGCCGGGTAAGAGATCCTCCCGCATTTCAGGCGGGTCTCCAGGGTCCCGGATCTTTCCTGCCGGGATCTTTCTCCGGCTTCCCCCTGCAGCTCCACTATAAATTTCCAGCCGCCGGCCTCGGCGGCTAGCACGGGCTTGCCCGGGCGCAGCAGAACCTTGCCACCGGCCTGGAAAGGCGGCCTGGCCCGCTGCTCTCCGGCCAGCTCCACCTGGTAATCCAGCCTGAAGAGCCCGTCCTCCGGGGCATTAAGGAAGGAATTGAAGATAAGTTCGCGGGCCGGCCCCCCGCCGCGCATCTGCGGTTTGCCGTTAAAGCTGGACTGTTTCCCTAAAGGACTGAACTGCGCGTGAGAGTAGGCCGCCCTGCCGTTGACGGCCTTCATCTTTACCGTCCACTTCTCCGCCCCCGCAGCGCCGGCGGGGCAAAGCGCCAGGCAGAACATTATTAACGAAGTCGTGATTCTATTCATAAAGGAAAAATATTCACCGGTCGCAGGACCAGGCGGCGGCATTCTCCAGGCCGGGCAGGGCCGGGTCGAGCGCGACGCTGACGCAGCGGCGTCCGTCGGCAAGCCGGGCCAGGCGGTACCAACGGTTCAGGAAGCCGGCGACGGGGTCGAACTGGAAAGCTATTTCGAAGGCCGGCAGGAACTTGTAGTTCCGGTCCAGGCCGCTGCGCGCGAAGGTCTGCTCCGACAGCGGAACTATCCTTATAGCGCCTTCCGCCACCCTGGCGCTGCGGTATTCCACCAAGGGCTCCGTGGTCAGCGACAAGACCCGGCTGCCCAGAACCTTGCCGCAGTCGCCGCTGCAGGCCGCGGCCGCGGAACTCACTGGCGCGTCGGCCCAGGCCACGCCGGTCTCCGTGGCGGAAAGCTCGAATTCCCCCGAAGCGTTCGCCCCCACGCGCGCGGCGCCGATGATCTCGCGGCGCTCGGGGTCGTAAGCCGACAGCCAGAGCTGCGCAGCCCCGCCCCGCTCCTGGGGCGCCTCGGTGAAAGCCAGAAGCACGGAGCCGCCCGTCGAGGCGAAAGCGGCAACGGCGCAGGCGCTGGAGCCGGGCACTTCCCGGAATTCCCCCGGGCCCACGCCCGCAAAATGTACCCCTCGGCCGTCGGAAACCCACCAGGTGCGGGTCTTGGCCGGATCGTCGCCCGGCAGCGGAAGCATCAGAGCCTGGAAGGACCGCCTGTTCCAGGAGCATGGCAGCATCACCGCCGCGGCCGTAGAGCTGAAGAGCTTGCCCTGGGAGATGCGGAAACCGGGGTCCAGCCGGTCGAGGGCAGCGGCCGCGAGCCAGCGGTCGGCCTCGCGGGGCGCGGAAAGCAGGGTCTGGAAAACGGGGATGGCCAAATCGGCCATGGTTCCCTGCCGCGGCAGAGCGCTGATCGCCGCGAAAGAAACGGCGGGAAGTACGCGCCCCAGCTTTGCCGCGGCCGCCGCCGCTTCCGGGGACTGGGCCCTGCTCTGGAGGGCCGGTGCCGCGGCCGCGCCGGCCGCGCGCAGCTTCGGCCACCAGTATGCCGCCAGGCCGGCAACTCCCAAAAGCATGGTCAGCAGGAAAAAAGAACGCGCCAGGGAGGGAACCACAGCGCGGCTCCGCTCTCCGTCCTCCCCTCCGGGCCGGCTGAAATCGAAACGGACGGGCGGCGTCTTGATGATGCGCAGGCGGTAAAGAAGAGGGCTCAGCCCGAAAGCGACCTCTTTGACGGTCATATAAAGAAGCGACCAGCTCATCACCGCCACCGTCAGCGCGGTCATCACATTGCCCCAGCCGCCGGCGGCGAAAAGTTCGAGCACGCGGTGGAACTCTACCAGCGCGGGCCGGTGCGCCAGGGAGGGCGCCCTGGCCAGGAAGAGGTAGGCGCATACGCCCAGGAAAAAACCTATCGGGGTGTGGGGTTTAAGCCGCCGGGTGGAACTGTCCATGAAGGTCACGCCGAGCATCACGTACATGAAGCCGAAGCCGCAGACCTCGCGCCAGAGCAGGGACGGATGCCAGGCCCCATGCATGGAGGTATAGAACATCATAGCCGCGTAGACTACGGAAAGAACGATGGCGTAGAGGATATACAGCAGGGCGCTGACTTCCTCGAACAGGAAGTGCTTGAGCGCGGCCATGAGCAGGCCCGACAGGCGCGCAAGCATCCAGAACATCGCGCTGATGCTGCTCAGGGTACGGAACGGGGTCAAGAGCGCCTGGAACTCGGGCGAGTTCCAGATAGAGAGCGCTTGCGCCAGGTAAGAGTCCATCAGTTTAATGGCATAGCCTTTTGTAGTGTAATTATAAGATATTAACCCGGCAAGGACACCTGTTTTAGCTCGCACTAAAATGAGAGCCCCCGGGAACGGGGGCTCTTCATTATGGCACACGGGCCAGGACCGCATATACCGCAGACCGCGTAAGGAGCGAGCCGGAGACCAAAGCGCGCTTTAAGCGCAAGGGCCGGAACACCCACCCGGGAGCAGGACAGCCGTCTAAGGACGGGAGCCGCCGAACCAGGACCCCGGCGAACCGCGCCGCCCTAAGGGCGGGAGACGGACCGGAGAACGCCTGAACGCGCCGCAGCTGACCGAGAAACTCCGGCGCCCGCAAGAACGCCGAGACCGAAGCTGGCCGCGAAACAGGGGAAACCGCGCCGGGCCGGGGCAGCCCCCGAAACCTCCGCAACCACACCGACGGCGCTTTTAAAAGACCAAGGCTACAAATCTAGTATAACAGACGCAACTTGACTTGTCAAGGGGGTGCGCAAAAATCCAAAAAACAGCACCCGCCCGTTTTGTTTTATATATAATTACAGATTATACCTCTGGATAAAGGCTGGTCCGGACACAAGATGAAAAACAAAAAAGAACGCTCCTTAAAAGACCCTCACACTATGAATCTTTTCGCCGACTCCATCCTCGAAAGCTGCGCGAGAAAAAAGCTCGGGCTGAAAGCCACGCTTGAATTTTTTCTGCCTAAACTCGCCGCCGAACTCGGCGCGGCGGCAGCCGCCCTCGAGACCAGCAACGAGGACCTCGAAAAAGAAGTCTTCAGCTGGAAAACCGCGCCGGCTTTCGACCTCGGGAAAACCCCGGGCAGGGTGTTTATAAAAGTTTCGCGCGGCCTGCGCTGGGTTTCACAGCCGCTGGACCTCGACGGCCGCAGGGTCGGAACGCTGGCCTTCGGCTACCGCGGCCCGGTAAACCCGGACAAGGCCTATCTCGCCCGCCTCGGCGCCGTTTGCGAGGAGCTGGACGGAACGCTCTGGGGCATCCAGAGCGCGGCCCTGAAGCAGAAACTGATGGAGCGGGTCACTCGCTGCCTGACGCGCAGCGTACTGCGCGAGGCGATAGACGAAGCCGTGGGCGCGCTGCACGCCGAGATCCCCTTCCGCCATTTGGGCCTGGTCTACCGCAACGACGACGCCGCCGAGGGCGAGCGGATCCAGTACCGCATCTACCGCGGCAGCCGCTGCGTGCACGATTCCGAACAGCGGCCGCATAAGGCGCTTAGCCTCGCTATAAAAACCCACGGCATACACCTGCTGGACCCGGACAGGCATATGGTGCGCAAGCTGCTGGGCCTGGACGAGGGGATGGGCTTTACGCTCAGCGGCCGCGCCGCCGGCGCCGGCCAGCTCGGGAAGCTGGTAGCCGAAGTTGAAGGCGGACTTTCCACCTTCGGGCGCGACCTGATGAACATCTTCGCCAACTCGATAAGCCAGCGCCTGATAGACTACAACCGCGAGCGCCGCCACATGGCCAAATTCTTCTCCCCCTCCACGGTGTCGGAGCTCCTGAGCGACCCCGACTACATGCGCAAGCATCTGTCGCCCAGGGTCAAGAACATCGCCATCCTGTACACGGACATAAACTCATTCACCAAGCTCTGCGAAAAGGGCCTGCGCCGACCTGACCGGATAGGCGACTTCGTGGACTACTGGAGCGAAGGCGCCGTGCGCATAGCCTGGGAGCACGGCGGGGTTTTCGACAAGATGGTCGGCGACTGCGTTATAGTCCATTTCGGCCCCCCGTTCTTCCGCGACTCGGCGGCCGCCTGCACGCGGCAGGCCGCGCTGGCCGCGCTGGAGATACAGAAATTCACGGAGCGCCTGGGCAACCTGCCGAAATACCGCGGCCTGGCGGCGAAGGTCAAGATGAAAGGCCTGGGCGTAGCCTCCGGCATTAACCTCTGCCCCGCCGCCGTGGGCCTGTTCGGCCCGAACCACGACTTCACCGCCTTCTCCAGCGGCATGAACCAGACGGCCCGCCTGCAGTCAAAGGGCGGCTTCCGCGAGACCCTGATAATGGACTCGGCCAGGGCCGCCCTGCAAAAAGCCGGCCTCGCCGCCGGCCTCCGCTTCGAAGGGCCGTTCGAGACCGAGGCGAAGAACGTAGCGAAGCCGCTGCGCTACTACAGGCTGAAACCCGCGAAGAACAACTGACCAGGGCGCCGCAAAAGAAGACCCCCCGCTAAACGGGGGTTCTTCTTTTTGCAAGGCGCGCCCCGGAACTATTTCATTGAAAAATCTTCGAGCTTTATAAAGTTGTAGCCGCGCTTGCGAAGCTCGGGGACGGCCAGTTCCAGCGCCTCCCGGTCGGGCCAGCCCGGGTGATTGAAATGCATTATGACCACCGCGCCGTGCCGCGCCCCTTTAAGGATATTGGCGCTCATGGTCTTGGCGGACGAATGCGTGGCGTCGCCGGAAAGGATATCATAGCTCACCACTTCCATCCCAAGGCGCTCCGCCACCTTTAAAGAAAGCTCGTCCGTATAAGCCGTCGCCGAGCGGAAAAATATCGGCCGCCGCCCGGACAGGTCGTTTATCCTGCGCGCGCCCAGTTCCATCTCGTCTATTACGTCGCCCAAGTCGCGCGTCGCGTGCACTCCGTACATGGTCTTCCCCTCCGTGGAGCAAAGGCGGTGCAGCATCCCGTGGTTCTCTATCTCGAAAAGCGGGTCTTTGGCAAGTTCCGCGAAGGTTTCCTTGTTCTTCTCAAGCCAGAGGCCGGTGATAAAGAGCGTCGCCGGGAGCTGCTCCCTGCGCAGGTATTCGATCAGTTTTTTATTGTAGTCGCTGTGGAGGCCGCCGCAGGCGTCGAAGGTGAAAGCTATGACTTTCTGGTTCTTATCCCCGCCAGTATCCCTGCCGAATTTGCCGCGCTTTACGAATTCGCTGAAGCGGCCGGGGCCGACTTTGGCGAATTCGGCCATTATGCGTTTTTTAAAAGCCAGGTATTCCGGGGTGTAATAGGACTTTAAAGCGTTCCGCTCGTCGCCGCGCGGGCGCGCCGGCGCGTAAGTCGCCAGCAGGCACAGTGCGGCCGCGGCGGCGGCGAGCTTGACCTTTAAAGCAGACTTGCGCATTCGCGGGAACCGGCCCTATTTAGCGAAATAGGGGTGGCCCAGGTACGGTTTCTTCTCCGGCTTTTCCTCTGTCTTCTTTATCTCCATCTCCTGCACCAGAATGGAGGGCGTCACGATAGTGCCGGGAGTGCTCCAGGCGAGGTTGTAGACATAGGTCTCTTTCGAGACGGCCGTGATATCGCGGAGCGCGCGCAGGCTGGTGCCCGTGAACTCTATGCCGTGCACCGGCTCCTCGCGGCCGTCGGTATAGACCTTCCAGGCCGAGAAAGGCCCGTACAGGCCGTCCAGCCCTTTTACCAGGATGCAGTAGTCGAGCTCCTGCTCTTTGCAGAGGTCGAGGAACTTTTTCTTCAGCTCCGGCAGAGGAAGCACTTTGGCCGGGTTGTCTTCGGGGATTATGAAGACATTGGAGGGAGAGCCGGCGGGATATTCGCTGAAATCCCCCCTGCCGTGGCCGTTGGACTTGTTAAAGTCCCGGGTCGCCGCCCGCGACATATAATATTCGGACAACTTCCCTTTGGTTACCATTTTTATCTTCTGCGCCGGCACGCCCTCGTCGTCGACCTCGTAGAAGCCGGAAAGCGGCACGCCCTCGTGATAGCGGACGGCGGGGTCGTCGACGACGTTGAGGAAAGGCGAGGTCACGCGCATGCCGATGCGCTCCACCAGTTCGCCCGCCCGGCGGTAGACCGTTTCCTCCGACCAGCGGCTTTTCTCGGTCCAGACTTCGCGCGGGTTGGCAAGATTGTTGACCAGCAGGGTCTCGAAGAACTTGCCGGCGGCGTCTTTCTCGAACAGGACGGGGCCGATATAGGCCTTGATGGGCTCGGACTTGCTCATGCGGGCCAGGTTCTGCCCGATCTCGTCGGCTTTGGCCAGCAGCGTCTCGAAAGCGGGGGCGTCCTTGGCCAGGCAGAAATCGTAGACGTGGGAGGATTTCAGGCGGAACCCGTCGGGCGCGTAGCCTGAGGCCGTTATTGAGACGTCGCCGTCGCAGGAGGGCCGCCTGTTGGCGGAACCCTCGCTGTTAAGGTAGCGCACCCCGCCCGAATTGAAGTGCAGGCGCACGGAGGAATACTTTACCTCCGGGTATTTAAGGAAGACCGCGGACACCTTGCGGATGTTCTCTCCCCAGAGTTTCTCGTCCAGGCGCTCCACGGCGAAAGTCCGGTAGAGTTCGTACGGCGCCTGGGGCGTCATGTCGTCATAAAGCTCCGCCATGTTCTTGGATTCCACGAAAGCTTTTTTCTTCGACAGCGTCTCCAGGGCTTTTTTATAGGCCTTGTCCGTGGCCGACCAGACGGCGAAGCGAAGCGCGTCGTAATTATCGTCCAGCGCGATATTCCAGTCGGTCTCCGCGCGGTAGCCCTCCCACATATTGGGCGCGTAGTTGCTGTTGTCGAATTTGGGCGTGCCGGCGCGCAGGTCCACCTTGAGGCGGCGGTAATCCGAAGAGTTGAGATTCTCAACCGCGCCGAAGCCCGCCGTGACGCTGAAGGAATGGCCGTCGCCTATGTGGTAGGACAGGAAATACGGCTTCCCCAGGTTGTCCATATTGAGCTTGGCCACGGAGCGGGCCATCTCGTCCTTCATAGCGGCGAAGACCTTGTCGTCGGCGGGAGGGGCGGCGTTCAGGCCGCGGGCCGCCGAAATAACGGCTGCGAAGGCTAAAGCGGTTACAAGTATTTTTTTCATGGCTTTGTCCTTTATTTGGCCGGCGCCGGCGCAGCCGCGTCGTGCAGCGGCGGATCGAGCACCGGCGGCTTTTCCTGCGATTTCTGCGATTTCTCCACTTCCATTTCGCTTATCAGCATGCTGGGGGAGATAGAAGAGACCGGAACCCAGCCGGATTCGGCGCCGCAGGTCCCGTTGAACACGGCGTCGTCGTCGGCCGCGGCGGTGATCTTGCTGAAGCTGGTTATCGGCGTGCCAACGATATCCACGCCGCGCACGACTTCGTCGGGGCGCCCGTCGGTGTAAACCTTGTAGACCAGGAGAGGGAGGACCTTGAAAGCCTGCGCATTGCCGCGGTCGGTGTTCGTGAAGCCGCCGGAGATATCGTCGAAGACCAGGCCGAAAGGCTTGTTCTGCTTTTTGCATTCCTCTATCAGCTGGTTGCGCAGCTCCGGGTAGGTGCTGGTCACCGAAGCCTTCATCACCAGATTGCCCATGCGCGCCACTATCGGCTTGCCGGAGGAGCGCCTGCCGTGGCCGTTCGAGGCCGGGAAGCCGCGTATCGGGGAGCGGCTCATCAGGAAGCCCTTCAGCACGCCGTTCTCGACTATGCTCACCCGCCGGGACTTTACGCCTTCATCGTCATAGCGGTAATAACCGCGCAGCGGTATGCCGCGGTACTCTTTCATATTGGGGTCGTCGTAAAGCGTTACGATGTCGGAAGTGATCTTCTGCCCCACCTTCTTGGCGAAGGTCTGGCCCGAGTCTTCCAGCTTCTGCCGGTGGCCTTCCATGCGGTGGCCGATTATCTCGTGGAAATACACCCCGGCGGCGCGGGCCTTAAGGATGGCCGGGCCGCTGTACGGCTCCACTATGGGCGCGTCCTTCAAAGCTTTCAGCTCGGCGATGGAGCGGTCCATATCGGAGTTCATCTTCTCTTCCGAAGGCAGCCCGGAGAAAGAATCGGTATTGTAATATTCACCCCGGCTCAGCTCCATGCCGTCCGTGGTGCGGCTGGTGAGATAATAGGTCAGCGTGATATAGTTGTTCCCGGTCTTAATGCGGTTGCCTTCGCTGTTCACCAGGTAGCGGTTCTCGTTCTCGTAGCTTAAAGTCACGCCGGAGTCATAGATATAGGCGTAACCGGCAAGACGGGCGGAATGCTTCTTGAGGCGCCCGCGCCAGGCGTCCAGGTCCGGTTCAGGGAGAGCCACGGTCTCGTAGAAAACTTCAGGCTTCGACGGGGAGAAGTCGGCCGAGGGATCGTCCTCGGCGGCGGTCACGGCCTTGTTCATCTTCACCTTGGTGAAATTCTCCTGCGCTTTCTTGTAGGCTTTGTCGGTATATTCCCAGATGCGGGCCCGCAGCGCGTCCTCGTTCCCCTCCATCGCCACCGGCAGGTCCAGGGACTGCCCGCCGCTGGTCCAGGCCATGTTCCCTTTTACCTGGTGGGTATTGTCCAGCTCCATCGTGTTAACGCGCATGTCAATGTCCAGCTTGCTGCTGCTGTAATCGGCGTCGCCGTCCAGCGCCCCGAGCTTGGAGGCCAGGTAATAGTACTTGGACGCGGTCAGCTCGTAGCCCAGGTAATAAAGCGGAGTTTTCTCCGAATTCTTAAGGCCGGTGAAGGAGCGGTCCAGCTCTTTTACCAGGGCGCTCAGGTACGGGTCTTTCGCTTCTTCCGAAGCGGAAAGGGCCGCGGGGACGAGCAGGACGCAAAGCGGGAAAAGAAGTTTAAACATTGAACCTCCGTATAGTCTGCAGCTAAATTGTATAAAATAGCGCCCCGCCTAAAATAATTAATTTTGCCGTGACCAACCCGACACGCCCTTGACGGGTTCGCCTGCTAGGATATCAAGGCGATCATAAAGGGTCAGGGGAGGTCTTATGAAATGGACAGTAAGGGAATGGCTTACCGAGGGTTACCGGGCGCGGAAGGCGGGCGCGCTCACCGCGCATATCTACCGCTCGCTGAAATGGCCGGAGTTTTACAGCGACGGCGCTCCGGCTTACGAAGTGAAGTACGGCGGGGCCGCCATAGCCCTTATCCGCTTCGAAGGCAAAGGCGCTACCGTAAGGTCCCTGCCGGCGGCGGGCCGCTTCCCGGAGATAAGCGACCTGGACCTGGTGGAAATAGCGCTCTGGGTGAGCAAGTTGAGGAAGGCTTCTTTAAGCCTTAACTGAAGCCGGGGCGCCGGCATTTTTAGGCAGTACAAGGTAGAACGAGGCGCCTTTGCCCTCCTGCGACTCCGCCCAGATGCTGCCTTTGTGTTTTTCGGCGACTTCCTTGGCGATGGAAAGTCCCAGGCCCGTCCCGTTCCGCTCCGTGGCCCTGGCGTTCCCGGCCCTGAAGAATTCCTCGAAGAGATGCGGCAGGTCTTCGGCGGGAACGCCCATGCCCGTATCGGTGACGCGTATCCGCACCTTTTCCCCCCCGTCCGTTATGGCGAGCTCCACGCTTCCGCCTTCGGGGGTGTACTTGATCGAATTGGCCAGGAAATTAGCGATAGTTTCCTCGATATAGATCTGCGCCCCGGTGATGATATCCACCCCGGGGGCGACCGACCAGGTAAGTTTTATTTTTTTCTCCCCGGCCCTCTCTTCCACCAGGCGCACGGCGTTCTCCGCTGTTTTCAGCAGCGAGAAGGGCCCCGTCTCGATTTTCCTGCTCAGCTTCAGGCGCGTTATCTCGAGCAGGGCTTTGACGAAAATAAGCAGTTTCTCCGTCCTGGCGTAAGACCTGCGCAGCAGGTCTTCCTGCCCGGGCGCGAGGGGCCCGGTAAGGCCGTGCAGGACGGGGTCCAGGCAGGCCTGTATCGCGGCCAGGTGCTCTTTCACGTCGTGGGAAACTCGCAGGACGTAATTGCTCTTTATCTTGTCTTTTTCTTTCAGCTGCAGATTGGCCTGGCGCAGGGTGGCTTCCTTCTGCCTGAGCTTGAGCGAGACGGAGCTCGCCATATAGACCGCTATGAACAGGGTGCTGACAAAGGCAGCGGAGGAACCGAGCAGCGCCAGCGGCCCCGCGCCGAGGAAGCAAAGCCCCGGCCCGTTTATACAGTAATGCTTCCACTGCCCGCCGTACTCCAGGCCGCTGACCGAAAGGAAAAGGGCCGAGGCGAAAGCGGCCTGCAGGTAGCTGGCCCGGCGCGAAAGCAGGATGCTCGCTATTATCATGTGGAAGAAAAAATAATAGGCGAAGGGGTTTTCAGGTCCTCCGGAGAAGTGGAGCAGGGCCGCCAGGCTCAGCAGGTCCAGCGGGATCTGGGAGTTCGCAAGGCGGTTGGTGATCACGGGCAGGTCCGGCCTGCCGGAAGTCCGGAGCCGGTTCAGATACAGGAGAAAAAGGAAGTTATAGACACCCAGCCCGGCCGCGATAGAGTAAAGCAGGCCGTAATTCAGTTCCGCATGGAGCAGCCTGCCGGCGAGAAGGGTGGTAAGGACCACCCCCCCCAAGGCAAACCAGCGCAGGCGGATAAGCCAATAAAGGCTTTCAGCCAGACCGTCCTGCTGTTCCCGTGCGGCGTCGGTCAAAGCGTCATTTCCCTTTAGGAGCGTCGCCCTTGAGGAGGGCTTCCACTTTAACCAGGAGTTCGTTCGGCTTCAGCGGCTTTTCCAGGTAGGCGTTGACCGGCAGCCAGTCCTTGTCCCCCACCTCGCTGTTGAAGTCCAGGCCGGTGCTTTCTTTTATCGCGGTAAGCATCAGTATAGGCAAGGCTTTATTCTCGCGGTTTTCCCTCAGTTTCCTGGCGACCTCGAAACCGGTGCTCATGGTTTCCATCATGACGTCCAGAATTATCAGGTCGTATTTGGCCGCCTTCGCCTCTTTAAGACCTTCCGCGCCGTTCTTCGCCACCTTCACCTTATGCCGGCAGCTTTCGAGTATTATGCGCATCGACTCCACTATGTCGGGATCATCGTCAATTACCAATATTTTGGCCATAAGTCCTCCTGAAATTATTATATCTAAATTATGCCGGTATTCGTGGCCCTAATGGGCGGGCCTCTCATAAGTGGTATAATATATATAGTAAACGCGGAAAACCGGCGTTCGGAGGAACTCTATGAGGATACTAGGCATGGGCACACCAGAACTGCTTTTTATAGGTTTTATCTGCGTACTTCTTTTCGGAGCTAACAAGCTTCCCGAACTCGGCAAGTCCGTGGCCGCCACGATAAAGGAATTCAAGAAAGCGATGCGGGAGGACCCAGCCGGAGAGAAGCCCGCCCCGAACGACAAACAGCCAAAGTAGCATTTTTGCGGACAGACCCGCCCCGTAATGGATCCGACCCTTTCTTTGTCCTCCCACTTTGACGAATTAAGACGCAGGCTTATTTCTTCGCTGATCTTTCTCGCCTGCGCTTTCGGGGTTTCCTTCAACTATTCCTCCCTGCTGTTCAGGATCATCAAGCACCCGATAGCCGGAACCGTGGATAAGCTGGTGTTCTTTTCCCCCACGGAGGCGCTGTCCGTCTACCTCAATATTTCCTTTACGGCCGGCCTGATCCTTTCCATGCCTTTCCTGCTTTACCAGGTCTGGAAATTCGTGGAGCCCGCCGCCGGCCCCGGGCTTAAGGGCAATGTTTTCGCCTTCGTAGGCTGGGTCATGTTCGCTTTCTCGGCCGGGGTCCTGTTCTCCTATTACATACTCATTCCCCCCGCGCTCAAATTCCTCCTCGGTTTCGCCGGGGAGGACCTGCAGCCGCTTATCTCGGCCCAGAGCTATATTTCCTTTATTACCTGGACCATCCTGGGCACCGGGCTCGTTTTTGAGATGCCTGTCCTAAGCTATATCCTTACTAAGGCCGGCGTCATCGATCACCGCCTGCTCCGGAGCAAGTACCGCTACGCCATAGTGCTGATCTTCATAGCCGCCGCTATCCTCACGCCCACCCCCGATATTTTCAATATGATGGTCTTTGCGGCCCCGATGTTCGTGCTGTACGAACTGAGCATCTGGATCGCCAGGCTCGCGGCCTCCCCCGCCCCTGTTCCCGCCGTGATAAAGGCGGGCCGGATAGGGAAATAAAACCCGGGATTGTAAACCCGCCCGTATTTTATTGTAAAATATCAATATGCGAAAGAGGCCCAGCATTTAATTCGCTTTATCTTTATATTCGCGGCGGCTTTTGAGGGGTTTATGTTCACAAAGACCTGTTAGTTCCCAAGAGCTTCGGCGAACGAGGGTTGTTCAGCAAGATACTGATGAGCGTGCTGCCGCCCTGTGAGAAAAGCGGTGAGAAGGCTGCCTAAAACGGTTTTGGTTTTCATTTAACGTCAGCTAACAAGGAAAACATCATGAACAAAAAGCTTATCGCTGTAACGCTGGTTTCTCTGTTCTGCGCTCAGACCGCCTCTTCGTTCGCCGGCGAGTCTGCCGCAAATTATGCGAATCTGTGCGTCTCCTGCCACGGCAAGGACATGAAAGGCAACCCCGCCATGGTAAAGATGTTCAAGACGGAGCCTGCCGCTATGGACCTGACGGCCATTCCGGCCGAAAATGACGCGGCGGCTATTATCGCCGGCGGCAAGGGCAAAATGCCGGCCTACAAGGCCAAACTGACCGCGGAAGAGATAACCGCGCTCGCGGCCTACCTCAAGCCCGCCGAGACCAAACCCGCCGAAGCCGTGGCGGCCGACGCTGCGACCGCGGTCGCCCCGGCGGCCGGAGCGAAGACCGGGGAAATTTCCGCCCCCGCCAAAGCCGCCGAAGTAAAAGAGGCGGTTCCGGCGCAGCCCGCGACGAAAGCGGCCGAAAGCGCCGACTTCAAAGCCAAATGCGTTTCCTGCCACGGCAAGGACGGGAAGGGGAACCCCGCCATGGTGAAGATGTTCAAATTAGAGCCCGCAGCCATGGATCTCACCGGCAAAGCCGCCCAGGAAAAGACGGACGAGGCCCTGGCGAAGCTGATCACAGACGGCAAAGGCAAAATGCCCTCTTTCAAAGGCAAACTGAGCGACCTCAAAGTAAAGGAACTGGTTAAGTATCTGAGAACGCTCGCCCCCCAGGCAAAGCCTTAAGCCAAAAGACGTAGTTATAGACACGCCCGGCCTGATCTAAGCCGCTGTCCCGGGCGCGGCGGTTTATTCGGCCCTCAGGCGCGGCGTGCGCAGTTTTTAATTGACATATGGCGGATTTCGACTGGAAAAAACCCGACGCTTTCCCTAATACGGAGATCCCTACCCTGCTACTGGTCGCGGCCGGAGCTGCGTTCGTCGCCGCCGCCTGGTTCTTTTATACCGGCAGCCGCGCCGCCGCAGAGGTCAGGCATCCCTTCGCAATGAAGCCGGAGTATTACGATATCTCCCCGGTCCGCGCCGTAAAAAAAAGGCTTGAGACCGAGGGGATGGCCTGCGGCGACTGCCATGCCGACCCCTCCGGCCAGGACCCGACCGCGGCGCCGGAGGTCCATAGCGCCAAGGTAAAGCTGGAACACGGCACGAATAAGCGCTGTTTCAACTGCCACAGCGACAAGAACAGGAATTTTTTTACGGCAGACGGCGGCGGGCAGATCCCGTATGCCAAAGTGGAACTGCTTTGCGCGAAATGCCACGGCACCACTTACAGGGACTGGACTCGGGGCACGCACGGCCGCCGCAACGGCTACTGGAACAAGGCGGAGGGCGAGCAGAAGACGCTCGTCTGCATCGCCTGCCATGACCCGCATTCGCCCGCTTTCAAACCGCTTACGGCCGCGCCGGCGCCGCAGAAACAGCATACTCCCGGGGGCGAACACTGATGGCAGAAGAAAAACAAGAGCAAACCGACCCCTATTACCGCCCGAAACCTTACGGTTCCGGCGTCACCCGCCGCCAGTTCCTGGCCGTAGCGGCGGCCGGGGGGGGGGGGGGGGGCGGCCGCCGCGGCCGCCGCGCTTTCTCCGCTTAAAGACTTGGCTAATATTCCCTCTCTGAAAGAGTTCTTCCAAAAGCACTACACGGAATTAACCCCGGATGAAAAGAAAGCCATCCTTGAAAGGATCTCGGCGAAGCTTAAGGATAAATACGGGGTCGCCCCGCACCTCACTGCCCTCCCCCCTCTCAACGGAGTACAGTTCGCCTACGCCCTGAACATGGGTCGCTGCGTAGGCTGCAGAAAATGCGTCCAGGCCTGCGTTAAAGAGAACAACCAGTCCAGGGACCCGCTGATACAGTATATCACCGTGCTGGAGATGGAGAAGGGCGCGGTGAACGTGGAAACCTCGAAGACGGACTATGAAGGCCAGGTTCCGAAAGAGGGCAAGTACTACATGCCGGTGCAATGCCACCACTGCGAAAAGCCGCCCTGCACCAAGGTCTGCCCCGTAAAAGCCACCTGGCGCGAGCCCGACGGCATAGTGGTGGTGGATTATAACTGGTGCATAGGCTGCCGCTACTGCGAGGCCGCCTGTCCCTACCACGCCCGCAGGTTTAATTTCAGGGAGCCCTACCTGCCCAAAGAGGATTTCAACCCGGAGATAGGCTACCTTTCCAACCGGCCCCGGCCGATGGGAACCATGGAAAAATGCACTTTCTGCCTTCACCGGACGCGCGCCGGGAAATACCCGGCCTGCCTAGAGGTCTGTCCCACGGGTTCCAGAAAATTCGGGAACCTCCTGGACCCGGAAAGCGAGATCTCAAGCATCATCCGCGACAAGCGCGTCTTCATCCTGAAACAGGAAAGGGGAACCATCCCGAGGTTCTACTATTACACCGATGTCTAACCTCCTTAAATTCTTCCGGCTTTCCTCGGCTGAGCTGTTCGACGGAGACTGGCGCTATTACGCCTGGATGTGCTTCCTGGCGCTGCTTTCCCTGGCCGGGCTGAACGCCTACTGCGTGCAGCTTGCGCACGGCCTCGGAACCACGGGCATGAGCGACCATGTTTCCTGGGGTCTCTACATAGCCAATTTCACTTTCCTGGTGGGGATGGCGGCCGCGGCGGTAATGATGGTCATCCCGGTTTACGTCTATCACGACGAGCATCTGCATGACGTGGTAGTTTTCGGGGAGATCCTGGCCGTCGCCTCGCTTATTATGGCCATGCTGTTCGTGACCGTGGACCTGGGCCGCCCCGAAAGGGTCTGGCACATGGCCCCGCCGCCCGTCGGCCTGTTCAACTGGCCGAATTCAATGCTTACCTGGGACGTGATAGTCCTGAACGGCTACCTGTTCCTTAACGCCTATGTCGCCGGCTACCTGCTCTACATGAAGTACCTTAAAAAGGAACCGTTAAGGATACTCTATATCCCTTTCGTCTTCATTTCCATAGTCTGGGCCGTAAGCATCCACACCGTAACGGCTTTCCTTTACCAGGGCCTCGCCTCGCGCCCCTTCTGGCATTCGTCCATCATCGCCCCGCGCTTCCTGGCCTCGGCGTTCACGGCCGGGCCGGCCTTCCTGATCCTGGCGCTCCAGCTGGTGCGGCGCTTCACCTCCTACAAGGTCCAGGACGGGGCGGTGCTGCGGCTCAGGGACGTGGTGCAGGTGGCGATGGCGATAAATATTTTTCTTTTCGCCAGCGAAACGTTCAAGGAGTTCTATATCCCTGACGAACATTTCATCCACATGAAATATCTTCTGTTCGGCCTGCACGGCCACCACGGCCTGGTGCCCTGGATCTGGACCGCGCTGGCGCTGAACGTAACGGCCATGTTCCTGCTGCTATTGCCCGCTTCCCGCAATTTAAAGCTGCTGAACGCCGCCTGCGTGATGGCGATCATCGGCGTCTGGATAGAGAAAGGGATGGGGTTTATCGTACCGGCCTTTATTCCCTCCCCCCTGGGCGAGATAGTGGAGTATCTGCCGACGCGCAACGAAACTTTACTCTGCGCCGGCATCTGGGCTTTCGGTTTTTTAATTTACACGGCCATTCTTAAGGTAGCCATTCCCGTCCTCACCGGCCGGCTGCGGATGGACACCCCGGAACCCGGCAGGGCGCCTTCCGGCTCGGGGTCTTCTTTCGGAGAAGGCTTTAAACCTTTGACAGGCTGGGGCGCGCAAGGCGGACAGAAAGCCCCCGGCCGCTGATCCGGAGATTGCCTTGTTCACGCATCTTTTGTAGACTTATACGTACTATCTTACGACGGAAGTTTAAAAATGGGAATAGTTCCTTTAATTATAATTCTGGTGGTGCTGCTTTTCGCCAGCATAAAGGTCCTTAACGAATACGAGCGCGGCGTGATCCTCACGCTAGGCCGCTTCACCGGAGTTAAAGGACCCGGGCTGATCTTCCTTATCCCCGGCATCCAGCAGATCTTCCGCATGAGCACCCGCGTGGTGGTGCTGGACGTCCCCCCGCAGGACGTGATCACCCGCGACAACATCTCCGTCA
>JAVHPG010000348.1:0-23529 GCA_036170455.1 Elusimicrobiales bacterium
CTTTTCTGATCACTTCGGCAAGCTTGCCGGCCGCGTCGGCGAGGGGCTCGTGCAGGGAAGGCGGGAAAGTAATAATCCCCAGTTTCGCCCTCGAGCGCACGCAGGAGCTGATCGTGATCCTGGACAAGCTGCGCGGGGACAGGACCATCCCGGCTATCCCGATCTGCGTGGACAGCCCCATGGCCGTCAGCCTGACCGAGATCTTCAACAAGCACCGGGACAGCTTCAGCTTCGACGATAAATTCCGTGATTACGCCCGCATCGACGGGGACCCGTTCGGTTTCGACTACATAAGCTATGTGCGTTCAAAGGAAGAATCCCAGCGCCTCAACAACCTGAAAGGTCCGATGATAATAATCTCGGCCTCGGGAATGTGCGAAGGCGGCCGCGTGCTGCACCACCTCCGCAATAACGTTGACAAAGAAAACAGCACCATCCTGCTTGTCGGCTACCAGGCCCAGGGCACCCTGGGCAGGAAGCTGCAGGACGGCCTGAAAAAAGCGAAGATCTTCGGCCTCGAGCACGAAGTCTGGGCCAGCGTGGAAACCATGCACACTTTCTCGTCGCACGCCGATAAGAACGACCTGGCCGCCTTCATCAAAGCCGCCAAACCCGCGCGCGGCGTCTTCCTCGTCCACGGCGACCCCGAAGCCCGCGCCGCCCTCTCCGCCGCCCTCGCCGCCGAAGGCATCAAGAACGTAAAATGCCCCAACATGGGCGAAGAATTTGAACTGAACTGAGTTAAAACTTTACAAATTACACACCAGGCATAAGTTAGCTGGGCGGCCTACCGTGCCGACCGGAACGCAAAACCGGCGTCGCGCACACCGTGCGCGCGCCTGCCGGTCTCAGGCTCGGCGCTTACGCAAGCCTCGCCTTCCGACGGGCTTTTGCTAACCCGATCGGCACGGTCTCCGCCCAGGTTACACACTTAACGAAAAATCTGCAGTTTTACAAAGCCGAGCGGAGGGGAGACCGCGGGGGCAGGATAAGAAAAACCGTCGTTGAGCCCGACGCTTGCGTAAGCGCGGAGGGCGAATACCGAGTGAGGCCACGGTGTGGCCGAACGTGTTTTTCGTTCCTGCCCCTGCGGTAGGCCCCGACTTGACATCTCGCGGTTTTTATCTGTTCTGTATCTACGGCTTTATACCGTGCTATAATATAGATAATATATGAAAAAGCTACTTACTAAGATCGGCCGCACAGCCCTTGAAAAATTAGGGCTGATGAAAGAGGCCTCGGGATTCTACGGGCTCGGCATAGCTCCTAAGCTCATGGATATCCTGGATAAAAAAGGCTTCGTAACGCCCACGCCTATACAGGAAAAATCGATACGCCTCGCCACCGAAGGAAAGGACATGGTCGGCATAGCCCAGACCGGCACCGGCAAGACCATCGCCTTCTCCATACCGATGATCCAGCGCCTCGCCGCAAAGACCGGCAAGGGCCTGGTGCTGCTCCCTACGCGCGAACTGGCCCTGCAGGTGGCCGAAGTCTGCCGCGAATTCGCCCCGCAGATGGGGATGGGCGTAGCCTGCCTTATCGGCGGAGAAGGGAAAGAAACCCAGCTGCGCGACCTCCACCGCAAAGCCAGGATAATAATAGGCACCCCCGGCCGCGTCTACGACCATATAGAGCGGGGCGACCTCCGCGTCGACGACGCCCGCATCCTCGTGCTCGACGAGGCCGACCGGATGTTCGACATGGGCTTCGCGCCGCAGATAAACCGCATCATCCGCGCCCTGCCCAAAGAGCGCCAGACCATGCTGTTCTCCGCTACCATCCCCGACGAGGTGATGAGACTGGCCAGCCAGCACATGAAGCTCCCCATCCGCATAGAGGTCGCCAAGTCGGGAACCTCCGCCGCCAACGTAATACAGGAGCTCTACGTAGTGCGCACCGGCTCCAAGCCGCTGCTGCTTTCAAAACTCCTCGAAAAATACGCCGGCACCGTGCTGATCTTCGTGGAAACCCGCTATGACGCCGCCAAGGTTGCCAGCATACTTTCTTACATGGGCCACGCGGTGGCCGAGATACATTCCGACCGCACTATGGGCCAGCGCAAGGACGCGATGGCCGGATTCAAATCAGGGAAATACCGCATTCTCGTAGCCACCGATATCGCCGCCCGCGGCATAGACGTGACCGGGATAGAGCTGGTGATCAACTTCGAAATGCCGTCGGAAGACGACGCCTACGTGCACCGCATAGGCCGCACCGGCCGCGCCGGGCAGCCGGGCCGGGCCATCACCTTTGCCACTCCGGACCAGGGCGGCGACGTGCGCAGCATTGAAACCCTTACCGGCATACCGATGAACCAGGTTACCCATCCCGAAGTTCCGGCGGAAACGCTCTGGGGCTATGACCACGCTGCCGGCGGCCGCGGCTGGAACCAGCGCTCCGCGCGCAGGCCCGGCGGCGGCGGCCCCAGGCGCCGCAGATAATAGTTCCGCCCCGGCAAAATAAGAAAGGCCGCCTCTCTGGCGGCCTTTCTTATTTGCTCCCGCTCTTTTCAATACGGCTTGAAGCCCTGCAGAAAAAGCTTGTCGAACTCGGCTTTGTAGGGGGTGACATAGACGGGCAGCATAGTAAAGATGGTGTTTTCGGTATTTAATTCCTCGGCGGTGGCTGACCAGTTGAAGGAACCGTTTATAAGCAGCGAGCCGTCCAGGACGGCGTATTTATTGTGCATCAGCCCGTTAGGGACGCGGCCCTCTTTCAGCAGCACCTCGATGCCGGTCTTCTTCGCCTCGTCACGGAATGGGAAAGCGGACTTCACATAAAGCAGCATTTTCACCTTTACGCCGCGGGCCGCGGCGCGGACGAGCGCGGCCATGGCCGGCTTCGAAGTGAAGGAGAACATCGCCACGTCCGCCTCGGAGCGGGCGGAGTCTATGGCTTTTACTATCGCCGCCTCCGTTCCGCCGCGGGGGGAGAAAATATAATTAGGCAGGACGGTACCGTTAAAATTCACTGAGGGCTTCGGGTCCGCGGGCGGGGCTGTCGGCTTGGCCGAAGGCGCGTCGGGCTTGCCGGCGGGCTTCGCCTGCGCCCACATCCATTCGAAATCCGCCTGGTAGCCCTGGATCAGGTGCCGGTCCGAAACGAACATCATGTTCTCGTAGCTGGCGCTCTGGGCCGAGAGGCTCCAGTTGGCGGAGCCGGTCTCAAGCAGCTCTCCGTCAAAGACCGCGAATTTGCAGTGCATCGAGCCGGAGCCGGCCCGGCCTTTCATGACCCGCACGTCCATTCCCGCGTCTATCAGGTCCTGCATCTCTTTCCCGGCCTTGGGGTAGACATGCTCGTAATCAAGTATCACGCGGACCTTGACGCCCCGGCTCTCGGCTTTGAGCAGGGCCCCGGAAGCGGCGGGGATCTGCAAATTATAAAGAGCCACGTCCAGCGTCGAACGCGTCCGCTCTATGGCCCTGGTGACAGCGTCCGCCACTTTTTCTTCCTCGGTGAAGATATAGGCTGGCAGCCCGGTGAAATCGTAGCCGCGGTCCGTATCATAAAACGGGAGCGGGACCGCGGGCGCTTCCGCCGGAGGAAGGGTTTTAAGAGCGAGGGTTTCAAGCCCGGCGGGGGGGGCCGCTGAAACAAATGAAGGGACCGCAAGCAGGAGCAGCAGCAGGGAATTTAGAAACTTTCTCACGCGAAACCTCCGGCAACGCTTAGCAGGATAGTTATAGTTTAGCGCCTGTAAGTATTTTATTTAAGGGGCTTTAGCCCCAGGCCCGGAGAGTTTTTAGGCCCAGGCCGGCCTGGGGCCTTGGGCCGGTGGCGGCCCGCTCTCTTTTCTGTATAATATAGTCGCGATGAAAACCCCGGAAGAGATAATAGTCCGTAAAGTGGAGCATGAAGACGCGGCGTGGAAGGCGCGTTTCCTGGCTTTCTTTTCCGGCTGCGACATAAAGAAAGTCGGCAGGAAAGCCCACACCTATTTCGCCGCCTACTCCGGAGAGGAGATAGTCGGGCACAGCGTGGTCTATTTTGAAAAGGGCCGCTGGGTGATGGACGGGCTGAGAGTAAACCCTGAGTTCCGCGAAATGGGGCTGGGCAAACGCCTTACGGAAGCCCGCCTGCGCTATACTATCGAGCAGGGCGCCAAAGAGATCTGGTACGCCTGCGAAGACGGCAACCTGGTCACTATCTGCTGCCACCTGCGCTACGGTTTTGAGAAGGTCTGCCCCGGCAACCACCATTGCAACGCGGCCACCGCGCACTGGTACCGCCTTAAAGTAACCCCGGCCCTGTTTAAAAAATTCCCCGTTCTCAAACCCTGAACCCGGCCGTCATTCCGAGCCGTAGGCTTCCTGTTTCTCCAGCGAGACGGTGACGGAGCGCGCTTTTACGAACTTGAGGTATTCTTTTGCCTGGTCGCTCAGGAGCCCCATGGAGACCTCGACGTTCTCTCCGGGGCCCAGCTGCTCGCTGTGGGCGTACGGGCGGGTCCATATCACCGCCCCGGTTTCGTTCCTGAAGATCAGGTTGCCGTTGAAAGCGTAAAAGCGGCGGGCGGTGAGGTTTTCAAATTCGAGAAAAAGTTTTATCCCCAGTTTCGCCTTGCCGACCACCTGCTTTTTGCCCCTGAAATAAACCGCTATCGGGTTCGCGGGCTCCTTCTGCCGGGCGGGGGTAGCCGGCTGCAGCGCCCCGCCTTCAAGGCGGGTCACGCGCTTCTCCACTTTCGCCACGCGCTTCTCCACGCCGGTAAGGCGCTTTCCCACCTTATCCTGCGCGGAGGACAGGGCGGGGAAAATGAAGAGGAGGGCCAGCAGCAGTGATCTCATCTAAGTAATTATACTACTGTGCACACCAGCCTATATATGGGATAATTGTATATGACCGAAACAAATCAAACGCCCGCCGCCGGCTTCTACGGCCTGGGGATCGCCCCTAAATTGCTGGAAGCTTTAGATAAACTCAAGTTCACTGTCCCCACTCCCATACAGCAGAAGGCCATCCCCGTGGCCTCGGAGGGGAACGATATGGTGGGCATCGCCCAGACCGGCACAGGCAAGACCCTCGCCTTCGCCATCCCGATGATACAGCGCCTCGCCGCCAAGGAGGGGAAAGGCCTTGTCCTCGTCCCGACCCGCGAGCTCGCCCTGCAGGTGGCCGAAGTTGTAAAGCAGTTCGCCGCCCTGATGGGAATGCAGACGACGGTGATCATCGGCGGAGAAAGCCTGGGCCGCCAGCGGCAGGAGCTGTTCCGCCGCCCCCGCATCATAATCGCCACCCCGGGCAGGCTGATCGACCATATCACCCAGCGCAACGTCATAATGTCCGACGTGCGCGTGCTGGTCCTCGACGAGGCGGACCGGATGTTCGACATGGGCTTCGCCCCCCAGATAAACAGGATCATCGCGGCGCTCCCCAAAGAGCGCCAGACCATGCTTTTCTCGGCCACTATGCCCGACGAAATAATGAAGCTGGCCACCGCCCATATGAAACTGCCCACCCGCATCGAGGTCGCCCGCTCCGGCACCGTCGCCGAGAAGGTAGACCAGGAGCTCTTTATCGTCAGCCGGGGGGATAAACTTCCCCTGCTCGCCAGGATCCTGGATAAATACTGGGGGAGCGTGCTGATGTTCGTGCGCACCAAGCATAACGCCAAAAAGCTGGCCAAGGAGCTGCGCGACATGAAGCACAGCGCGGCGGAGATCCATTCCAACCGCTCCCTGGCCCAGCGCCGCGAAGCCCTTGAAGGGTTCAAGGCCGGAAAGTACCGCATCCTGGTGGCCACTGATATCGCCGCCCGCGGGATAGACGTCACCGGCATAGAGCTGGTTATAAATTACGATCTGCCCGACGAGGACGAGAATTATATCCACCGCATAGGCCGCACGGGCCGCGCCGGCCAGCCGGGCCGCGCCATCACCTTCGCCGCCCCCGACCAGGGCAAGGACGTCCGCAACATAGAGCGCCTGATGCGCATGCAGCTCCCCGTCTCCGTGCATCCCGACATCCTGCCGGCCAGCTTCGGCTTCAGCCACAACGGCAGCCAGCGCCAGCAGGGAGATAAGCGCCGCCCGGGAACGAGGCCGGCCCCCCGCCGCGAATACCAGGAACGGCCCGCGCAGGAAAGCCGCCCCGAGCCGCGGCAGCAGCCGGCCGCGCAGTCCGGCGAAGAGCAGTTCTCCCACCGCCCCGAGCCGGGAGAAAAGAATTATAACCGCGCGGTGGAACCGCAGGCCCCGTCCCGGCGGTCCACGGCCCGGGGAAACTTCAGCCGCGGGCCCGCGCGCCCGCCGGCCGGCGGCCCCAGGCGCGGCCAGTCGGGCCCGCCCCGCCAGGGCTCGTACGGCCGCGGCGACGGCAACCGGCAGGAAAGGCCCCCGCAGCGCCGCGACGCGCGCCCGGGCTACGGCCCGCGCCCGTCAGGCGCCCGCCCGGGCCCCAACCGCTACGGGGTGGACCCGGCCAAACGCGGCGGGATAGTAAGCCCCTCTCCGTATTTCGACTCCGACGAGCCCCGGCGCAGGCCGCAGCCCCGCGGGAGACAGGAAACCCATTCCCCGGCCCAGGGCAAGCCGCCTGCCGCCGGGGGCTGGTTCTCCCGTTTCCTGAAGAAGAAAAAGGAAGACTACAAGCACGAATAGGATTCCTCCTCCGAAAAAAGCCCCGCCCCGCATGGCGGGGCTTTCCATTTATCATTACGGAAGCTCTTATGATTTTGTATATTATCCGAGGGGTCCTATGACAGGCCAAAAAAACAATTCCTACGGCAGCGGAACCACGCTGCGCCAGATAATAGACAGCGCCCCCATGTCCATGGCCATAGTGTCGATGGACGGGACTATCGAATATATAAACCGTAAGGCCGTAGAAACCTTCGGCTATGCGCACGCGGATATCCCGAATATGGACCGCTGGTGGGTCCAGGCCTACCCCAACGAACATTACCGCAAAGAGGTGACCGACAGGTGGATGGGCCGAGTCCAGGAAGCTTTTCTCCGGAAAAGCGAGATAGACGGCGGCGAGTACAAAGTGACCTGCAAGGACGGGACCCTTAAGACGGTCTTTATTTTCGGGGTCATAGCCGCGGGCAGGGTGTTCGTAATGTTCGAAGACGTTACTAAGCGCGCGGCGGCCGAAAAATCCCTCTGGGAAAGCGAGTCTCTTTACCGCGCCCTCGTAGAAACCACCGGCACCGGCTACGTGGTCGTGAACGCGCAGGGGAACGTGCTGGACGCGAACCGGGAGTACGTCCGCCTGAGCGGGCACAAGGACCTTAAAGAGATACTGGGCCGGAACATCGTGGAATGGACCGCTCCCCATGAAAAGGGAAAGAACGCCAAAGCAATGGCGCAGTGCGCCAGGGACGGCCATATCTGGAATCTGGAGATCGACTATATCAACAGCGCCGGGAAGATCACGCCTATAGAGATCAACTCCACCGTAGTCACCAGGGGGGGAGCCATGCAGCTGCTCACCCTGTGCCGCGACATAACCGTACGCCGCCGGCACCAGGAAGAGATCCGCTCTCTTACCGAAGGCCTGGAAAAAAGGGTCCGCGAGCGCACCGCGGAGCTTACCGCGGCCAACCTCCAGCTCAGTGCCCAGATCGCGCAGCGCACCGAGGCGGAAAAATCCAGGAACGACCTGACGCTGGAACTCCTCCAGTCGCAGAAGATGGAAGCCATCGGGCGGCTCGCCGGCGGCATCGCCCACGACTTCAACAATATCCTCGTTTCGATAAGCGGCTGTGCGGAGCTCCTGATCAAAACCCTCCCGAAAGACTCGCCCATGCGCTCCGACCTGGCTGAAATAAGAACGGAAACCGAAAGGGGGGCCGCGCTGACGCGCCAGCTCACGGCGATGAGCCGCAGGGAACCGGTGCAGAAGCAGGTGCTGGACCTGAATAGTATCATCTCCGATACCGGCAGGATGCTGAAGCGCATTATAGGCGCAAATATGCACCTGGAGACACTTCTCTCGCCCGATATCGCCAGGATAAGATCGGACCCGGGACAGGTCTTGCAGATCATAATGAACCTGGTCGTAAACTCCCGCGACGCGATGCCGGACGGGGGAAAGATAATCCTCCGCACGGCCAATGAAGTTGTGGAGGATGCGCGCGCCGGGATGCGGCTGGCTCCGGCGCCGGGAAATTATGTGACGCTTTCGGTCACCGACACCGGCAGCGGGATACTCCCCGGGAACCTGGAGCATATTTTCGAACCTTTCTTCACCACGAAGGAGGAGGGGAAAGGAAGCGGCCTGGGACTGCCTACCGTTTACGGCATAGTCCTGCAGGCCAAGGGCGGGATAGGCGTAGAAACCGAGCCGGGGCGCGGAACGACCTTTAAAATATATTTTCCCCGCGCGGCCTAGCGGGAGCGGGTCAGCTCTTCGCGGACCTGCCGAACTTGAAGGTCTTCAGCAGCTCGAACCAGAGCAGGCTGGCGGCGCCGCCGAAGAAAGCCAGGGCCAGGTCGTTGGGGTGCAGGACTCCGAAGCGGAATACCCCGCGGAAGAAAGGCAGGTAGAGGGCCAGGAAGAGCACCGCCAGCGCGCCTGCTGAAACCCACCAGAAAGTAGCGTGCGCCTTCCTCATTATCCTGAGGAGGTTATCCCTCCACGACAGGTTCGTAAGTATCAGGAGCACGTTGGCGAAGACCAGCGTAGTGAATGAAAGCGCCCGGGCCTCGTCGGCGCCCTTTCCTATCTTAAGCACTATCATAAAGATAGCGAAGACCGTAGCGAGCACGCTAAGCCCCTGCAGCAGGCTTAAAATAACCATATTCCGGGAGAAGAGCGGCTCGCCCATGCGGCGGGGGGGGCGGTTCATTATATCGCTCTCCTCGCTGTCTGCCTCGAAGACCACGGAGCAGGCCGGGTCTATTATCAGCTCAAGGAACGCTATATGCGCGGGCATCAGCACTATGGGGAGCCCGAAAAGCACCGGCAGCAGCGACATACCGGCTATCGGCACGTGCACGGATAGTATATAGGCGATAGCTTTCCTCAGATTATCGAAGATCCGCCTCCCCAGGCGTATAGCGTGCACGATGCTGGAGAAGTCGTCGTCCATAAGCACCATGGCCGAAGCTTCGCGGGCCACGTCGGTGCCGCGCTCGCCCATGGCTATGCCGATATGGGCGGCTTTAAGCGCGGGCGCGTCATTGACCCCGTCGCCGGTCATCGCCACTATCTCGCCGTTCGCCTTTAAAGCGTTCACGATGGCCAGCTTCTGCTCCGGCACGACGCGGGCGAAAACGCACGTTTCCTTTATCCGCTCCTTCAGGACTTCGGGCGCCATGGCCGCCAGCTCGGGTCCCGTGATGGGGCTGTCCGGATTCTTCAGGCCTATCTGCCTGGCGATGAAGGAAGCGGTTCCTGGATAATCCCCGGTTATCATCACTACCCTTATCCCGGCATTATGGGCCTCGCGCACGGAGTGGGGAACCTGCGGGCGCACCGGGTCTATAAAGCCGACCAGCCCCGCGAATTCGAAATTAAAATCGTGCTGCCCGTCAGGAAGAGCGCGCTCTTCGAATTTAGCCCTGGCCACTCCCAGCACCCGCAGGCCGCGGCCGGAAAGATCCAGGACCGCCTTCATGGCCCCGCCGGCTTTATCCGCGGAGAGGTGGCAAAGGTCTATGATAGCTTCGGGAGCGCCCTTGGCGGCTATTATGTAGTGCTTGTGATCAGGCGCTTCCCAGACGTGCGAAAGGGAGAGCAGTTCCTTTGACAGCGGATACTCGCGCACTACTTTCCAATTTCCGTGCAGGTGTTCGGTGCCGCCCAGGCAGCAGCCGCCCACGCGCTTCAATTCCTTCTCTATGGGGTCGAAAGGGTCCTCCTGGCTGGCCAGGATGGAATATTCCGTCAGGTCATGGAACTCGTCGGGAATGGTCGAAGCTTTTTCCTCTATCCTGTGGAACCGGCCTTCCGCCCAGATCTCGCAGAGGCGCATGGTATTGAGCGTCAGCGTGCCGGTCTTATCGGTGCAGAGCACGGTGGTGGCGCCCATGGTCTCTATGGCCTGCATGCGGCGGGTAAGCACGTTCTTCTTCGAGATGCGCCAGGCGCCTATGGTAAGGAAGATCACCAGCACCACCGGGAATTCTTCCGGCAGCATGGCCATGCTGAGCGTCAGCCCGGCCAGGAAGCCGTTAAGCCAGCTGTCGCGGGTAAGGCCGAACACCACTATGACCACGACGCAGAGGACGGCGCCGGCGATGGCGAAGCTTTTTACTATCCTGCCGGTTTCCTTGTTGAGAGGGGTCTCCTCCTGCGTTATGGCCTCCAGCGCCTTGCCTATCTTGCCCATCTCCGAGCGGGCCCCTGTAGCGGTAGCTTTTATCAGCGCGCGGCCCTGCACCACGAGGGTCCCCGAATATACAAAAGGCAGGTCGTCCCCGCCCGGGCGGGCCTGTTCCGTCTTCCCGTCCCAGGCGGATTTGCGCACCGCCACCGATTCGCCGGTAAGCAAGGACTCGTCGGCCGAAAAATTGACGCAGGCCAGCACTACTCCGTCGGCCGGGACCCGGTCGCCTTCCTGCAGGTAAATAATATCCTCGCGCGCGACCTCGCGGCCCGCAATCCTGGCCTGCTTGCCGCCGCGTATCACAAGCGCCCGGGGACTGGCCAGGCTGCGCAGCGCGTCAAGCGCGTTCTCGGTCTTGCGCTCCTGGTAGAAGGTTATGCCTATCACTACCACGACGAAGGTCATCAGCATCACCGCGTCTTTGGCTTCGCCCAGGATAAGGTAGATAGTTCCGCAGGCGAGGAGCAGCAGGAGCATGGGCTCCTTAAGGACGTTTATAATGATGTCGAAGATGGTCTGCTTCTTCTGGGAAGGAAGTTCGTTGTAGCCCTCTTCTTCGAGGCGGGCTGCGGCTTCTTTTTCGGAAAGTCCCTGTACCGAGGCGAGCAGGTCGTTAATATCGGCCATTATTTCTCCGTATTTTCCCGTAAAAAAACCGCGGGAGAATATAGTCCCGCGGATAAACCGCTGCTCATCGCCCGGCTGCGTCCTTATAGTAAGAGGACAGCCTGATCTAGGGTTATTCTAAAAAATCGGCCGGAACTTGTAAATAGGCCTGGCGGCAGGCGGCGGGTGGATATTACGCCGGTTTGCGGTTGTACCAGCCAAGTATCAGCCCAAGAGCCACGGACCAGACTGCGGCGAGGCCGATGCGAAGTTCTAGGGGGAGAAGGAAGGTGACGGTGTGGGCGGGGACCCAGAACCAGAGCAGGGAGAGCAAGCCTTTATCAAGATATGCCCAGTTCGGTTTCCCTTCGATGGCATTGTCTATGAGGCGGTGGGTTATCACAAGGAAGGGGCCGAACTGGAGGTTCATCAAAAGCGAAACAGAGAAAGCCTTCCCAAGAGCGCCCATCTCAGGCAGGAGGCCGTGGGCGATAAGCCCGTCGACGAAAGCCACGAAGCCCGTGAAAGCGTATTTGATGCAGACGGCGAGCAGCGCCCAGCCCAGCATCCGGAGGATAGTGCCCCGCGCTCCGAAGGGGAAAAAGAAGCGGCGTCCTGCCAGCCACTTCGAGACTATCTCGCCGAAGGTTCCAAGTCCCGCGAACTGCGCCATAGCGGTGGCTATAGGGTGAGCTTTGACGAGTTCTATATACCAGTTCATACCGTTATTTTATCATTTCACAAATGCGTTTAGCTTTGTAGAATAAAAGGATATCCTCGGCTAAGGAGCTTTTCATGGCAAACACCGCGCAGGGCGTAAAGTGGGACCTTTCAGGTTACTTCCCGTCTTTTAACGGGCCGGAAATGATCGTGTTCAAGAATAAGCTCGCGGCGGACATCTCTTCCCTGCAGAAAAAAGCGGCCAGGCTGGCGCCGCTGTCGGCCAGGACCGCCGGCGACTGGGAGAAGCTCCTGCTTGCGGCGGAGAGCGCCGAGACGCGCCTCGGCCACGTGAGCTCTTACGTCGGCTGCCTTGAGGCGGCCCACGCGGACAAGGACGACTACGCCTCGGAAAGCGCGAAACTCTCCTCTTTTTACGCGGAGTACTCAAAGTTCGGCGTCGACATGCTCCGGGCTTTCAAGGACGTCCCGGACAAGGTCTTTACCGCTTTCCTGAAGCGCCAAAAGCTGAAGGGCGCCGGGCATTCTCTTAAGCGCGTGCGGGAGGCCGCGAAGCGCACCATGACGCCGGCCGAGGAGAAACTGGCCGCGGACCTGGGCGTGGACGGCTTCCAGTCCTGGGAGCGGCTCTATAACAAGGTCTCGGGCAAGCTGGAATTCGACATGGAGTGGCCCGACGGGAAAAAGGAAAGGCTTCCCATCTCCCGCTGGCGCGCCCTGATGTCGGACGCCGACCGGAAGGTGGGTCGCGCCGCCTTCGAGGGCGGGAACAAAGCCTGGGCCGGCATAGAGGATACCTGCGCCGCCGCCCTTAACGCCCTGGCCGGAACCCGCCGCACGCTTTACCGCCGCCGGGGCGTGAAGCATTTCCTTGACCAGGCCCTGTTCGGCGCCGGCATAAAGCGCCGCACCCTGGACGCAATGTACGCCGCAGTCAACAAGAACCTCGAGCCGGTGCGCGAGATCCTGCGAGTTAAGGCCGCGGCCATGGGGAAGAAGGGAATATCCTTTTACGAGCGCGAGGCCCCTCTGCCCCTTAAAGACTCAAAGCTTTACACCTGGGAAGAAGGCTCCGCCAAGGTGCAGGCGGCCTTCGGGCGGGTCTACCCGGCACTCGGCGAATATTACCGGGATTTCCTCGCCAGGAAATGGCTTGAGAGCGAGGCCCGCGGCGGCAAGCGCCCCGGCGCTTTCTGCACCGGCTCCAACCTCACCCGCGAGCAGCAGGTCTACATGACCTTCAACGGCGCGCTGGGCGACGTTAACACGCTCGCCCATGAGCTGGGCCACGCCTGGCACAGCCACCTGCTGAAAGAGATGAGGCCCTGGGCCACCGAGTATCCTATGACGCTGGCGGAGACCGCCTCCATCTTCGGAGAGCATTTGCTGGCCGAGGGCATCCAGGCCGACCCCGCCGTCAGCGAGGCCCAGAAGCTGATCATGCTCGACGAGTACCTAAGCGGCGCCGCCGTGACCATACTGGACATAACCGTGCGCTTCGAATTCGAGAAAGCCTTCTACGAAGAGAGGCAGAAGGGCGAGGTTTCCGTGGCGAGGCTTAAAGAACTGATGACCTCGGCCCAGAAGCGCATCTTCGGGGACGCCCTCGAGCCCGGCGGCGAGGACCCGCTGTTCTGGGCCTCCAAGCTTCATTTCTATATGGCCGGCGTTTCCTTCTACAACTTCCCGTACACCTTCGGCTTCCTGATGGCGGCCACGCTGTTCCGGAAGTTCAAGGCGGAGGGCCCGTCTTTCCTGCCGAAGTACGAGGCCTTCCTGCGCCTGACCGGCTCGGACACGGCCGAGGCCGTGGCGAGGCGAAGCCTCGGCGCGGATATCGGGGACCCGGCTTTCTGGGAAACCGCTATAAAAGGGCTGGCCGAGCCGCTGGCCCGCTATAAGAAACTGCTCGCCGGCATGAAGACCCCGGCCTGAGGCCTGAGAATAAAAAAAACCCGGTTTACTGCCGGGGTTTTTTTTATGCCTGGCCGCCTTCAGTCGTCGGTGGTTATGCCGTTAAAGAGAGTGCGGTTCAGGACGGTTTCTCCGGAGGGCGCGTCAGAGGCCTGCGGCATTACCCCGGTCCAGGATTTAGGGCTGAGCATAGTCCCCGTATTCAGCATACGCTGGTCCGCTGAATAGATCACTTCGCAGTCGCGCTTGTAGGGCATCGTCGGGCAGCCGAACTGGCTGAAAACGGCGTAGCGATAGTCGAAGCCGCCCTGCCCGGCGGCAGCCTGGCCCTGTGAGGAAAAATATTTAAAACCGACCACCGTGGAATTATACTGCGGCTGTATCTTCCCAGTGGAGTTGATATAGCCCAGGAAGGTCACCGCGTGTCCGGTCTTCGTAGTGCGGTTTATGTTGACAAAATCTCCGGGCGCCAGGTTCTCGAAAGGACGGCGCTCGCCCATGCCGAAGTTTATCAGCGCGTCAGCCGTGCCGTCGGCTTTAAAAGCGTGGTTCACCCAGATATGGCCTTTCAGATCGGTGACGGCCAGTCCCTCGAAGCTTCTCTTCGGCAGGTAGCTGTAGACGGAATAGTCGCCGGTCTCTTTGGCGTAAATCTCGAAGGAGGTGAGTATTATTTCCATCTGTGCGGCCACGCACATGGTAAGGGGGGCGTGCCGCGCCGGTATAACGCCGAAAGTATGGTAGGTTATATCGTGCGTCAGTATGGAATTGATGTCATAGCCGAGCTTCCCGTAGTTGGAATAAAGGTAATCTATCGCCTTGAGCACATAGGAGTTGAAATACCTGTCTTCCCGCCTGGCCTCCGCGCGGAACGGCACGGTAACCGCGGGAGCCGCCGGAAGCGATACTTCCCGCAGGGTCTGCAGAGTGACAGAGTCCAGTTTGAATCCGGGGCCTGCGGCGGAGACGCTTCCGGGCAGTAAAAGAAGAAGGGGGAGAAGAAACTTGTTCATTGACATTCCTCAAGTCGGCCTGCTTCGTTAATTATACAACTTCGAAAGACAGTGTCAACAAAAAAAGGATGGCTACTTTTTAACCTGCGGGATGTACTTGCCGTAACCGGCTTTTTCCATTTCTTCCAGCGGAATGAACCTGAGGGCCGCGGAGTTTATGCAGTAGCGCAGGCCCGCGGGGCTCGGCCCGTCATGAAAGACATGGCCCAGGTGCGAGTCGCTGGACTTTGAACGGACCTCGGTACGGGGGACCCCCAAAGAAGGGTCCGCTTTCTCTTCTATGGTTTCCGGTTTTATCGGGCGGGTGAAGCTGGGCCAGCCGGAGCCGGAATCGAATTTATCGCTTGAGGCGAACAGCGCTTCGCCTGTTTCGATATCAACGTAGATCCCCGCCCGGTGATTGTCCCAGTATTCGTTCCTGAAAGGCGGCTCGGTTCCGCATTTCTTGGTGACCTCGTACTGGAGGGGGGTGAGTTTTTTATTTTTCTCGTCCATAGGTCGGCTCTCCGTCGGCGCCTTCTGCGAACAGCCTGAAAGGCAGAGGAACGCCAGGATAAAATATTTCATGGTTTGCCCAGGCTCCGGCAGGCTACGAGGTCCGCCCCGAGGCCGAGGAGATCCGTGGCGACCACCGCGCCGGCCTTGACCGGGGTGGTAATAGTTATCGATTTGACGGCGGCCATGGCCTCTAAAAGTTTTTCCTTCGGTATCGGTTTCGAAGTGCGCACCGGCAGCATTTTAAGCTCTAGGCCCCGCGTAATGACGGAAGTTGTGAGCGTGCGCACGGGAGCCTCTATCTCACTGCGTGCGTAAAGGCTGCCGCGGGTGCATTCGTGGCCGCTCATGCTTATAAGCCTGGAACCTTCGGCCTCTATCTCGAGCCGGCAGCCCTTAGGGCATTCTATGCAGGTCATTGATCTTTTCATCGGTCCGCGGCTTCCTCTTTCCCCAGATATTTCGCGGCCATTTTCCCCGCCAGCTCGCTGTCGCGGGTGACCCAGTCCGCCAGGTCATAGACCTTGCAGGCGTTCCCGCAGGCAAAAATTCCGGGGAGCGAGGTAAGATTTACACCGGGCGAGACGGGGGTGTTAGTCCTGGGGTCTATCTCGCCTCCCGCCATCTCGAGCAGCTCGTTCTCGGGGATGAGCCCGACCGAGACCAATACGGTGTCGCAGGCGATTTCGAAAGCGGAGCCCGGGATGTCCTTAGACTCTCCGTCCACTTCTGCCACGCGCACTTTTTCTACGCGACCGCGGCCGTGTATCGCCGAGACGCGGTGCTGCAGGTAGAGCGGGATATTGAAATCTTCGAGGCACTGCACGACGTTGCGCACGAGACCGCGGCTGGTCTTCTGTATTTCGATGACCGCCTTTACGGCCACTCCCTCGAGCGCCATCCGGCGGGCCATTATCAGGCCGATGTCGCCGGAGCCGACTATCACGGCCGCCCGGCCGGGGATCCAGCCCTCGATATTCACCATCTTCTGGGCCAGGCCGGCGGGGTAGATGCCGGCGGGGCGGGACCCGGGTATCGGGATCATCTCGCGGGTGCGCTCGCGGCAGCCGGTAGCCAGGATAACGGAACCCGCCTTGATCTCTTCAAGGGCGCCGGGGCGCAGATAGGAAAGCTCCTTGTCCTTCGTGAGCTTGACGACGAAAGAGCGGAGGCTGACCTCTATGCCGCGGTCCTCCGCGACCAGCCTGGCGAAGCGGCCGGCATATTCCGGACCGGTCAGTTCCTCTTTGAAGTGGTGCAGGCCGAAGCCCGGGTGTATGCACTGGTTAAGTATGCCGCCGAGGTACTGGTCGCGCTCCAGAAGGAGCACGTCCTCCACGCCGGCGGCGCGGGCCGCCAGCGCTGCCGCCATGCCCGCGGGGCCTCCGCCCACGATAACCAGTTCTCTTTCCTTCATCGGGAGTTAATTCCGGCTCAGGCCGATCCACGCCCCGCTGCGGTAGATAAAAGCGAGCATCTCCGGGGAAAGGTCGCCGAGGAAGGTCACCATATAATCCCGGCGCTTCACAGGGGCGGGGGCGAGACAGCAGTCGCCCTGCTCGATATTGTAAATAGAGGCGTCCTCTTTGCCGCGCAGTTTCTTTTTCATGAACTTCCGGGCTTTAGGCCCGCCGTGGCGGAGATAGATAACGTTCATTTTCTTTCATCCTTTATCAGTTCGGAGCCGCGGCCGCGCTTGGTGACGGCGGTGGCCGGGAGGCCGAGCTCCTCCTGCATTATTTTTATCACCCGCGTGGTGCAGAAGCCGCCGTGGCAGCGGCCCGACTGCGCCCGGGTGCGGAATTTAACTCCGTCCAGAGTGCGCGCCCCGCGCTTCACCGCGTCGCGTATTTCCTGGGCCGAAACCAGCTCGCAGCGGCAGACGATATCGCCGTAGGCCGGGTTTTTATCAATCAGCCGGCGGGTTTCTTCGGGCGGAACCTGGAAGAGATGCACCGGACGCGGCCGCAGTCTTCGGAATTCCTCTTTGTGCTCCAGCTTAAGGCCGTGCTCCTTAAGAATGCCTGCCACCATGACGGCGATGGCGGGGGCCGAGGTAAGCCCCGGGGACTGGATCCCGGCGGCGTTGACGAGGCCGGGGGCGGAGTCCTCGTGGCGGATTATGAAATCTTTTCCCGCGACGGGCCGCAGGCCGGAGAAATAGGCGATTATGTCGCTCTTGGAAACGGAAGGGATCAGGCGGCGCGCGCCCGCCAGCACTTCCTCCAGCCCCTCCTCGGTAGTAGCGAGGTCTTCCTTGTCCGCCACGTCGTGCGCGGTGGGCCCTATCATAGGGTTGCCGTCGGCGGTTTTGATCACCAATACCCCTTTCGAGGCCGCGGACGGCAGGGGGAAAAGTATGTGGTTGGAGAGGTGCTCCCGCTTCTTGTCCAGCAGGTATTCCTCTCCCTTGCGCGGGGTTATCTTAAAGGTGGGGGCACCGGCCATGGCCGAGATCTCGTCCGCGTAAAGGCCGGCCGCGTTCACGAGGAAACGGGCGCGGAAGACCTCGCCGCCGGCGACCACTTCGAAGCCCCCGCCTTTCTGGGGGCGTATCCCGGTGACTTTTCTTTCGGTCTTAAGCTCGGCGCCGTTCTTTACGGCGTTCTCCACCAGGGCGTAGACCAGCCGGTAGGGACTTATGATTCCCGCCGAGGGAGCGCGGAGCGCGGCTTTGACTCCGGGGCTGAGGTTCGGTTCATTGAGGTCCAGCCAGGCGCGGTCCACAAGCTCGAGGCCGCGGACTCCCAGTTCCTCGCCCTCTTTTTTGATCTTCTCCAGTTCGGGGAGGTCGGCAAGGTCGAAGACCACTATCAGCTGCCCGCACTGCGCGAAATCCAGGCCCAGGTCGGCGGCTATCTCCTCGCGCATAAGGCGGTTGCCTTCCACGCAGAGCCAGCCTTTTAAGGAGCTTGGCGGATTCTGCGTTCCCGCGTGGATAATGCCGCTGTTGGACTTTGAGACGCCGAAAGCGGCCTCGGCTTCCTTTTCCAGGATAAGGATCTTGAGTTTGTAGCGGGAGAGCTCCCTGGCAATAGCGGCCCCGGTCACTCCCGCGCCTACGATAATCACGTCCGCGGTCATTAGGTTAATATTACTATTTTCCAGGAGCGGAATTCATGAAAAATAGCTGGCGGCAGCGTTTTTTAGGTATATCTTTCACGTTTATATTATAAAATATGGCGATGAAGCGTTTATACCGCAGCGAAACGAATAAAGTGCTGGCCGGGGTTCTCGGGGGCCTGGGGGAATATTTCGATGTGGACCCTGTAGTATTGCGGCTCGCCTTCGTCTTCCTGCTTCTGGCCACGGCGGTCGTGCCGGGCGTAATAGCCTATATCGCCGCGGTTTTTATAGTTCCGAGAAAGACCGCCGCGCTGCCTTAGGTAAGGGTTCCTGGGGGGGAGTAGAATGATCCGTCTTGCCTTATGCCTGCTTTTTTTAGCCGCGGCCCGGCCCGCGCTGGCGCAGCGCGCCGACGACGACGAAGCTGAATTTTTCAGCCTCGAGCGCGCCTCCCTGGAAGAAACCCTTAACATACGGACCTCCGTAGCTACGAGGAACCCGATGAAGCTGCGCGAAACACCCGGCCTTGTTACGGTCATCACCCGCGAAGAGATCCAGGCAGGAGGAGCGCGCGACCTGATCGACGTGCTTAAGCTGGTCCCGGAATTCGACTTCGGCGTTGACGTCCAGGGGAACCTGGGGCTTGGCGTGCGCGGGAACTGGGCCAACGAGGGGAAGGCGCTGCTTATCTGGGACGGCCAGGTTTACAATGAGACGCTCTACGCCACCGTTCAATTCGACCGCTTCCCGGTGGACCAGATCGAGGAGATAGAGATCATCCGCGGCCCCGGCTCCGTCATCTACGGCGGCTTCGCGGAGCTGGCGGTAATAAACGTCAGGACCCTCTCCGCGAAAAAACTGAACGGCGGCTCGGGCTTTGCCGCCTACGGGCAGGGGGAGAACGCCCGCGCCAGGAATTACGCCGGCCTGTCGTACGGGAAGGATTTCGGGGGGACCGAGGCCGCAGCAAAGGTCTTCTGGGGCGAGGCCCAGCGCAGCGACAGGCGGTACACGGATTTCGGCGGCCTCTCCTATAACATGAACAGGACGTCCGACCTCCGCCCCGCGAGCGTCAACCTCTCCGTGGAGAAAAACGGTTTATCAGCCAGGTTCATACAGGACGACTACAAGCTGAGGGACAGGGACCAGTTCACGACCGCCCTGTCTACGGGCTCCGGTAAAGTGGGTTTTCCTTCTTTTCTAGCCGAGACTAAATACGAGTGGGAACTTTCCGATACCCTGCGCCTGGAGCCGAAACTGAATTATTCGCGCACCCTGGCCTGGGTGGAGAAAGACGAGCATTTCACCTACGACAAAAAAACCGAGCGCGTCACAGGATCGCTGACCGCTTTCCATACCCCGTCAGACAGGCTGCAGCTGCTGGCCGGCGGAGAGTATTCCAACGACGCCGTAAAAGTCGAGCCGATCACGGCCGCCGCCTCCCAATACGGGAGCGGCCGCGACCGGGTCTCCTACGAAAATTACGCGCTCTTCGGCCAGGCCACCCTGCGCGCCCGTCCCGCGGCCATAGTGGCCGGAGCCCGCTATGACAAGCATTCGGAATGCGGGTCTTCGCTTGTCCCGCGCCTGGCCCTGACAAAGCAGGCCGGAGATTTTAATTTCAAGGCTATTTACAGCAGGGCCTTCAAAGCCCCTTCTATAGAGAATATCCGACTCGCCTCCGATAACGGGTTCAGGATCAAGCCGGAAAAGACCACGGTCATGGAAGCGGAAGCGGGTTACAAAGCCGGCGACCTGTTTTACCTCTACACGAACGCCTCGCTTACGACCATAGACGACCCCATTGTTTTCTATACGGACAGCGCCGGGAACGAGTATTACCGGAATTACGACCGGACCGGCACGCTCGGCTACGGCCTCGGGCTTAAATACAAAAACGGAGCCGCGCGCCTTAACGCCGACTACACCACTTATTCGGCCGCCGGGAACCGCGTCGACGTTTACGGTGTTACAGGGCATGGCTCATACCTGCTTGGCTTCCCGCGCCACAAAGTGACGCTCAACTCCTCCCTCCCGCTCTCCGGAGGCTTAAGCGCCAATACCTCGGTCATTTATATTTCCCGCAGGTACGGCTATGCAGGGGACGGCTCGCTCAGAGTTTTCGGAGAAAGAGTAATGGCGGACTTCAATCTGCAGCTCCGCGACCGCCCGATAAAGCGCCTTACGCTGAACCTGGGAGTTAAGGATATCTTCAAGTCCAATTACAGCTATATCCAGCCCTACAACGGCGGACATGCGCCTCTCCCCGGGCCCTCCCGGGAAATCTTTCTAAAGGCGGGCTATGATTTTTAAGAGCCTTGCCTGCTGCGCGCTGCTGCTTCTTCCGACCGCCGCTTCGGCCGGGGAAACGGCCGCGGTGCTTTCCTACGGGGAAGGAGTCTACCTGGAAGCTTTTACGGCCTTCGAGAAAACTTACGGGGAGAACGTGCGGAAATACGACATCTCAAGGAATAAGCCGGACCTGCCCGAAGGAACGCGCACCGTGGTAGTTTTCGGCGGCAAGGCGGCCAATCTCCGCTATCCCGAGAACTCCGACATCATTTACTGCATGGCGCCCGGGGTCTTCATTAAAGCCCCCGGCAGCGGAAGAGCGGTCAAAATCAGCCTGATCCCGGAATTCAGGATAGTTTTCAGCAAAATAAAGCAGATGCAGCCGGAGATAAGACGGCTGCAGATTTTCTGGATGCTGCCGGATTTCAGCAGGTACATAGATTCGGTGAGGGTCGAAGCGGCGCGCCAGGGCATCCAGGTCACCTTGAAGCAGGTGGCCTCCATGGAGGAGCTCCCGGCTCTCCTCCGTTTGCTGCCCGGTACCGCCGACGCCTTCTGGATACCACCTGACCCGATGCTTATCACGCGGGAAAACCTTACGATCATGAAGGACTTCTCGTGGGCGAACGGAATACCTTTTTACGGGTCGACAAAAGGCATGACCAGGGATGGCGCCGCCGCCTCGATAGGAGTCAGTTTCGCGGAGATGGGAAAGGCCGCCGCCGCTGCGGCGCTCGCGCTCGGCAAGGGAGACGCCCTGCCGGATACTATCTTCCCGGAACAGGCGGAAATAACCATTAACTCCGACGCCGCCGCGAAATGCGGCCTTAAATTTCCCCGCGCGGTTCTGGATGAAGCGGCATCCAGCTATCCCTAAACCTGGCGGCAGAACCGGCCCCCTGTACGATTTTATGAAACCTGGAAGGAACGGTATGAACCTGAAATTATTATCCAGACTTGTATTCCTCGGCGCGGTACTGGCGGCCGCGCCGGCCCGGGCGCAGGACGAGAGCTCGGAATTCTGGAGCTTCATGACCGAAGAGGCCAAGAACCTGACCGTCGCCTCGGACGCGCCGGAAACCGTGTTCAACAGCGTCTCAAACGTAACGGTGATAAGCAGGGAAATGATAGAGCGCTATAACTTCGCTTCCGTCTCGGAAGCCCTGGAGATGGTTCCGGGCGTCATGGTGCTGCGCACCTATATCATGCACAATATCCCCACTATCCGGGGGGCCCTTCAGGAACATTACGCGGATAAAGTCCTGGTGATGATAAACAATGTGCCTATGTGGAACGCGGTGACCGGAGAGGGCGACCTGGACCGGGTAGGCATAGCTTCCGTAGAGCGGATAGAGGTTCTGCTCGGGCCGGCCTCGGTGCTCTACGGCTCCAACGCGCTTACCGGGGCGATAAACATAGTTCTGCGCAAGCCGGCCGGGACCGACGCCAGCCTGGGCCTCGCCGGCGGCGGCCTGGGGTCCGGCGCCGGAGGCTATGGCGGCAGCGGCGACGTCTCCCGCGCCGGCGGCCTCTACGCCTGGAGCGGCAAGCAGGCTTCCTACACCCTGGCCGCCGACTCCTATAATAAAGCGCAGCCGGTGTTCCGCTTCTCCGACGAGAACGGGGACGTGAACGCGGTCAGGGATTACCTGCGCGCCCGCAGCTTCAACTTTACGGGGACGCGCGGAAAAAGCACCGTCCTGGTCAACGCCGCCCGCAGCGATCAGAATTACTTCGGCAACAGCCTGACGCTGGCCAGCGGCGAACTCTTTAACGCGTCGCGCGAAGCCGCCCTGGCCAGCTACGCCTATGACTTCGCGCCCGCCTGGGGCGGCCTTAAATATACCGTCACCTACGACTGGCAGCACCGCGGCATCCCGCGGGACGCAAGCGACAATGTGCGCTCCGACATCATAGGGGCGCGCTTCATAAATTCGCTAAGCGGCCGCGCGGACCTGCCTGGCGGCCTTTACCTGGAAGGCGGGAGCACTTATGAATACCGCTATGTCCGGCACTACCTTAATTACTTCAGCAAGACCGGCGTCCCCGAGAGCGACAACAGCCTCAGCGGCAGGCTGAGCGACGAGGTTTCCGCTCATGCCCAGCTGGGTTTTGAAAGCGAAAAGTGGAAGCTGCTCGCGGGCAGCCGCTATACGCACAATACCAAGACCGGAGATAACCTGTCCTCAAGGGCGTCCGCGATCTACCTGATTAACGAGGTTAACAGCCTTAAGGCGCTGTTCAGCCAATCCTTCCGCTCCCCGACACCGTTCGAGCAATATTTCCTCCCTTCCACGGTAACCGTGCTTGGGAACCCCGGCCTCGATCCGGAGAGGACGGACACTTTCGAACTCTCCTACCTGGCCTCCCGGGGAAAATTCTTCGCCCATGTGACGGCCTATTACGCGAAATATTCAGACACTATTTACCGCAACCTCGGGAACTTCTCCCGCGACGGGACCGCCTACACCGCGGTAAACTATTACGACAATGCCCCTGACTACAATTCAAGTGGCCTTGAGATAGAGGGCCGCTATGAGGGGAAGCGGACCAGCGCCTTCCTGGCCCTTGAGCGGGTGAACGCCAGCCGCGGCGACGAGCATCCGGTTACGGGCGGGAGCTCATGGAACTTCAAGTACGTGCCGGCCTATACGATATCGGGCGGAGTCTCCCATAACCTCGGGGACTTCTTCCTTACCTCCAACTTCAACGGCTATGGCAGGAACCGCACCCTCCGCGGCCACGTGGACCCGCAGCTCTGGGCCGATGCCAGCCTGGGCTACAAAAAGGGCGCTATGCGCCATGTCCTTGCGGTCCGGAACCTGACCGGCCATACCGTCCTTTACCCGGAATATGCGCGCCTGCGCACGGTCGAGTCGCTTCCGCTGTATTCCGGCCGCCGCTTAGAGTATACTTTTGAATACCGGTTCTGAAAGATGAGACTATCACCGTTGTATATTTTTCTCCTGCTGTCGGCCGCCCCGGGCTACGCTGGCGCGCCCGGGAATACGGTCGCCGTGCTTTCAATGGAGAGCGGGGTTTATCTGGAAGCTTTCTCCGCTTTCCAGGCGGCTTACGGGGGGGAAGTGGCCCACTACGACCTCTCCAGGCAGAAACCGGAACTGCGGGCGGATACCAGGCTGGTAGTGGCTTTCGGCGGCAAGGCGGCCAACTATCCATACC
>JAVHPG010000349.1:0-1148 GCA_036170455.1 Elusimicrobiales bacterium
TGAACAACCCGCTAACCGGGATAATGGGCTTCTGCCAGCTTCTGCTGCGCGACGAGGCTATACAGGAGAATTCCCGCCACCGCGAGGATATAGACACCATTTTCCGCGAGGCCGAGCGCTGCCAGAAAATAGTGCGCAACCTCACCACTTTCGCGAGAAAGCACAAACCCGAGAAGACCTTTATAGGCCTGAACGGGCTGATAGAGGATTCGCTCCGCCTGCAGGGGCATCAGTTTGCCCTCCATAATATCACAGTCAGCAGGGAACTGGCGGCGGAGCTGCCTAAAACGATGGCCGACTTCCACCAGCTTCAGCAGGTGATCATGAACCTGATGGGGAACGCCCAGGACGCGATGGCGCAGCAAGCCGGCAAAAAGCGCCTTGCGATAAAAACCAGGAAGATAGGCGGTTTCATCCGCGTAGAAATCTCCGACAGCGGTCCGGGAATACCGGCGGACTGCATAGGGAATATCTTCGAGCCTTTCTTTACCACCAAGGAACCCGGCAAAGGCACCGGGCTTGGCCTCTCTATCTCTTTCGGTATAATAGCCGGGCACGGCGGAAGGATCTGGGCCGAAAACATCCCCGGCGGGGGAGCGCGCTTTTCGATAGAGCTGCCCATCGCCGAAGAGCCGGCCGCCGCTGATAAAAAAGCCGCCGGCGCTGAAGCCGCGCCGCTAAAGGGGCAGCGCGTCCTGATAATAGACGACGAACAATGCGTGATGGACGTCACGGTAAGGATACTCCGCACTATTAATCTTTCCCCCGACACAGCGCGGGATTCGGAAACTGCGAGAAAAAAATAGAGGCCGGGAATTACGACGCGATAGTCTGTGATTACAGGCTGCCCGGCCAGAACGGCCTGGATTTGTTCAAATGGGCGATAAGGTTGAAACCCGAGCTTGAAAAGCGCTGGATCTTCATCTCCGGCTCCAGCGGCGGCGAAGAGCTGGCGAAGACCGGCCGCCCGGTGCTCGCGAAACCGTTCAGTTTCGAGGCCCTGCAGGAAACCCTTGGCGAGGTTCTGAAGAAATAGCGCGGGGGAAGAAAAAAAGGGCCGGCTTTTTAGCCGGCCCTTTCTTTTATTTCTTTATTTATTAAGGCTGGTTCATCCAGGTCACGAACTCGTCCCACTGGGAAACTTTCGC
>JAVHPG010000350.1:0-1147 GCA_036170455.1 Elusimicrobiales bacterium
GCACCCGCACCGCCAGCTTGCTCGCTTTCCCCAGGGCGCCGTAGGGCGCCAGGGTATAATCGAAGCCCATGCCGTAGCCCAGCGCCTGCGCGCTGTACAGCCCCACGCCGAAGGAGATGCCTGTAGATTCGTTCATCCCCAGGCTGTCCAGGGTCTTGTCGGTCATATTCTTGCCGTAATTGTCCCCGGGAGCGTACCCGGCGCGCAGCGAGACGCGGCCGACCTGCAGCAGCTCTTCCGGCAGGGTAAGCTCCAGGCCGCCGCCCAACCTGCCCTTGCGGTCAGAATAAGTTTTCTGCTCCAGCAGCAGTGTGACGAAAGGGTTAAAAGTGAAGGCGCCGCCGAGGCGGTTGACCTTCACTACCTGGTGTTTCTTGCCGGACATGTTCGCCCCGGACCAGCCGAGCGAGAGCTTGCGGCCCAGGCGCAGCACCGCGCCGAAATCGAAGACCAGGTTCTTGTATTCCTTGGTGTAATTGTCTTCCATCACTTCTTTCGCGCTGACCCCGATCAGGAACCTTTCCAGGAAAAAGCCCTTGGCGATGGAGAAGCTGGCGTAGCTGTTGCGAACTTTTACGTCGGTGCCGTATTGGGGTTTTCCCTCGGAATCGCGCACGTCGAACCCCTTCAGCCCGAAATAGGCGTAATTTACGGCCACGACGGACTGGCCTATGGGATGGACATAAGACATGTACTGGCCGGAATATTCCTGTATCCAGCTGAGGTGCGAGAAAGAAACTTCGCGCATCTGCGCGGAGGCTATGCCGGCCGGGTTGATCCCCATGGCTTCGCCCCCCTCCATCAACGAAACGCCGTTATTGCCCAGCGCCTGCGCCCTGGGGCTGCCGGTGGGGATCTTCATGAAGACCGCGCCTTCGGTGCCTATCTTGGTATCGGCGGCACACAGAAGGGATGAGGCATGGGGGAGGAGGAAAAAGACGAAAAGGACCAGCCCCGCCCCCCCTTTCTTCAAGTTTTTTGTCTTCATAAAATTACCCTCGTAAAAAATCGCAGCTTCTCCCGATATCCGCTCCCGATCTTCGATTCCCGACGATCGATTCCCGATTTTATTACGGTATCAGTATCTTCTTGATCGTCTGGCAGACGTCCCGGGTTCCGTCCGTCGCCTGGAACCGGATCACCGCGA
>JAVHPG010000351.1:0-1140 GCA_036170455.1 Elusimicrobiales bacterium
ACCAATTTCACCTACGAGCCTAACTTTAACAGCCTCGCAAGCGTAACCGACCCCAAGGGCAACACCAGCCAGTTCACTTACGACGCGCAGGGCAACCTTACTCGCGCGCAGGACGCGCAAAGCCATGCCGTGCAGATAGGCTATAACGCCAACGGCCTGCCCGTAAGCATTACGGACCCGCTTAACCACACCGTAACCATAACGCGCGACGGCAACGGCTACGCCACCCAGATAACGGACCCCTTAACCCGCAGCGCCCACATGGGTTACGACAATATCGGCCGGGTGGTCTCTTTTACGGACGGGGCCAACAAGCAAACCCAGTTCGCCTACGACACGGACGACAACCTTACCCAGGTGACCGACGCCATAAACGGCGTAACGCATTACAACTACACCGCGGGCATAATAGCCGAAGGCAAGCTGCTTTCTTCCCTTGAGGACGCCAAAAACCACACCACCAGCTTCGGTTACGACACCCGCGGCAGGCTGACCAGCGTAACCAACCCCCTTGGCCAAAGCCGCTCTTACGAGTACGACGAGGCCAACAACCTTACCAAGGTGACCAAGGCCGACGGCGTACAGATAACCTTTGAATACGACAACCTTAACAGGCTGACCAAAAAGAATATCCCAAATAACCCCGTCACCTACGCTTACGACGCCGCCAATAATCTGATATCTGCGGAAGACAACGCCAGCAAGATCCAGCTAGGCTACGACGCCGGCGACCGCCCCACGCGGGTTATCCAGACCAACAAGGCGGCCAACCTTACCAGCCAGCTCGACTACGAGTACGACGCCAACGGCAACCGCACCAAAATGACCTTGGCCGCTAATCCCACGGCATTCGTGTGGAACTATACGTACGACAACCTGAATAGGCTTACAAATATCCGCACGCCCGACAACACCAACATCACCTTCGAGTACGACGCCTTAAGCCGAAGAACCCGTATGGTCTACCCCAACGGCACCGAGGCCAACTACACCTACGATAACGCCAGCCAGCTAACAAATATAACGCACAAAAAAACCGCCGACAACACCATAATAGCCCAGGCCGCCTACCAATACGACAACGCCGGCAACCGCACCAGCATGACGGATACCAATGGTGCACACAGTTATGGTTACGAC
>JAVHPG010000352.1:0-5097 GCA_036170455.1 Elusimicrobiales bacterium
TAGCGCTTATGACCGGGCTCGGGGAAAGTAATGTGGGGATAGTGATCTACAGGGCGGTCAAGAAAATGCAGGCTTTTTTAGAGGATAAAAAAAAGTTATGAACGAGCAGGAAACGGCGGAACTTTTTAACAGGGAGCTCGACGCTCTTCTGCAGGGCGGCGCGGAGCGCGCTTTCGGCCCCGACGGCGGCGCTATGGCGCTGGCCGGGGAGCTGGCCAGGGCCGATTTCAGCGGGCGGTCCCTTATAAAGGAAAGCCTGAGGGAACGGCTCACCGGTAAAGGAACCGGCGGTTTCGTGGAAACCCTGCGCTCGCTGTTCTCGGGCAATTACGCGCGCGCGGCGATGGCCGCCGCCATTTTGGCGGCAGCGCTGCTGCCGCTGGCCCGCCGCCATTCCGCGCGCCTTCCCGGGCCCGCCTCCCCGTCGGTGATAGCCCGGCTGCCGCTCGCTCCGCCCGCGGCAAAAACCGGGTCGCGGCTCCCGGACGCGCTTGCCTCCTCCTATACCGCGCCGGCCGAAGGCTTTTTCGCACCTGTCCCCATGGCCAGGCTGGAGACGGAGCCTATAAAGTATTTCCCTATAACCCCGGCCGGGACCGGCTCGCCTATAGTAGTGGCCGAGGGCCGCGAAGTGAAGCTGGAGAACGGCTCCCTCATCATTTTCGAGACAGGGAGCGGCGTCTTCACGCTTGAAAGGCGCGTCATTTCCCTTGAAGACATTTTTGAGCGCAAGGTGATTTAGCTGAGAGGAGAAAGGAGGCCTTATGAAAATAGAACTCGCGTTAGTATGCATGGCCGTATTAGCGGCGCCGGCGGCGCTGCGCGCGTCAGAGCTGAGCGCGGAGGGAACCCCGGCGCAGTCCGCGGCGGTTTCCACCGGAACGCCGGCGGCGCTGCCGGGGGGGCTCGTCAAGGGCTACAGGGGGACCTCCCTGCCGGTGGGCGGCGACCAGCTCCTGTATCTTAAGAAGGGGGACCGCGTGGACGTGCTGGTCACCTTCGACGCCAAGATGGAGGACAAGGATAAGAAGGAGCGCAAGGAGAAGATCACTTCTACTTTCCTGCAGAACATCATAGTGATAAACGTGCGCAGGCCAGGGAAGGTGGACGAGACCGGCGCGGTGGAGCTCCTGCTCAATCCCGTGGAAGCCCAGTACGCCGCCCTGGCCATCTCGCAGGGAAGCATAAATATAGTCGTGCGCGCTTTCGGCGACGTTGAGCTGCACCCGATGGAGATGGCCAGCTTCCGTAAGCTGATCCAGTAAAGGACCGAGGAGGATATATGAAGATCAAGATGGACTTTCTGATACTGTCCGTAATTCTGGCCGCCCCGGCAGCGGGGTTCTGCGCGGCCCCGTCGGCGGAAGAGGTGAACTGCGCCTCGGAAGACATGCAGGTGCTTTATTATTACCTCGCGCCGGAGCCCGGCCAGGCGGTCAAGGAACGACCGACCAGGTGCCATGGCACCCAGGCTATACTGAAAATGCCCGACTGGCTTGAAAAGTCGCTACCGGCGATGAGGGAGAGGAAGGTCTGGAAAGACCCCGAAGAGGGAGACCTGAGCGAAGCCCAGCTCTGGCAGACGGCCTTCTCCATCCTTTACGAGCTGGCCGCCACGACCCAGAAGACCCTTCCTAACTCGGCGGGAGGAGCCGCCGTCGCGCCTGCCGCCCTTGAATCGCAATATAACGACATGCGCCTGCGCTACATAATGAGTGTGGACCGCATAGCGAGGGCCGGGCTGGAAGGTTCCTTCGGCGGCAGGGGTACGGCGCTCCTTTCTACGATGAACGCCGTGATGGAGCGCCTCGACGGCATGACCGGGGCCATAACGAAGGGCGATAAAGAGTCCTTCAACACGAACGCGGGCGGGGCGCTGAAGCTGAACCGCGATATATTCGCCCAGATGTTCGAGGCGCAGCGGGCCGCCGCCGGGGGGAAATTCAAGCCTAAATACGCTCCAGAGGCCCGGATACTTCCCGGGTACAGAGGAGTAAGCCTGAAAGTATCCGGCTCCCAGGCGGTGTTCCTGGAGAGCGGCGACAGGGCGGATATGCTGGTAACTTTCGACGCGATCATGGGCTCCGGCGACAAAGAGAAGGTCACGGCCACTATCCTGCAGAACGTGGTGGTGGTGAAAGTGTTCAAGCCCGCCTCGCCCGCCGAATCCGGAGTGGTGCAGCTTCTGTGCAATCCAAACGAGGCGCAGTACGCCTCTCTCAGCCTGGCGCAGGCCAATAATATCGTGCTGGTCCGGCGCGCGGCCGGCGACGTCGAGATGCGCCCGATGGAGATAGCGAGCTTCCGCAAGCTGTTCAAGTAGGGCAGCGGGAAGCGTGCCGGAGACGGGTGTCTTTATGAAAAGAAATTCCGCCGGGAAAAATCTGCGGCTGACCCTCGCCCTGGCGCTGGCGCTTCCCTGCGCGGCTTTCGGAGAGAAAAAGCTGCCCGAGTTCCGGCTGAATTCCACCAGGATCTCCGCTATCCCGGGGCTGGCGGACGGGGATATCCCGGCCGTGCCGCCGCCGACGGACACCGGCTATTATTCCGGCGCCGGCGGCGCCAGGGTGCGGCTGGACAGCCTGATAAAAGTGGTCGTGGACGCGGAGAGGGGGAGAGCCGAGATAAACTTCCCGGCCGCGGGGGCGCGCCACGGCTTCAGGTCTTCGCTCTTCGTGAAATTCGCCGGGAATGACTCCACTTCGGTGCTGTCCTGGGCGGCCGTGGTCTGCTCCGGCCGGCAATACCTCGGCTATAAGGGCTCCAGCCTGAAGCTCCCTGACCGGGCCGGCGAGTTCGTGATCAGGGACGAGAGCTTCGCGCTCGGCCCGATGAAAGAGATGCTGGGCCGGACCCATCCCTGGATCGTTCCTGCCGGCGAAGGCGGGGCTTTCCAGCCGCTGGACTCCCTCTGTTCCGCGGATTTCCCTAAAAAGATGAAGGTCTATTCGGTTAAAGCCCTGCCGCGGGAGGCGAACGGTTTCAGCTTTAGATACGACCAGGGGCGGAACGTGCTTACGGTGACCTGGTCGAGGTAAAACCGCCGCCGGCGGTGCGCTCTCCTTTTGTATAATTTGCCTATGCACGAATGGGCTTTAGCCGAATCCGTAATGAAGGCCGCGGTGGAATACGCCGGCGGCGAAAAGATCGTAAAACTTAAAGAAGCCGGGGTCGTCTTCGGCGAGCTCCAGGCCATAGACAAAGAGATCTTCGTCTTCGCCCTCGACGAGCTGCGCAAGCGGTTCCCCGCCGCGCAAACCTGCAAATTTAAAATAATCAAAGAGCCCGCGGCTTTCCGCTGCAAGGCCTGCTCCCATAAATTCGCCTTAAAGGGTCTGAAGAAAACGAAGGACGAGGCCGAGTTCATCCATTTCGTCCCCGAGATGGCGCATACTTTCCTCAAATGTCCTAAATGCAAAAGCCCGGATTTCGAGCTCGTCGCGGGCCGCGGCGTGAGCATCAGCTATATTAAAGGCGCAAAATGAACATCGACCCGCGCCCTTCCGTTATCGAAGAGCGGCTTAAGAACGTCAGGCGCATCATAGCGGTGACCGGGTGGAAAGGCGGCATCGGCAAGAGCGTCACCGCCTGCACGCTCGCCCTGCTGCTGGCGAAAAAAGGTCATAAGACGGGACTCTTCGACCTGGATTTCGCCGGCGCTTCCGACCATTTAATACTCGGCGCGAAGGGGCTGTTCCCCAAAGAGGAAAAAGGCCTCGAGCCGCCGCTGCTAGACGGCGTGAAGTTCATGTCGGTGGTCTTTTTTTCGGGGAACAAGGCCGTGCCGCTGCGCGGGGCCAACGTCTCCGACGCGATAATAGAGCTGCTGGCGATAACGCAGTGGGGGGAGCTGGATTTCCTGGTGCTGGACATGCCGCCCGGGATAAACGACGCCGCGCTGGACGTGATGCGCTTCGCGAAAAAAGCCGAGGTGCTGGCGGTCACTACCCCCTCGCTCATAGCCCGCGACGTGCTTGAGCGCTCCCTCGTCCTTTACCGGGCCCTCAAAGTCCCCGTGCTGGGGGTGGTGGAGAATATGGCGCGCGGCACGGCGTCAAGAAGCGCGGCCGCCCGGCTGCGTTTCGACCCGGGGCTGGAGGCCGCCCTGGGCAGCCCGCCGGCCCTCCTGAAAACGCGGTTCTGCCGCGACCTCGCGGCCGCGGCTAAAACACTTAAATTGTAATTGAAGTCTCCTTACCCCGGCTGCCCGGGGATGGAGAAAAAGAAGGAAGAGCCTTTGCCCGGCGCCGACTTGAACCAGATCTTCCCGCCGTAGTATTCTACTATCTTCTTGCAGGAGGCCAGGCCTATCCCGGCGCCCTCGACGTCTTTCCCGTGAAGCCTGCCGAAAAGCTTGAAAAGCTTCGTCTCATACGCGCTCTCTATGCCGGTCCCGTTGTCCCTGACCTCGAAGATCCAGCCGCCGCCTCCCGCTTCCGCGGAGACGCTTATCTTCGGAGCCGCCCCGTTCCTGAACTTGATGGCGTTGCTTATCAGGTTCTGAAGCAGGCTCTCCAGGTGGAAGCGGTCGGCGCGCAGGACCGGCAGGCCGCCGCGTTCTATAACGGCGCCCGAGGAGGAAATGCTGTTCTCAAGCGATTTAAGGACATAATCAAGCGCCTCTCCCGAGTCCACGGCCTCCAGGTGCAGCGAAGCGTTTATTCTTGAATATTGCAGCAGGCCGAGGATAAGGGCCCGCATGCGGCCCACGGCCCCGGTTATGAATTGGACGTGTTTTTCCGATTCCGGCCCGAGCGCCGTCCGGTATTTAGCCTCGAGCAGCTGGATGTAGTTGGTGATAGTTTTCAGCGGTTCCTGGAGGTCGTGGGAGGCCACGAAAGCGAAGCTCTGCAGGTCTTCGTTGGAGCGAAGCATTTCGTTCTCGTACTTCTTGCGTAAAGCTATGTCCCGTATCACGGCGACTATCCCGGAATTATTTCCTTCCGTATCCTGGATGTAGGAGGCCGAGACCAGCACCGGTACGGTTATCCCCGGCCCCGCCGCCAGGACCGTTTCGAAGTCGCGCACTTCGCCGGTCTTCCTGAGCAGGGCGAGCCAGCCCCCGGTTTCCCTGCCTTCCCAGGGGAAAAGGTCCAT
>JAVHPG010000353.1:0-5073 GCA_036170455.1 Elusimicrobiales bacterium
CGGAGTCCATGCGCTCGATGATGTTCTCGGCGTGGGGCTTGGAAGTATTCACCAGGTCGTTCACATTGGCGGTAACTTCGCGCAGGTTGGTAAGTATTTCGTTGATGTCGCTGGCCAGGCGGCCCTCGCCGCGGATATCCTTGATCAGGCCTTCCAGGCTGGTAACGGCCTTGGCTAAAGCGCGCTCGAGCGCCAGCGCCTCTTCGCCTGTCACGGTATCGCCCTCTTTCAATCTCCCGGACGCGGCGGTGCCCTGGTTTATCTGCAGGAACTTAGAACCGATCATGCTGGTGGAGCCGACCAGGAACTTGGAATCGCGGTAGATCTTCACGCCCACGCGGATAGCCAGCTGGACTACGACCTTGTCGTTCCTGAGGTAGATCTTTTTTATCTTTCCGACTTCCACGCCGGAAAGCTTGACGGTGGACTTGTCGGGGAGCCCGGCCACGTCTATGAACTCCGCGTTGACGGTGTAGAACTTCTGGAAGGAATAATCGCCCAGCAGGAAGATGGCGGTGCCGAAAAGCACAGCCCCCACGATGACGAATATACCGACTTTTACCTCACCGCTCATAAATTATCCACCCGGTGCTCCTTCGCAGCTTAAGCCGGGCCAATAGAAAATCTCCCGGATATTGATATCTATATTATCCGTAAGTCTATAAAATAGCAATTTTGAGGCCCTTTTTACAGGGGGAAGAGGTGTAACCGCGGCAAAAGCCTTTAAAAAAACCTATTTACAGTCTTTTCCGCTGGCAGTACGGGAGAGGTGGGAGATCTCCATGAATTCTTTCACGCCTTTGTTTTCAGACTGGCGGAATTTGGCGGGCTCGGACACTTCCACGAATTCCCCGTTATTGAGCATGGCCACCCGGCTTGAAATTTCAAGGGCGAGGTTCAGGTCATGCGTGACCACGATAGAGGTGATCTTGAGTTTTTCGCGCATGTCCAGGATAAGGTCTTTCACCATGCCCGTGGTGACAGGGTCCAGGCCGGTGGTCGGCTCGTCGTAAAGCATGTATTTCGGCTCCGCGGCCACGGACCGCGCCAGCGAGACGCGCTTCTTCATGCCCACGGAAAGTTCGGAAGGCTTCAAGTGCTCCACGTCCTTAAGCCCTACCAGCGCCAGTTTCTCCTTCACCAGCCGCGGGTAATCGCTTTTCGGGATATCGGTAAGGTATTTCAGACCGAAAGCGACGTTTTCCATAACGGTCAGGGAGTCGAACAGCGCCCCCTCCTGGAAAAGATAGCCGAAGCTGCGCCGTACTTTGGCCAGCGTAAATTCGTTCGTGGTGGAGCCGATATCCTGCCCGTCCACGATTATCTGCCCGCTCTCCGGCTTAAGCAGGCGGATGAGGCACTTGATGAAAGTGCTCTTCCCCATGCCGGAGGGACCGATGACGCTGAACAGTTCCCCCTCCTTGATATCTACGGAGATGTCTTTCAGGATGACCTTTTCGCCGAAGGCCTTGTTCAGTTTTTTTATTTCTATCATATGCCCACCGCCACGAGCAGCGCGCTTATGAAATAGTCCATGACCAGCACCAGCACCATGCTGGCCACCACGGCCTCCGTAGTGGCCTTACCCACGCCCTCGGCGCCGCCCTCGGTGTGCAGCCCTTTATAGCAGGAGACAGTAGCGATCATGAAAGCGAAGAAAAATGTCTTGAGAAAGCCGTGCATGAAGTCGTTGACGTCGAGAAAAGTGAAGATATCGTTCATGTAGACGGTCGGCGAAACCCCCAGCTTCACCACCGCGACCAGGCAGCCGCCCAGGATCCCGAGGAAATCGGCGAAGACGGTGAGGAGCGGCAGCGTCACCATGAAAGCTATGTAGCGGGGGACCAGGAGGTAGCGCGTCGGGTTGGTGCCCAGGGTGTAAAGCGCGTCTATCTGCTCGGTCACTTTCATGGTCCCGATCTCAGCCGTGACCACGGCGCCGGCGCGGCCCGCCACGACGACGGAGGTCATCACCGGCCCCAGCTCCTTCAGGATCGAGAAGGCGACCATGGTCCCGATATACATCGGCTCGTTGAAAAGGTTTTTCATGGACTGGCCCATCTGCAGGGCCAGCACCATGCCGGTGAAAAAGCTGGTCAGGACGGTGACGGTCAGGGAATCCACGCCGATCTTGACCGCCTGCTTGGCCGTCTCCCTGAGCTCGAACTTGGAGCGGAAGAACCAGAAAATTACGGATTTGAGCGTCAGCGCCGCCGAGCCCATCGCCTCGGCCAGGCCCAGGAAATCCTCTCCTATTTCTTGAAGAACGGGGTGTTTCATTCGAGGTAAATCCTCGGAACCCTGGCGGAGATAAGCGTGACTATCTCATAGGTTATGGTATCGGCCAGGCCCGCGAGTTCCTGCGCCGTGATCTCCTGGCCGCCCTGGCGGCCCAGCAGCACGGCCTCAGACCCGACGGCGGCGTCCTTCACGGCGCTTACGTCCGCCATGGTCATATCCATCGTGACATTGCCGAGCACGCGGCAGCGCTTTCCGCCTATCAGCACGTCGGCCTTGTTCGAGAAGCGGCGGATGTAACCGTCGCCGTAGCCGGCCGGTATCGTGGCTATCCTCATCGGGCGGCCGGCCCGGAAAGATTTGTTGTAGCTGATATAAGCGCCCTCGCGCACGTTCTTGATGAAAACGATGCTGGTCTTGAGCGACAGGGCCGGCTCGAAGCCTTCGGCCAGGCCGTAGGCGGCTATTCCGCAGCGCACCAACTCCATCCGGCTGACGGGGAAATTAAGCGCGGCGGCGGAATTCGCCGCGTGAAAAATAAGCCCGCGCGCCCCGCGGGCCTCGAGCTCGCCCGCGGTCTCGCTGAAAATAGAAAGCTGCGCGCCGGTATACTCCGGATCGGTGTCGGCGCTGGAAAGATGGGTGTACAGGCCGGCCACGGAAACGGCGCCGGAGGCGGAAAGCTCGTCGTAAATTTTCAGCACGGAAGGCTTGCGCGCGCCGATGCGGCCCATGCCGGTCTCGAGCTTTATGTGGCAGACAGCTTCTTTCCCGAGCTTGCGGGCGGCCTCGATGACCTGCCGGGCCGCGTCCAGGCTGGCGATGGTCACCACCAGGTCCGCGCTTATGGCCTCCACGAAGCTCTCGAAAGGATAAAGGCTGCCCAGCACAAGCACCGGGCCCGCTATCCCAGCGGCGCGCAGGGCCAGGCCCTCCTCCACAGAGGAGACGCCGAAGCCCCAGGCCAGGTTTTCCTTCTCGGCCAGGCGGGCGAGCTCGACGGCGCCGTGGCCGTAGGCGTTGGCCTTGACCACGAAAAGCAGCCGCGCGGGCGCGGCTGTATTTTTGAGCTTGACCAGGTTTTTCCTTACGGCTGAAAGCCGTATTTCCGCGCGGGTCGGCCGCAGGATGCGCGCGGCGGCTGTAAGGTCGGCGGGCATAGAGTCCTAGAAAACCGCTTCGTCGGCCATCGGCTCCATTTCCTCGGCGGCAGGGTTCTCGAACTTGGTGAATTCGCTGAAGAAAGCCAGCTTTACGTTACCCACCGGCCCGTTGCGCTGCTTGGCTATGATCAGCGTGGCCTTGTTCACAAGTGTCGGGTCAGTGCGGTTGTAGTACTCGGGGCGGTGGATCAGGGCCACCACGTCGGCGTCCTGCTCGATGGAGCCGGAATCCCTAAGGTCGGAAAGCTGCGGCAAATTGCCCTCGCGCGCCTTGTCCTCGCTGCGTCGGTTAAGCTGCGCGAGCGCCATCAGGGGCACATCCAGGCTGCGGGCCAGGTCTTTGAGCAGGCGCGAGATCTCGGAAACTTCCTGCTGGCGGTTCTCGGAGCGCCCGGAGCCGCGGATGAGCTGGAGATAGTCTATGACTATCAGGCCGAGCTTCTTATTCTCCTGCTTGAGCTGCGTCATCAGCTTCCGGGTGCGGTTGCGGATCTCGAGGATATTGAGCCCGGGCGAGTCGTCGATATAAAGCGGGGCTGCGGAAACGTCCCTGGTGTAGCGGGTGAGCTGCGGCCAGAAATCCCGGCCCAGGCGCCCGTCGCGCACTTTTTTAAGGTTCGCGCGCGCCGCGGAGCAGATCATACGCTGCATGATGGAATATTTGTTCATTTCCAGCGAGAAAAAAGCAGTCGGGACGGACTTCTCTACGCAGGCGTGGTAGGCGATATTCAGCGCCATGGCCGTCTTGCCCTGGCTGGGGCGGGCGGCCAGGATTATCAGGTCCGAGTTCTGCAGGCCGCCGGTCATCCCGTCCAGCTGCGCGAAGCCAGTGGCCACCCCGGTGATGGCGCTCTGGTTGGAATAATACTTTTCCATCCGGTCAAGAACCTCGGCGGCCAGCTCATTGGCGGGGCTGAAGCCGTGCGCGGTGTGGCGCTGGGCCACGGCCAGAACCTGCTCCTCGGCGAAATCCATTATCTTGTTCACGTCCTCGGCGCCGTCGAAAGATTTCTCGACTATGGTCGTGGAGACCCGGATCAGCTCGCGCAGCAGGGCTTTTTCCTTCACTATCTGCGCGTAGGCCTGCGTATGGGCCGAAGTGGAAACTTTCTCCATCAGGTCCGACAGGTATTTCTGGCCCCCCAGCTCCTCGAGGCGGCCGCTCTTTTTAAGCTCTTCTGAAAGGGTTACAACATCCACCGGCAAATTGCGCGTGCGGAGGTCGAGGATGGCTTCGTAGATCTTGGTGTGCTGGGAGCTGTAAAAGTGCTTGGGGAGGAGGAGTTCGGTGACGTTATCGATAACTTCCTTCTCAATAAGCATGGCCCCGAGGACGGCCATCTCGGCCTCGGTAGAATGTGGAGGAACCTTGCTGTAGGTCATATGCGGCCCCCTGCGGTATTGATAAATTTAAGCCCGGGCTTCGGCCGGAGGCCTGGGCGCCGGGCTTAAAGGAGTGTGTTTACTTGCTCTGCGCCGAAACCGCGACCTTTATCTTGGCCGTGATGTCCTGCTTGAGGGCGATCTCGACTTCGAAGGTGCCTACCGCTTTCAGGGAGGCGGGCAGGCGGATCATGTCTTTATGGATCTCCATGTCGGCGGCGGCCAGGTTCTTTATGATGTCGCTCTTGGCGACGGAACCGAACATGACGCCGTCTTCGGAGACGGGGCG
>JAVHPG010000354.1:0-5063 GCA_036170455.1 Elusimicrobiales bacterium
AGGAAGTCGGCGTCGGAATAGCCCATAGGGATCTGGTCTTTCGCTATGGAGCTTGAGAAGCCGTCCTCCAGCCAGGTAGCCTGCACGCGGTAAACTCCGTCGGGCAGCGGGGCCAGGGTGAAGGTGCCCAGACCGTCGTCCACCGTGTAGACTGAAGCTGTGACGAGCCCGAGGTTGGAGATAGCGTCCACCATAACCCCGGTTATCCCGACCCCGCCCGGCGTCCTTACCGAGCCGGCGATCATATCGTTGAGGCGGTCGCCCGAGACGGCGTGCGGCACGGCGGACGGGCCGGACCACTGGTCGGCGTCATCCTTCACCCACATCGTAAAATAGTAGGTCGTTTCCGGAATAAGCCCGGCCACGGTATAAGCCAGGGAGCTCTCCGGAGGGACCATAGCGGTAGAGATAAGCACCTGCGCCGATTGCGTGCTGAAAACGGCTTCGGGGAAAGTGGAGTACTGTACCGCGAACTGCCCGTAAGTAAGGGCCAGCGCCCCACCGTCGTCGCCCGGGAAGGTCCAGGCCAGGTCTACGCGGCCGGGGGCCGAACCCTTGGATGGAATGAAAGATGTGATCGCGTCAGGGGGAATGGTGTCCGCCCAGGTAAAGGTCGAGCCCGCCTCTCCGAAGACGGAGGCGTTGGCTGGAAGCGCGGCGTCTTTTGAAACCGCCGCGATAAAATACTGCTGATTATGGGCCAGGCCGCCGCGCAGGCCGGCGCCGGGAACAAAACCCCAGGCCGGGCCGGCGACCGTGGCGCTGGCCACCGGGACCTCGCCCCAGGAATCGGAGGAGAAATTCCACCATTTTCCGTCGGAGACGCGCTTGACGTACAGCTCGATAGAGCCCAGCCCGGACCCGCCCGTATCGGCGGCCGTTCCCTCTATCCCGGTCAGGGCGTAAACCGTAGTTCCCGCCAGCGGTGTAGAAAGATAGACCGAAGGAGAAACCTGGTCGAGGAGGAAGGAAGCGTTGGGATAAGGCGCCGGCGTGAGGAAGGAATTTACGTCGAGCGACCGGGCTTTTACCTTGTACTGCACGCCGGCGGAAAAAGGCGCCGTAGAGGCGTCATAAGACCAGGAGGAAAGGCCGGACGCCTGCAGCCACACTTCCGCCGCCGAGGCGAAAGCTGACCCGTCGTAATAAAGATTTCCCGTGAGCTCCTGTATCGAGACCTGGTTGCCGGTCACCGGGCTGGCTTCGTTCATGGCTGAGGCCGTGCCGGTGAAAGCCGTAACGGTGGAAACATAGGCCGAGGCGGGAGAGGTTATGGCGACCGCGGGCCCGACGGTGTTTTTGAGTATTTTAAAAGCGTCCGCCAGCGTCCGGGTATTGCCGGCGGCGTCGACCCCGCGCACGCTTATGTAATTAGTCGCTCCGTCGCGAAGCCCGGGGAAATTCACGCCCCACAGGGCGGTATAGGAGGAGGGCGCCGGGGTGAACCCCGCCACGGCGGTCCACCCCAGGATATTCGCGTCGGCCAGCCCGGGGTTGGAGCTTGCGCTGTAGAGCAGCTGGCCGAGCCCGGAAAGCGCGTCGTTGAAGTCCACGTCGAAAACGGCCCCGGGGTCAGCGGCCTGCCAGCCGGCCGGCGAGACGGCGAAGTTGTTGATGTTCGGAGGTGTAGTGTCCCGGCGCACATAGAAGACGTCGGGGGACACGGTAGCGTTCCCGACATTATCGTACACCCGCACCGAAACGTAGCTGGTGACGTTCTCCTGGATGGCCTCGAAAACCGGGGCGGGCAGCATCCAGTCGGTATCATAAGTGTCGGAGTTGATCCCGGTAATAACCGGGGTCCAGGTTGAGACGACTGTCCCCGTAAAATTCCGGCCGGTAGAGACCGCCACCTGGAATTTATCAAGCAGCGAACCCAGGTCGGAAAAATGGACCATGTAGGAACCGCTGGCCGCGCCGCGCCAGGTGTCGTCTCCGGCCTGGAGAGGGATCACTGAAGGCGGGGTATTGTCCGCGCCGGTAAGCGTCGGCTTCGAGCCCAGGTCGAGCCAGGCGCTGGAACGGCCCTGGAGGTCGCGCGCCTTCACCCTGAAATAATAGAGCCGCCCGGACTCAAGGCTGGTCACCGTGCGGACGGGCCCGGTGAACCAGACCTTGGGCCCCGAGTCTACCCCCAGGAAATCAGCCGAAGTGCTGACCTCCACCCAGTATTCCGTATAATTCGGATTGCCGTTGGCCAGCCACTGGGTCGGAACGGAAGTGGCGTCCGGAATTCCCAGACCGGGAGGATTATCAGCCGGCACAGCGGCGTGGGTGAGCGTGGCCCCGAAAACCACGAAATCGGAATAAACTCCCCCCCAGCTTACGGCCGCCGCCTTGAAATAATGCGTTGTATTGGGCTGCAGTTCCGCGGCTTCGTAATAATTCCCGTCGGTAATGGAGGAATAATTTACGGTTGAAAAGCCCGCGGAGGTAGAAACCACCAGTTCGTAGCGGGTCCCGAACGGGTTGCCGTTATCGTCCCAGACAAGAGAAAGCCCGGTAGCCAAAACCGCCGGGTAAACCTCGCTGGCGGGAGGGTAGGCGCGGGTAATGGTGGAGAGGTTATTCGTATAGGGACTATCCTGCCCCCCGAAGCCCAGGGCTTTGACGCGCAGAAAGTAAGTGGCATTGGCGTTAAGGGACTCGTAAAGTACGGCCGAAGGTACGCCGCTGGAAATAGTGTTTATGGTGAAGGAATCATCCTGCGAAGCCTCCGCCCAGTAGACGGTACCGGCGGCGTTATTGCCGGCGGCCCATTGAACGGTAAGGCTGCTGATATTAACTTCGGGGAGAGCCAAGGCCTGCGGCAGGACCGGCGGCGTGGCGGACGAAATCGGGGCGGAAAAAGCAGCATCGCTATCCGTGGAAACCTTCACTTTGAAATAATAGGTAGCGTTGGAAAGCAGTCCGTAATAGGTGGTGGTATTCTGTCCCAGCGCCAGGGCGGCTACAGAAACCAGCGAGGAAAAAGAAGGATTGGTTGAAAGGGCCGCCAAAGGAGTTTCTGTTCCTGGGGTATCCAAAGTCCATGAAACAGAAGCCGAATTTGAGGAAACGGAGGTAAAACTGACGGACGAAGGCACGGAAGCCCGGAGCGCCCCCGTGAAGACAATAAATACTAGAGCAAAAACAATATATTTTCGCATCTTAAGCTATATTATAGACAATAATATAGAAGATGGTAAGGTGATGAATGATATATGTGACTAAAGTCACTTGATATTCGTCAAGTTCCGGCCTCTTTAGGCGGGCATCAATATCCCAGGTCTTCGTTTATGAGCATGACCAGGATATCACTGGCGGACGGCTTTTTCCAGAGCAGGGTCACGGCGTTGCAGATGCGCCAGGGGGAAGAGCAGTCGGAGCAGCGGCCGGTTTTAACGCAGGGGTTCTCTTTTTTAAGGCGCAGATTATTGGCGATAGCGGCTATATTCCGGGAGCGCCATAATCCTTCCTCCTGGTCTTTCGCTATCTTATTTATCCCGGCAAGGAGGACTATCTTCCGCGGGCCGTAAATGACCGCGGCGCCGCGGTTGCCGTTCCCGTCGATGAAGATAAGTTTTCCGTCGAGAGTGACCGCCTGCGGGGAAGCCAGGTAAAGGTCCGAGGCCTGCGCCGCCAACCAGGTGGATCGCTTAACCTCTGCGTCCATCCCGGTCCTGTGCGTCACTATGGTGTTGCCGGCCGCCGAAAATGATTTCTCCAGCCCAAGCGCTTTAATTGTCATTGAGCCGCCCAGGCCTATTTTCTTCCCGGTTCCGGCCAGGGACAGAAGCGCCGCGGCGGCGGCGGAGCCGCTTTCATACACCGCGGCCTCGAAGCGGTTGCCCCGGAGAGCCGCCGCGGTGTTCTCGAGAATTTTAAGATTCAGTGCTTTTAAGTTCTCATCCATGCGGGAACCCTTCTTAAAGAAAAACGGGACCCGGTGGTCCCGCTTTTCCGGTCATCTTTTTCAATTCAGCTCAGGGCTGGGTCTTCGAGACCAGGCTCTGGGCGTCGTAGGAGATATCGCGGACTTTCCAGGAGAAATCCCTGGCGTTGCGCGAGATGTCCATCGCAGTCCACTGGGCATTGTAGCCGATCAGTTCCGGTTTGGCGCCGCGCACCGCCCATTCAAGGCGCTGCGTCGAATTCTCGATATCGAACTGGACGCGGTTGAGCAGGGAGCGGGCGTCCATGTCGATGTCGCGGGCTATCCTGTTGAGTTCCTGGTCTTTCTGCGCGAGGCTGAGCAGGTTCTTTACGTTCGCGCTCAGGTTCATCGCGTCCGTGTTATAGCGGCTTATGTCCCAGGACATCCGCTGCAGGTCGTTCTGAAAGAAAGGGTCCGCGCTGTTGGTCTGCGCTATGCGGCGGGCGGTGTTTTCAAGGCGGTCGATGTCGGAGCGCACCCAGGTGGTGTCGCTCTCAAGTCTCCAGATGTCGTTCTTGACCTGGTTGAACTTATTAACGAGGTCCTGCGGGACCTGCGCCGGCACGACTACGGGGGCGGGAGCGGCGGGGACGGGGATCACAGCGGCCTCGGCTTTGGCGCGGAGATCCGCTGCTTTTAATGTCGATAATTTGGAGAAGTCCGCGGCGAAAGCCGAAGACGCCAGGGAAACCAGAACCAGGGCGAACATTGATTTTTTCATTCTTGAAAACTCCTGACTTTTTAATTTTACTGCTGCCTAAATTATACATTCCGGTTAGCGCCGCCGTAAGCGGCTTAAGTCCTATAGGCGGGTAGGCCCAAAGTCCCGCTCACAGGTCGAGGCGCAGCACCGACAGGGAGAGCGGCTCCACCTCGAAAACCCCGGAGACCGGCAGGCCGGGCTCTTTTACCAGGCCTACGGAATCGAAAGCTTCGAGCCAGCTGCCCTCAGGAAGCGCGAATTTGAGCGGCGCTTTCTCGGGATTCACCAGCACCAGGATGCGCCGCCAGGCGTCCCCCGCCTTGTCGCCGTAAAGCATATAGGCGATAGCGGGCGGCTTGAGCTTCAGGCCAAGCTCTTCGTAGAACTTAAGATTCTCTTTCACCTCCGCGGCGGTTTTCATACGGAAAGCCGGGTGCTCCCTGC
>JAVHPG010000355.1:0-2042 GCA_036170455.1 Elusimicrobiales bacterium
CGCTCGGGCGGCTCTCCTGCAAGGTGGCGCATGACTTCAATAATATCCTGGGCGCAATAGAGGGCTATGCAACGCTTGCTATGGGGGCGCTCAAGGCCGACGACCCGGTAAGGAGCGATCTGCAGGAAATACGAGTTTCCGTAGCCAAGGCGGCCGCTATCGGGAAAAGCCTTACCGCTTTCGGCGGCAGGCAGATGCTGCATAAAGCGCCTTGCGGGGTTAACGGGGTCATAGCGAATACGCTTAAGAGGCCTGAGCTCGCGGCGGACGACAAGTATAAAATAGAAACCCGGCTCGAGCCCGGCCTGCCGGGGATAGTGGCAGACTCCGCCCAATTGGAACAGGCTCTGGCCGGACTTCTGATGAACGCGCGCGAGGCTATGCCGGGCGGCGGAACCGCCGTTATAAGTTCATCGGTAAAGGAGTTCGGGGCCGGCGAGGTCAGATCTCCGAAACCGGAAGAGGCCGGCTCCCGGTTCGTAAAAATAACCGTCAGCGACTGCGGCGCGGGCATCAGCGCTGAAACCTTCGAACATCTTTTTGAACCTATGTTCTCGACCGTGAAAAAAGGCCTCGGGGCGGGCTTCGGCCTTGCGCTGGTTTACGGCCTGGCCAAACAGCATAATGGCTGGGCGGAAGCAAGAACCGAACCCGGCCGCGGCAGCGAATTCACTCTCTATCTGCCCGCGGCCGCACTCCGATAATATACAATCACAAATATGGCGAAGATACTTATCATTGACGATGACGGGATAGTGCGGGACGCGCTTTGTGTTTTTTTAATGCGGGCCGGGCACGAGGTCCTTACCGCGGCGGACGGGGCCAACGGGGTGCAGACCTTCAAGAGCGCTTTGCCGGACCTGGTCATCCTCGACCGGGACCTGCCCGTCATGTCCGGCTCCGGGGTTTTTGACAAGATACGGGAGGTTTCAAAAAACGTCCCGGTCCTGATCTTCAGCGGCTACGACGACCCGGAGGAGGTCGGCGTCTACCTCCGCAACGGCGCGGCCGCTTTCCTTTCCAAAAGCGACGGCCTTTCCCCCGTACTGGCGGCTGTAGACCGCCTCCTGGGAAAGCCGCCAGTGACGGCCGCGCCCGCGCCCCTGGCGGCTAAACCCGCGCCGGCGGCCAAAAAAACGCCGGCTCCTTCCGGTGCGCCCATTATCCTCGTGGCCGACGACGACGACGAGATCAGGAAGCTCCTGAACCGGTTCCTGTCTTCGCTGGCCTATGAAGTTCTGGAGGCGGGGGACGGGGAGCAGGCGCTGGCGCTCGCGCGCGCCCGCAGGCCTAAAATAATTCTGCTCGATATCGCCATGCCGAAAAAAGACGGCGTCGAAGTTCTTAAGGAACTGGCGGCGGAAATGCCGGGGACGGGTTTTATTATGATAACCGGCAATGAGGATGAAGAGCTCGCGCGCGAATGCCTGGGCCTAGGGGCTTTTGACTATGTCTCGAAGCCTATAAACATCGACTCGCTCGGCAAATCTATAAAGGCCAGGCTGCTTCTCCAGGGGACTTGAGGCGGGCGGCGCCTTCTGCTATAAAATGGAACCGGCCGGGGAAACCCCGGCCGGTTATTTTTGGCCACTGTCTGTGATTACTTGCCGGCGGCTTCGGGCTTCTTGGCTTCGGCTTTCTTGCCTTCGGCTTTCTTGCCTTCGGCTTTCTTGCCCTCATGCCTGCCCTCGTGCTTCTGTATGGCTTTCACGGAGGCTTTGCCGTCTTTTACGGTGACTTTCACCTTGGAGCCTACGGCCAGGCCTGCCATCTTGGCCGCTTCAAGGGTGAACTGCTTCTCAACGCCCTTGGCGTCTTTCACGGTGATCATGTTCGTGGCGGCGTCGATGGCGCTGATGTCGCCGTTGAAGGTCTCGACCTTCTTCATCTCGTGTTTGGGCGCGTGCTTCTCCGTCTTGGCGGGGGCGGCGGCGGGAGCGGCGGCCGGGGCCGGCGCCTGCGCGAAGCTCATCCCTGCGAAAGCGGCGATGGTGGCTGCTGCGAGTAAGTACTTTTTCATTTTAGTTTCCTCCAAAGATTTT
>JAVHPG010000355.1:2142-5053 GCA_036170455.1 Elusimicrobiales bacterium
CGGGGGGGCTTTCGGCCTTGATCTCCGCGCCGTGGGCTTCGGCTATTGATCTGGCTATGGCGAGGCCGAGGCCGAAGCCGGAGGAGCTGCGCGAGGAATCGGCGCGGTAGAAGCGCTTGAAGATGTGGGGCAGGTCCCCGGCCGGTATGCCGGGGCCGCTGTCCGTTACGCTTACCTTCGGCCGCCCGGCTTCCATAGATATCCTGACCTTTACTTTTCCTCCGGGGCCGCCGTATTTCAGGGCATTGTCCAGCAGATTTAGAAAAAGCCGGCTGAGCTGGCCCTGGTCCGCCTCGACTTCCACGGAGTCCGCCGCCTCGGACAGTTCGATGGAGGTCCCGGACTTTTCGGCCAGCCCGGAGAGACTGGCGGCCGCGCCCTTCAGCAGGGCTTTCAGGTTAACGCGGGAGCGTTCGAGGCGGACTTCCCTGTTGTCGAAGCGGGCGAGAGTGAGCAGGTCGCCCACTATCTTGGACATCTTCTCCGTCTCTTCAAGATTGCTTTGCAGCACCGCGGTGTATTCGCCTACGGAGCGGGCTTTTTTCAGCGCCACTTCAAGTTCGCCTTTGAGGATGGTCAGCGGCGTCTTCAACTCGTGGGAGACGTCCTGGATGAAGCGCCGCTCGGAAAGGAAAGAATCCTCGAGCCGCGCCAGCATCGCGTTGAAAAGGTCGGCCAGCTCGCGGATCTCGTCGCGGGTCTGCGGCGGCTTTATCCGCAGGCTCAGGTTCTTGGCCGTTATCTGCCGCAGGGTCCGCGCCATGTTCGCCACCGGCCGCAGCGCTACGCGCGCGAAGAACATTCCAAAGGCCCCGGTCAGCAGCACTATCAGCGGAACCAGGGCCGCCATCATCACGCGCAAATTCTTAAGGGCGAACTGTGTGTGGTAGGTGGAGCGGTAGGCCTGCACGATGTACACGGCCCCGGCCGTGCCGGAAGCCGGGGTGGCGTAAGAACGGTAGGTGGCTTCCGGCCCCTCGCCCCGGGAGATCTTGATAGTATCGTAGACGGCATTGCCTTTCAGGGTGTCCTTCAGCGTGCGGTCCGGCAGTTCCGGGGCTCCGGCGGCGCCGCGCGAGCTTTCCAGCTCGGCCCCGGCGGCGTCGAGTATGCGCAGCTCCACGGCGGCCTGGTTGGGTTCTTCCGTGTGCAGGCGCACCAGGTCCGGCGCTATCTTGAAGAAAGCGCCGCCCTTGGCCGCGGAGGCGGAATACCGGCCCACCTCTATCCGCTCGGTCTCCAGGTAAGCCTCCAGCGCGTCGGCCACGCCTTCCGCCCGGACCGCCAGCAGCTGGTCCAGGTTCTCGTCCAGGCTTTTTTCAAGGTTGTTGTAGACCACTACGCTGAAAAGGGCGAGCGTTACGGCCAGCGCCGCCGCGTACCAGAGAGTTATCCTGAACCTCACGGAATTGAACATCAGCTTTTGAGGAGGTAGCCCTTGCCCCTGACCGTCTGTATGACTTTTTCCGAAGGATTTTTTCCCAGCTTGCGCCGCAAATAGTTTATGTAAACGTCTATTACGTTGGTTCCGGTGTCGAAATTGATGTCCCAAACGTGCTCGGCGATCATGGTGCGGGTCACGATCTTCCCCTTGTTTCGTACCAGGTATTCCAGCAGCGAGAATTCCTTGGCGCTCAGGTCCAGCTCCTTGCCGGAGAGGCGCGCCTTGTGCGCGGCCAGGTCCAGCTCTATCCCGCCCGCGGTAAGCAGGGCGGACTGCTCAGCCGGCTTCGTCCTGAGCAGGGCGCGTATCCGGGCCAGCAGTTCTTCGAAAGCGAAAGGCTTGGTGAGGTAATCGTTGGCGCCGGAGTCCAGGCCCTTCACTTTGTCCTCCACCCTGTCCTTGGCGGTGAGCATCAGTATGGGCGCGGCGAAGCCGGAGGCGCGCAGGCGGGCGCAGACGGCCACGCCGTCGAGGCCCGGGAGCATTACGTCGAGGAGGAGCAGATCGTAGGGATTCTCTTCGGCCAGGGCCAGGGCTTCCGGGCCGGTGGCGGCGATGTCCGCCGCATAGCCTTCCTCTTTAAGCCCGCGCCTGATGAAATCGGCTATTTTCTTTTCGTCTTCGGCTATCAGGACGCGCATAGGGTCAGACCCTGGTTTTAAAGTGGGTTATAGTGCGCTTCAGGCCGTCTTCCAGGTCCACTTTCGGCTGCCACTTAAGGATCTTCTTCGCCCTGGTGATATCGGGGCGGCGGACCTTGGGGTCGTCCTCGGGGAGGGGGCGGAAAACTATCTTGGACTTGCTGCCGGACAGGCGCTTTATGGTTTCCGCCAGCTCGAGCAGCGAGATCTCCTGCGGGTTGCCTATATTTACCGGGTAGTTCTCTTTGCTCATCAGCAGGCGGTAGATCCCGTCTATCAGGTCCGACACGTAGCAAAGACTGCGGGTTTGCGTGCCGTCGCCGTAAACGGTGATAGGCTTGCCTTTCAGCGCCTGCGTCATGAAATTCGGGACCGCGCGGCCGTCCTCCAGGCGCATATTGGGGCCGTAGGTGTTGAAGATGCGGAGCATGCGCACCTGCATCTTGTGGTAGCGGTGGTAGGCCATGGTCATGGCCTCGGCGTAGCGCTTGGCCTCGTCGTAAACGCCGCGGGGGCCTATAGGATTCACATTCCCCCAGTAGCCTTCGTGCTGCGGGTTGATCAGCGGGTCCCCGTAAACCTCCGAGGTGGAGGCTATCATGAAAATAGCCTTTTTCTCTTTAGCGAGCCCCAGCGCCTTATGCGTGCCCAGCGCGCCGACCTTCAGCGTCGGTATCGGGAACTTCAGGTAATCTATCGGCGAAGCCGGGCTGGCGAAGTGCAGCACCGCGTCCAGCTTTCCCGGCACATGCAGGTAATTGGTGACGTCGTACTTGGTGAAAGAGAACTTGGAATTCTTGAGCAGGTCTTCGATATTGGCGATATT
>JAVHPG010000356.1:0-22899 GCA_036170455.1 Elusimicrobiales bacterium
TAAAGTATTGCGGTATGGCTATGGAAGCCAGGATACCGATGATGAGCACGACCACCAGCAACTCTATCAGCGTGAAACCTTTTCTATTGTTTTTCATAAAAATCCCCCTCCGTAAACATTGAATTATCCGAACTTAATAAGAGTATATCACAAAAAATATTCCTTTGTGTGGATTATTTGTGAGTTTTCTGTGAGGGCTTATTCAGCGCCGTCCCATTTATAGCCCAAGCCCTCCACGGTAATAAGGTTCCCGTGCATTTTCCCGAGGCTCTTGCGGATGTTCTTTACATGCGTATCTATCACGCGGCTGGTATTAAGATACGGCCGGCCCCAGATCCTCTCCATCAGGAACTGGCGCGTCATCACCCGGCCGGATTTTTTCACCAGGAGGTGCAGGATCTCGAATTCTTTGGGCGACAGGTCAAGGAGCCTGGCCTCTATCTTCGCCTCGTGCCTGGGGTAGTTTATGACCAGGGCGCCCGAAGAAATGGTTTCTTCCGCGCCGTCCCGGTCTTCGGCGGAGAGGCTGCGCCGGATCAAGGCTTTGACGCGGGCTATGAATTCGGCCGGGCTGAAGGGCTTGGTCATGTAATCGTCGCCGCCCAGTTCCAGGCCAAGCACCTTGTTCACCTCGCTCCTGTCGGTGGTCAGGAAGATTATCGGCACTAGCCTCGCCGGGCTTTCGGAAGCGCGCACCTGCCTGCAGAACTCCAGGCCGCTCATGCCGGGCAGCCGGAGGTCCACCACCATGAGGTCGGGGGTGAACTTCACCAGCGCCGCCAGCGCCTGCTCCGCGGAGGTGCAGGTGAGTACGGTGTAATTTTCCAGCTCCAGGCGCTCCTTCACCGCTTTCAGCAGCGCGTGTTCGTCGTCGATCACAAGGATGGTCTGTTTTGCGGGCATAAGAACCTCCTTCAGGAGGGCAGGAAAATAGAGAAGGTGTTGCCGCCCGCGCCGCTCTCCGCCTCTATCCTGCCCCCATGCAGCTCTATCAGGTATTTGGCAATGAAAAGCCCGAGGCCGGTGCCCTGCCTGGCGGACGGATATTCCCGCCTGCCCGAGCTGATCCTGTAAAACTTGCTGAAAATATTTTTAAGCTCCTGGGCCGGTATGGGGGTCCCGGTGTCGCAGACGCGCACTTTCTGCCAGCCCGGAAGGGTCTCTATAAAAACGCTGACCGAGCCGGAGTCCGTGAACTTCACGGCATTGCCTATGACGTTGGCCAGGACCTGGTAAAGGCGGTCCTGGTCGCCGCGGACTTCGGGGATCTCGCCGGCCACGATGAATTCCAGCTTGAGGCCTTTCTGCGCGGCGTAGGTCTTGAACGCGCGCACCGCCCTGTCCACCAGGTTCTCCAGGTTCATCGGTTTCAGGTCCAGCGTCAGCTTGCCGGACTCTATCCTGGAAACTTCCAGCATCGAATCTATGAACCGTTTCAGGCGCTGGGAATGCTCGTTTATCGAGAACACCTGTTCCGGGATCCTGGCGGATTCTCGTTTTTCCGCCAGCTTTAAAATTATATCGGAGCAGAGCTCTATCCCCGTTACCGGGGAGCGCAGGTCATGGGTTATGCTGGAGACGAAATCCCTTTTCATCTCGTCGTATTCCTTGAGCCTGTCCGCCATCTTGTTGAATTCGGAGGCCAGGCCTCCCAGCTCGTCTTTGGAGGCGATCGGGATCCGGTGGTCGAGCTGGCCCGAGCCGATGATGCGGGCCGCCTCTTCTATCGTCTGGATCGGGCCGGCTATGACCCGGGTTATTACCAGGGTGCCCGCGCAGCCTATGGCGAAAGCGATGGAGAGTATTATGAAAAAGTTGGCCGAGGACTGCCGCAGGGAGGAATCCATTTCCTGGTAGATCAACTGCGTAGAAAAGTCCACGCGCGCGGTGATCTCGCCGGTCCTGCCGCGTGCGCTTAACGACGCTTTCAGTATTTCCACCCCGTTGTCGCTGCTGGTCTCCCACGTGCCGGTGTTCGGGGGGGAAAAATTTTTGAAATAGTAGCGGAACGGGGGCGGGTAAGGGCTGTAGTAGCGGTCTTCCATGAAAACCCGGCCGTCGGGCCCGCTGCAGGAAACCTTGATAATTTCCGGGGCTTTGAGGAACTCCTTGAAATATTTGTAGGCGGAAGACTTGTCCGGGGTGCGGTGCATCTCCTTGCACACTTCCGACATCGAGAGCAGGATCTGCAGGTTCTTCCGCTGGCTGTTGGCGGAGATAGAGGACCATTCGTTATGCTGGAACAGGAAGGCGGTTACCGCCGAGATCGCTGTCAGGAGTGTAAGGATGAAGAGGATGAGTTTTGTGCGTATACTCATGAAAAAATGCGCCCGGCGCGATTCGAACGCGCGGCCACTCGCTTAAAAGGCGAATGCTCTACCCCTGAGCTACGGGCGCTTATCTTTCAAGAACCGAGTTTCAATTATACATATTTTTCACCGGCGAGCAAAATCGGGGCCGTTCAGCGGCCGCGGTTTTCTCCGTCTTCCGCGCGATTCAGGCCGCTGGAACGGCATAGCCGCCGGCTCGCCGCGGGCATAGTTTTGCCAACTGGCAAAATTAGGGCTATCCTGCGCTTGCGCTTTCCGGCACATTGTGCCGGCCGGCTCCGCCGGGGATACGCCCCGGCTTGCGCTCAAAGCAAAGCTTTGGCTCAGCCGCCCTCCGGGTAATTTTGCTAACTGGCAAAATTAGGGCTATAATATACCGCATGGCGGCTAAGAAAAAATACAGGGTGACGGTGCGGGCCAAGGTCCGCAACCAGCTGCTGAGGCGCGGCGGCGCCGCGGCCGGGGTGGCGCTGGGAGTGCTGTTCGCGTCCTGGATCTTCGGGGCCGGCATAAAGGCTTCCCGCCGGTTCCTCGAAAACAGGGTTTTTTCTTTCAGGCCCGGCTTTTTTGAAATAAACTGCCCCTCGCCGGAGGTGGCCGCTTCGCTGAAAGAGCTCGCCGACAGGGCGGTAAAGTCCCGCCTCAGCGCCGGGCGCTGCGCGGAGATGGAGCGCGAAGTGAAAAGCCGCCATCCCGGCCTGGCTTCCGTGAAAGTTTCCAGGAATTTCCTGACCGGCAAGGCCGGGATAACCGCCGTGCCCGAAGAGGTCGTTTCCGCGGTGCTCGCCGACGGGGCCACCGTCTACCTAGGGACGACCGGAAGGCTGATGCCCGAAAAACTTTCGGCGTCCGCCGCCGACCCATTCGCCGTGGAGCTCGTCGGGGCGCCCCGCGAAGCCCCCGGGTTCGCGGCTTTCCTTTCCGGCCTTAAACCTCTCGCCGGCCTTTTCTATTCCGCGCCCCAGTCGCTTTACTGCGACGGGAGCTCCTGGGATTGCCGCCTTAAGCTGGAGGACGGGACTACCGTGCTCTGGGGGGAATTTGAATTTACACGGCTAAAAGTATTAAGATTGAATGAAGTCATGCGAGACGCCTCCCGGAAGACGGCCGGCCCGCTGCGCGCGGACCTGCGGTCCTTCAGGGAAGGGAAAATTTTCGTTTCCGCAGTAAAACAGACAGTTACGCCTAAAAAGCCGGCCCGCGCCGGCGCCTTTTAAAGAAACGTTTTATATCGGCTTTTGGAGCATCATATGGCAAAATCTGAAATAATAGCCGGGCTTGACATGGGCTCAAGCCGGGTAACCTGCGTAATAGCCGAGCGCGACGACGAACACAATAAGATCCGGGTGCTGGCCGGCGCCTCCGTCCCCTGCAAGGGCCTCAAGGGCGGGGTGGTGGTGAACATCGAGGAAACCGCCAGGGCCATCGAGCACGTGATGGACGCGGCCGAGAGCAAGGCCAACGAGGTCGTCGGCGAGGTCTACCTCGGCGTGCGCGGCGCGCATATCCAGGCTTTCGACAGCAAGGGCGGCTACAATATCGCCCGCACCGACAAGGAGATCACCGGCGAGGACGTCGCCAACGTGATCGAGAACGCCAAGACTTTCCAGCTTTCCCCGGACCGCGAGATCCTGCACGTGATCCCCCAGGGCTTTTCCCTGGACCGCCAGCGCGGCGTCCCGAACCCCATCGGCATGGAGGGCGCCCTGCTCGAGGTCGGCGTCCACATCATCACCGCTTCAAGCCCCGCCATAAACAACCTGGTCAAGTCCGTCTCGAAAGGCGGCTTCAGGGTGGTCGCGCCTATTTACACCCTGCTCGCCGTGGGCGAACTGATAGTTTCCGAGGAGGAAAAAGAGCTGGGCTGCATCCTGATAGACGCCGGCGGGCAGACCACCTCCATAGGCATCTATTCCGAGGGAGGAATACATTTTTCCAAAGAGATCAGCATGGGCGGCGACAGCATTACCCGCGACATAGCCTACGGCCTGGGCACGACCATCGCCGCGGCGCAGGAGATAAAGGAAAAGCACGGCGCGGTGATCTCCAAGATCCTCGAGGACGACAAGCCGATAACCATCACCAAGCTGGACGGCCGCACCAAGAAGGAAGTGAAGCCGCGCGAACTGCTGGACTTCATACAGCCGCGCGCCGAGGAAATTTTCGACAAGATAAACCAGGCGGTGCAGTCCTCCAACTACGCCGACCTGCCCGGCGGGGCCATCCTCACCGGCGGGGCCGCCCTGCTGCGCGGCATGCCCGAGGCGGCCGAGGTCATGCTGGACCTGAGCCAGTCTAGGCTGGGCCTGCCGGCGCAGGAAATACTGCAGTGCCCAGAGGAATACATGACGCAGGCCTACGTCGGGGCCGTGGCGCTGGTGTGCTACCCGCACCTGAAGACCTGGAATACCGACGTGCCCGGCCCGGCCCGGAGCGGCTCGGTCGAGAAGAAGCTCTGGCGCTGGTTCAAGGACCTGTTCTAATGTCTGAAAACAGGATACGGTACAACGACCTGAACGACCGCGAGGCCGTGATAAAGGTCATAGGCGTGGGCGGCGGCGGCGGCAACGCCGTGAACCGCATGGTCGAGGCCGAGATCCGCCTGGTGGACTTCGTGGCCGTCAATACCGACGCCCAGGACCTGCGCCGCAGCAAGGCCCCGAACCGCATCCAGATAGGCGAAACTCTCACTAAGGGGCTGGGCGTGGGCGGCGACCCGGCGAAGGGAGCCGCGGCCGCCCTCGAGTCGGCCGACATAATCAAGGAAGCCGTGGCTGACGCCGACCTTCTCTTCGTTACCGCCGGGATGGGCGGGGGCACCGGTACCGGGGCCGCTCCGGTCGTCGCCCGCATGGCCAAAGAAACCAATCCGAACGCGCTCCTGATAGGCGTAGTGACCAGGCCCTTCGGCTTCGAGGGCAAGGCCCGCGCCGAGCAGGCCCAGGCCGGCATTCACGAGCTGCGCGCGCACGCCGACTGCCTGCTGGTCATCCCCAATGACCGCATCCTTTCCGAAGTAGGCCGCAACACCACCAGCGAGGAGGCCTACCGCAGGGCAGACGACGTGCTGCGGCAGGCCATCCAGGGCATCTCCGACGTGATCACCTGCGCCGGCTCCGTCAACGTGGACTTCCAGGACGTGCGCCGGATCATGACCAAGTCGGGCGAGGCCCTGATAGGCATAGGCCGCGCCTCCGGCCCGGAGCGCCATATCGACGCGGCCAAGGAAGCGATCCACTCTCCCATGCTGGAGAGCGCCGTGATCGACGGCGCCAAAGGTATCCTGGTCAACTTCACCGCCTCCCGCTCCATCCTGATGGTGGAGATCCACGACGCGATGGAATACATCTGCATGCACGCCAATCCGGACGTTTTCATAAAGTACGGGCAGGCTTTCGACGATACCCTCGGCGACGAGCTGAAAATAACGGTGATAGCCACCGGCTTCGCCGCCAAGCGGACCGGCCTCGCCCCCGGCGAGTTCGGGCGCCGCCGCGGGCTCGACCGCGGGCGGTCGCGGCGCGGCGACGACGAGACCGTCAACCTGGCTCCTCCGTCTCTGCCCGGCACGGAAGACACGGATAAACCGGCCTATCTGCGCCGTCCCGCCGGCGCGCGGAGGCTTAAATAGCGGTGCGGCGCAGGACGGCGGTCAGGGGAAATATTTAATGGCTATAAATTTGAACCTTCTTCTGAAAGTAATGGTGCAGAACAAGGCCTCCGACACCCACATAAGGGGCGACTCGCAGGTTTTCCTGCGGATCAACGGGCATATCACCCCGATAAATTCCTCCAACATGACCGAGAAGGAAGTCGAGGACCTCGTCTTCCCCCTGTTCACCCCGCGCCTGAAAAGGATCTTCGAGGAGAAGCACGAGGTGGACTTCTCCCACGAGGGCGGCGAGCTGGGCCGCTTCCGCTTCAACGTCTTCACCCACAAGGGCAAGATGGGCGTGGCGATACGGCACATCCCGCTTAAAATACCGACTTTCGAGGAGCTGCGCCTGCCTATAGATTCCATCAAGAAGATCCTTACCAACGAGCGCGGCCTTGTCCTCGTCACCGGCATCACCGGCTCGGGCAAGACCTCCACTCTGGCCGCCATGATCGAGTACCTGAACGCCACCTGGGACGCGCACATTATCACCGTCGAGGACCCGATAGAATTTTCCTTCACCGAGAAAAAGTGCATCATAAGCCAGCGCGAACTGGGCTCCGATACCACTTCCTTCGTGGACGCGCTGCGCGCCGCGATGCGCCAGGACCCGGACATCATCATGGTAGGCGAGATGCGCGACCTGGAGACCACGCAGGCGGCCATCACCGCCGCCGAGACCGGCCACCTGGTGTTCGGCACGCTGCACACGATGAACGCCGTGCAGACCATCTCCCGCGTCATAGACCTGTTCCCGCCGCACCAGCAGGCGCAGGTGCGCATGCAGCTTTCCGAAAGCCTGCGCGGCATAATTTCCCAGCGCCTGCTGACCTGCACCAAGGGCGGCCGGCTGCCGGCGGTGGAGATCATGGTCAACACGCCGCATATCAAGAAGATGATCGCCGAGAACACTATCGACTCCATCACCGGCGCCATAGCCAAGGGCGGCTTTTACGGCATGCAGACCTTTAACCAGTCGCTGGTGAAGATGCATAAGGACGGCATGGCCAAGCTCGAGGACATCCTGCAGGCTGCCTCCAATCCCGACGACGTGCTGCTCGCCATTAAAGGGATCGAACAGGAGATAGACGGGAAGCACTGATTTTATTTTTCTGCCATAAGGAAGGTACCTATGTTCGCTGAAGGCTATATCGGCATCGCGGGGATCATCGGCGTCGGGAAGTCGACGCTCACCATGCAGCTGGCCAAGGCGCTTAATTTCGAGCCGGTGCTGGAAGAGGTGGGCGGGAACCCTTACCTGGAAAGCTTTTACGGCGACATGAAGCAGTTCGGAACCATCATGCAGATCTGGCTCCTCAACCACCGCTTCCGCCAGCACCGCGAATTCGTCTCCCGCATCAGCCTCGGCAAGATCCGCGGCGTGGTGCAGGACCGGACCATCTGGGAGGACACTATCTTCGCCCGCATGCTCAACAAGCACCCGGACAAGATCATCTCCGACATGGACTACAACACGTATCTGGACCTGTTCGACAATATGGTCCTGCGCGAGATGGTGTTCCCGCAGCTGATGATCTTCCTGGACTGCAGCGTCGAGACTTCCATCGCCCGCATCAAATCACGCGGCCGCAACATGGAGAAGGCCATCGACCCCGCTTACCTGAAAAGCCTGCAGGAGAACTATTACGAGTTTATCGAGGAGATGGAGGACGCCGGCGTGCGCATCCTCCGCCTGAACTGGGAGAGCTACCAGCCTATCAGCGAGGTGGCGCGCCTGGTGCACGAATATTCCCTGAAGCCCTCCGCCTTCACCAAGTGGGTGCGGCCGCTGCGCAAGATGGGGATGGACAATAAGGCCAACCTGCCCAACAAGGTGGCGGTTGGCTGATGCGCCCTAAAGGAATCGTCATAGCCATCGACGGCCCCGCCGGGGTGGGCAAGTCCACCGTCGGCAAGCTGGTGGCGGGGCGCCTGGGCTACAGTTTTATCAGCACCGGCAAGATGTACCGCGCGCTGGCCTGGAAAGCGCTCGAGGCGGGACTAAGCCTTGAGGACGACGGAAAGCTGGTGGCGCTCGCCGGCGCGGTAAAATGGGAGTTCCCCAGGGGCTCCGGTCCCGAGGCCGACGTTTCCCTCGACGGGCGCAGGCTGGACCTGGAGCTCTCCGAGGAGCGGGTAAGCAAGGCCTCTTCCGGCATAGCCAGGCTGGCCGGCGTGAGGCTGTTCATGCTCGGGATGCAGCGCGAGGCCGGGATCCCGGGCGGCGTAGTGATGGAGGGGCGCGACATCGGCACCAACGTTTTTCCCGACGCCGAGCTAAAGATCTACCTTGACGCCTCTCCCGAGGCGCGCGCCGAGCGGCGCTCAGGGCAGCTGCGGGCGCAGGGCCTCGAAGCCGACCAGGCCAGGATCCTGGATTTTATCATCAAGCGCGACGCGCAGGACTCCGGCCGCGCAAATAACCCTCTCAGGAAAGCCGAAGACGCGCACTATATGGATTCCACCTCCATGTCCCGCGAGAAGGTCGTGGAAGCTATCGTGGAGCTGTATAAGAGCTCTCAGCCCGGCTAGGAGCCGTGTAAGCCGCCGGCCCGGGAGCTGCTGGACCGGCCAAAATTTAAATGCCAACCGAGCCACACAAAGAAAGACCGCTCTCGCTGCTCCTGTTCTACTCCTTTTGCAGGTTTTTTTTCAGGTTCTTTAATTCACTTGAGGTGAAGGGGCTCGACAGGATCCCCGCCTCTGGCCCGCTCATAGTCGCCTGCAACCACCTTTCCAACTCCGACCCGCCCGCGCTGACTTCCTCCCTGGCGCTGGTGCGCCTGCCCAATGTGATAGCCAAGAAAGAGCTGTTTTCCTACTGGCCTATCGGACCTATCCTGAAGAGCTGGGGGGCGATCCCGGTAGACCGCGCCCGGGAGGGAGGGGACCTGAGGGCGCTTCGCGGCTGCCTTACCGCGCTCAGGAAAGGCGGCTGCCTTGTCATCTTCCCCGAAGGGACCCGCGCCTTCGGCCGCAAGCTTACGCCCAAGCCGGGAGTCTCCCTCATGGCGCATAAATCCGGCGCCCCTGTGCTGACCGCGCGCATTTTCAACAGCGATAATTTCTCAAAATTAGGTAAAATAACTATTAAGTACGGTACGCTCAGGACCTTCGAGCCCCCGGCCGACGGAGACCTGAAGGCGGCCTACGCCAGATTTTCAGAAGCATTGATGTCCGATATTTTTTCTATCAAAGAGGAGTAGTACCCCATGGAAACCAACCAGACCCCCCAAGCGGAAGAGCAGGAGAGCGCCCCCAAGGAAACGGTGACCGGAGCCGACGAGGAGCTCTCGATGGCCGACCTCCTGAAGACGGAGGCCCAGGTCTCCGAAAAAGTCCATTCCCGCGGCGTGGTCACGGTGAGGGTGGTGCAGGTCACCCCCGAGCTCGTGCTCGTGGACATAGGCGAGAAAAAAGAGGGCGCCATCCCGCTGGCCGATTTCCAGGACGAGAAACCCCCCGTCCCCGGCGACGAAGTGCAGGCCGTGCTGGAGAAGAAGGGCGGGGAAGGCCGCTACACCATGCTATCCCACCGCCGCGCCCGCGAAAAGGCCGCCTGGGAAATGACCAGGAAGATGTTCGAGGCCAAAGAGCGCGTCAAGGGCAAGGTCGTGGAGATAGTCAAGGGCGGCTACATCGTGGATATTTCCGGGATGCGCGCCTTCATGCCCCTTTCGCTTTCCGAGCTCGGCGGGGCGCACAAGCACTACCTCCCGCCCAACGCCAAGGTCAAGTTCTACATCACGGACTTCAACGAGAGGGACCGCAAGGTCGTAGTCTCCCGCCGGCAGGTGCTGGAGGAGGACGAAAAAGCGCGCCGCGGCGAGGTGCTGGCCGAGGTCGCCCCGGGCGGCATCGTGCGCGGCGTGGTCTCCAAGATCACCGAGGAGGGCCTCCTGGTCCGCTTCCAGGGCATCGAGGGCCTCGTGCGCTCCGAAGACGTGGCCTGGAGGAACCAGGCGGAGGCCGTGAAGTCCTACAAGCGCGGCCAGCGCGTGAAATGCAAGATCCTCGCCGTGGATAAGGAAGGGGAGAAAATGCTTTTCGGCCTGAAGCAGCTTATGTCCAACCCCGTGGACATGCTCAAGCGCAAGTTCGCCCGCTTCGCCCGCGTAAAGGGCAAAGTCGCCTCCGTGGCGACCGCGGGCGCCGTCGTCAAGATAGGCGAGCAGGCCGAGGGCTGGGTCTCAGCCGAAGATTACGGCGCCGAGGGCGCGCCTAAGGAAGGCCAGGAGCTAAGCGGCATCGTCGTCGCCATAAATTCCACGGATTTCCGCCTGGTGCTTTCCGTGAAGCGCGCCGAGGAAATGGAAGACCGCAAGCGCATGGCGCAGTACCTGAAGGGCTCTCCCACGCTGACCCTCGGTCAGATCCTGCTGGAGAACTCGGAGGATGAAGGTGAGTTATGATGGCGGCCCATTAAGACACGCCCTCAACAAACTACTTCACTCCTACGGGGCGCCGCTCGGCATGTTCTTGTTTTTCGTGCTGGCGGCGCTTTACATTTTTATGGGCCGCGCCAGCGGCCCCGTACCCGAATTCCCGCGGGCCCCGTCGGAGTTCATGCAGGCGGCGCGCGCCGAGCGCAGACTGGCGGAGCTGGGCAAGGTCCTGGCGGCCAATCCCGAAGACATAAAAGCGCTGGCCGAGTCCGGCAGGCTTAAGTACCAGCTGGGCCGGCAGCGCTACATCGAGGCGATCGCCGACCTGGAGCGGGCGCGCAAACTTGGCCTGGCCGACGCGCGCTCCTTCTATTATCTAGGCAGCATGTACCAGGCCGTGGGCCTCTACGATTTCTCCGCGCAGGAATACCGGAAATTCCTCAATAATTTCCCGGACGACTCCGAGGCCCGGATGCTCCTGGCCAAGCTCTGCTACGCCGCGGGGGACTACCCGGGCGCCGTCCGCGAGTTCGAGAAGCTGCTCAGCGACGGGGGGCGCGACCCGGTGATGCTCGAGAACCTGGCTTTGTCGCGCTGGAGGAACGGGCAGGACTATTCTTCGACCCTCTCCGACCTGCGCGCGCGCGGCGCCGCCGGTGCCTTCCTGGCCGACTATACCGAGGGGCGCATCAAATACGAGCTTAAGGAATATCCGGCCGCCCAGGCGCTGCTAAAAAAGGCCGCCGAGGCGGTTCCGGCCGCCGGGACTTTCACGGACCAGTCCGCGCTGCTCTGGATGGCCGGAGACTCGGCCCGCAGGAACGGAGACACCCAGGCGGCCCTCTCTTATCTGCGCGAGCTGATGAGGGTCAGCCCCGGGCACGAAGAGGGGCGTATCCTGCTCGCCAAGCTTGAGAAAGCCGCGAAAGCGAAAAGCGCCGGGAAGAAGTGAAATCCGGCAATGCGAATTCCGAATAATTTCAGATCTCTTGCCCGCGCCGCCCTGCTGGCCGGGGCTTGCTTTTTTTCCGAGCCCGCGCTTTCCGCGCAGGAGAATAAAGTCATAATAAAAGACTTCGAGTGGAAGATCTGCGCCACCGAACACTTCGACATTCACTATTATCCGGGCTCCGAGCCTTTGGTGGCCTACGCCTCAGGCGTGCTCGAGGCCGCCTACCGGCGCGAGTCAGCGGACCTGAACCCGGAGCTGGATAAGCGCATCCCTTTCTTCCTCTATTCCACCCAGAACGATATGCAGCAGTCCGGCGTCGCCGACGTCTCCGACGGCGTGGGCGGCCTTACGGAGCCTTTTAAAGACCGCTTCATGGTCTGGTCCGACGGCTCGCGGGGCTGGCTCAAAGACGTCATCGGGCACGAGTTCGCCCACGAGGTGCAGTTCAGCGTGCTGATCGACGGGTTCTGGAAAAGCGCCCGCATCCTTAAAACCTACATCTACCCGCTCTGGATGATGGAGGGCATAGCCGAATACGAGACCGGCCTGAGCGACTACGCGGTCGAGAAGCTCTACGTCCGCGACGCGGTACTTTCCGGGGGGCTCATCCCGCTGAGCCGCCTGAACCAGTTCGGCCACCTCAAGCCGCACCAGGTCACCCTGGGCTACAAGACCGGCGCGCAGGCCATCCGCTTCCTCGCCGAACAGTACGGGTCGGACAAGCCGGGAAAAATGCTGGACCTGTTCCGGACGCGGTATGAAGCCGGCTCCGTGCTTCAGCCGCTCATAGGCACGGACCTGGACGGGTTCGAGGCTAAATTCAAGGAATACCTGGAATTCAAATACCTGGCCGAGGCCAGGAACGAAAGGCTGCAGGAGCCGGAGTTCTACGGCGGGAAAATTACGCGGGGCTCCGGGAATATTCCCGAGTTCAGCGTCAGCCCCGCCCCTTCCCCGGACGGTAAAAAAATGGCGTTCCTGTCCACTCGGGCCGGGCATCCGCCCGAAGTGCGGATAAAGGACCTCGAAAGCGGCAAAGAAAAGGAGCTGACGGCGCTCTCGGCCGGCGCGGAGAACATCCCCTACGGGCGCTTCACCAAGCCTCTGCGGAGCCTTTCGTGGTCTCCCGACGGCAGGCTCCTGGCCTTCTCGGGCCAGAAGAACCACCGCGAATACCTTTACCTTTACGCGCCGGCCTCCGGCAAAGTGGTCCGCGCCTCGGTCGCGGGGCTGGCGGAAATGCGGCAACCCGCCTTTTCCCCGGACGGCAAGCGCCTGGCCTTCGTGGGCATGAAGGGCGCTTTCAACGACCTTTACGAAGTCCCGCTCGACCTGCTCGCGGCCGGGGGGGAGCTGCCCTTCTCCGCCGCGGCGCGGCTTACGGACAGCGAGCAGGACGAAGCTTCCCCGGCCTATTCCCCCGACGGCGAAACCCTCGCTTATTCTTGCGAGATAGAAACCTCCAGCGGCCCTGCGCGGGCCTTGTGCGAGCTGCGGCGCGGCGGCACCCCTGCGGTATATCCTTTTTCCGGCGGCAGCGTGTACGACCCCGTCTTCTCCGCCGACGGCTCCGGGATCTATTTTATCTCCGACGCAGGGGACGATTTCGAGCTTTATCTCCGGGACCGGGCCTCCGGGGCCGTTTCCCGGCTTACGCGGAGCCTGGGCGGCATTTTCACCCCGGCGGTTACGGCGGATAAAATTTATTTTTCGGCGTTCAGGCGCGGCGGCATGGACGTGTACGCCGGCTCCCCGGAAAATTTCCTGTATGAAGCGCAGAAAGGGCCGGCGCCCGAACCGCCGGCGTCTTTTTCCGTCAAGCCTTCCAGCGCGACCTTTCTGCCCTACCGGTTCAAAGCTTCGACCGACCTGTTCTTTCCCGCCTTCCTGTTTTCTTCGCCCGGCGGGCTTTTCTGGATGAACTACTGGCAGGCTTCGGATATGCTGGGCCGCCATAACCTCGGCTTTTATCTGAATTATAATTCCGGCTCAAATTACCTTACCCTCCAGGCCAACTATTCCTACGTCCGCTGGCGCATGCCGCTGTTCCTTCAGACGAGCATGCTCACCTATAACGGGGTGCTTAACTCCGCCCGCCTTGAATACGACAAGCGCTACGCCCGGAACGCCGTCGGGACCGCCTGGCCTTTCGACCGCTATAACCGCGTAGAGGCCTTCGCCGTGGCCAAGGACGAGACCAATAAATACAGGGACATAAACTTTACCGAGAGGCTCCGCACCAGGGCCGTGCAGACCGCCTACGTGCGCGATACGGTGGGCGGCCTTTACCTCACCGCGGTAAGGGGCTCCCGCACCGAGCTCTCCTGGCTTGCGGCGGGCGAAAAGGCAGGCGGAAACCTCAAGTACGACGTCTATACGCTGCAGTATCTTAAATACTTCCCGCTCTCCAAGCGCTCGACTTTAGTGAACCGTTTCGTCGCGGGCCGCAGCACCGGGCGCGACAAGCGGGCTTTCGACTTCGGCGGCCTGGGGGGGGTGCGCGGCTTTTCCGGCTCCTCCTCCATGAACGAAAAGCCGAGCGTCTTCATGAATAACGCCGAGCTCCGGGTGCCGTTGATCAAGGACATGAACTACTATATGTGGTACATGTTCCCGGATTTTTATTTCAAGTCCGTCTATGCCAAGCTGTTCGTGGATTCCGCCTACGGCTGGGACGACGGCGGAGAGCTGCGGCATTTCGGGATCTCCAAGGTCAGGGGGGCGGTCGGGGCGGGGATAAACGTCCACACCTTCATCCTGCAGACTTTCCAGCTGGTGCTCAGCTTCGATTACGCCGTGCGCACCTCGGACGGCGGGAAGATCTTCTATTTCTACCTGGGCCCGCTCTTCTGAGGCCGGGCTGTTTAAGCGTATGGTAATCTATAGGGGGAATATACTAGAATTCTGATTATGAAGAACACCAAAACGATGTCCCTGGTTATCGCTTTATTCCTCGCTCCCGCGCTGATGCTGTGCGCGCAGACCGCCGCTCCGAAAACGACTAAACCCGCCGCGAAACCGGCGGCCAAAAAGGCGGCCAAAAAAGCGGTCGCAAAACCTGCGCCCGCCGCCGTTCCCGCGCAGCAGCCCAAAGCCGCCCAGCCCGCGCCCGCAAAACCGGAGCCTGCCGTCGACCCCCTCGCCGCTGCGCTTGAAAAAATGAAGTCGACCGATCCCGTGGCGCGCCGCGAGGCCGCGGATTTCATAGGCCAGTCCCGCAACGCGAACGGCGCGCCGGCCCTGCTTTCCGCGCTGGAAGACGACTCTCCCCGCGTGCGCCAGGCCGCGGCGGACGCGCTGGGCATGCTGACGTGGCGCCCGGCTTCGCCCAGGCTTTCCGAGATGCTTGTAAAGGACGGCGACGCCAGCGTGCGGCAGCAGGCTGCCATTTCTCTTTCCTACCTAATGGACCAGGCCTCGGCTCCTTCCCTCGTAAAAGCGCTTAAAGACAGCTCGCCCGCGGTGCGCTACGCGGCGCTGCATACCTTGTCGGTAATGAAGTACGCCCCGGCGGAGGCCGAAATAATCGCCCTGCTTCCGTCGGAGGACGCCAACATGCGCCGCGGCGCAATTTCCGCGCTCGGGCAGCTGCAGTCCAGGAAAGCGGCCGGCGCCCTGGCCGGCGCCCTGAAGGACCCGGACCAGTATGTCAGGCTCGAAGCCGTGAAGGCGCTCGGCAGCATAGGCGATATTTCCGTCTCCGGAGAACTCGTAAAACTGCTTGCGCCTGCCGAGCAGCCCCAGATGCGGATAGAGGCCGCGTATTCGCTGGCTAAAATGCAGATGAGCGACGGGCTGCTTACCGCCTACGAGTTCGCTAAATCTCCCGACCTTAGTCTTAAGAGCCAGGCGCTGAACGTTATCGCCACGGTAGGCGACGACAAAAGCCTCCAGTTCATAAACGAAGTTTACGACGCGGAGCAGGATCCTTCCAGCAAGAGCATGCTCGACTTCGCGCGCCAGCGCCTGATGCTCAGGCAAAAGAGCCCGCAGAAATAAGCAGCCGGGCGGGCAGTAATTTAATGTCAAAAAGATCAGCAAGGAACAGCCGCGCGGCGGCGCCACGGCAGGCGCAGCAGAACCGCGCGGCCGCCCTGTCCGCGCCTAAATACGGCGGAGCGGGGCGCGATGTTCAGGAAAATACAAGCCAGTCAGCCCCCGTCTCCGGAGAAAAAGGGGGGAACAGCGTAAAAGGCCGCATCCTTTGGCTGTCCGCGCTGATTTTGATCGTTTCCGGCTACGCTTTGCTTCACAAAGCGGATCCGGGGGGGCAAAACGCCTGGGCGATAGTGTCTCCCGCGCTGCTTTTATGCGGTTATCTGCTTATAATCCCGGCCATATCCTCCACATATCCCAAAATATAAGCGGTTCTGTCATATAATCCGCCTAAAGTCGCCGTCTTTTGCCTGGTCGTACGCCTTTAGAGTTCTGGTATCCTCCTAAGAGAAGCTTCCGGAGCGGGCGGCATTTTTTGCCCCTTTCCTGGTATTTTAATTTCCCCTCGTTGAAACCTGCAAACGCTCCGGTTGGGCTTGATTGAGGCCTTTTTGCCGGCCTGGCGGTCTTCGTGGTATTTTCAGATCGCGAAAAATCAGGCTGATTTCCAGGCTAAATTAGGACATTGCTCTTCATGGTATTTTGCAAAGAGCCTGGAATCAGGCTCTTCCCCGGCTTTCCTGCCCCCTCTCCCTTGATGGTATTTTCGGTTTACTTAAAAGTTGCCTCTTTCCGGGCTCCTGGCGGGGGGGCTCTTTATGGTATTCCCGGTTCGGGCAGTCGGCAGGCTGTCCCGGCTTTCAGCCTGGCCCGGCTGTCCAGGTGGTCCTGAAGATTCTTTAAAAGTTGCCAACTTTTTGTATCTTCCGGATCACGGGTTTGCGGGTCTCTTTATGGTGTTTTAGAGGGTCGCGCTTTTACCTGAATTTTGCCTCTTCCAGGGCTCCGATTTTAAAAAATCCGGCAGTTCTTAAATTTCCGAAATCCAAAAAAACTGGCAAAAACTCTCTTCGAGGAGAGTGTAACTCTGCTAGTAATAAAAAACTATAATCGGTGTTAGATATAAATAAATAATGCATATAAAATAAGCACTATTCTAAATTTAGTGATTACGAATGTTGCTATGGTCGCAATATCGCAGGGGATTAGATAGTTAACATAATATATCTTATCGTAAGTCAATTCCGCGGTAGGCGCTCTGCCCCGCTTCATGGTGTTTTGGCTGCTTGTTGCTGGTGTTTTGCCGCGTTCTTGCGGCTTGCGGAGTCTGGCTGGGGCTTTGGATCTTGTTGGCCGGGTCTCCTGGTGGTTCCTGGCTTGTTTACCCGCTTATTTTCTTGGCCTGCAGCCAGGCTGTTTCAAGGCCTTTATCGGTTATATGGTACGCCCTGTTTCTCTTGGTCCCGGAGGCTTTTACCAGGCCTTCTCTAAGGGCTTTGGTTAATGTCCTGTCCAGTCTTTCCGGGGCATAACCGGAGGCTTTTACCGCTTTTGAGAGGCTTATCGCGCTGACTTCCAGGCTGCCTTTTAGCTGTCTTTCAGCCGCTAAAAGAAGCAGCGCCGCCTCTCCTGCCTTTACTCCTAAATGCTTGTTTCGCAGGGTAATCAGCCCGTTTTTGGCTTCCGCGAGGGTGTCCCAGTCGGGGTTTGAGCCTGTTTTTGGCTGATTTTCAGCTGCCTGGCCTGCGCTTTTTCCTGGCTCGGCGAGCCGGCTAAGGAAGCCGTCTTTCTCGCTTAGAATGAATTCGGCCGGGCCTTCCGCTTCGAATTCTGCTCCTGAAGGGTGCTTGATCCTGAGCTTGTAGTTCATTCTTTTTGCCTTCTTGCTATGATTTTAAGCCTTCCGGGCTTTTTATTTTTTTCCGGTATTTGTGACCCGCAATTGATATGTCATTATTTTAGCCTATAATTTATTATATGTCAATATATGGCAAGCATATGACAGATATATGTCAATGAATGTTGATAACCTGTGGATAAGAATGCGGGCCGGGAAGGCGTAAAATAGATCTCGGGGTAGTCCTGCCGGTGTGGGGCGGGATTCGGGGCGAATTTTGAATTTGCGGGAGGGGGAGAAGGCCGGGAAAGCTCTTTTCCCCCCTCTCAGGTGCTTTCCTGGAGGCAGCGGGGGGCGGCAAAGCCATGTTCCCCCCACCCATTGGCGCTTTATTCCGGGATTTGGGCAATAAAAAACCGGCTTCCAGCCGGTAAACTGCTCTTAATTTGGTTCCCCCCGCTTCAGCTCCGCGCCTTTTCTCCCCGCGGAGGCCAGGTTGTCAGAATTTGGCTGATATCGCCCCGTAGATGAGCTCTGTCTGTTTGCTCTGGGGGTAGAGGCTCAGGGGCGTGAAAACGGCGTAGACGGCGCTTAGCTGCAGGTTTTCCCCCATCGGATAGGAGGCTTTCAGGTCCCACTCGCTGGCTATCTGGAGCGAGCCGCCGTCCGCGTTCTTGGAGGCGCGGAACTTGTAGATGTCCGCCGAAATTATAAGTTTTTTGTAAGGCAGGTCCGCGCCCAGGTTTATTATATTAAGGCCTGAAACCCCGTCAGGCATGCCGTTAGCCGTGCCGCTGGTCTTTATAATATCGTAAAGACTGGCTCCCGCTATCGCTCCGTAGCCCCTGCGCTCGAGGCCGCTGAACTTGCCGCCGAAGGCCGGGAAGAAAGCTTTGTCGGTGGCCGCGCCGGCGCCCGGGTTGCCGCTGGACCTGCCGTAGGCCAGGCGGAGCTTCGACTGGCCGAAAAAAGAGATGTTCTGGTTCCAGGAGCCTTTGAGCATGAAGGCGTGGGCTTCGTATTTGCCGGTGCCGCCGCCGTTCTTTTTCGCGGTGCCGCGCTGCACCACGGCCTCGCCGTCGAAGGTGAGCTGCTTCTGGCTGAGGAAGTAGCGCAAGCCGGTGAACTTCTTGGTCTTGGACAGCGCGTCGAACAGGATGTCCTGCGAGGCGCCGTCGTCCTTCTCCCAGAAATGATAGACCTGCCACAAGCCTTCGCTGGTCGGGTAGTAGAGGGTTCCGCCGTAGATCTTGAAGAAGCGGTCCGTCAGGAAGGGCCGGAAGGCGAACAGGTCGGCCTTCGCCCGGCCGAAAATGTTTTCAGCCTCGAGGCGGCCGCCCGGCAGACCGAGGTCGTCGCCGGAAAGCGAGATCCCCTGGCCTAGCGTGAAATCCTGGCGGCCGAGGGTGGCGGTTATATTGGGCCGCATGAACTTGTAGATCCTGACGTAGGCGGAGCGGATGAACGGAGTGCCGTTGGCGTTGGGCAGCCGGGCCGCGGCGTCCACGAACTGCGGCGAGATTATGGTGTTCGTGGAAGACCCGGGGCCTATGCTCTGGAGGACAATGCCCACGTCCATCGTGGACTCCTGGGTCTTTTCAAGCTGGATGCCCTTGATCACGAAACCCAGGGTAGCGTTCTCCGAGAAAACAGGCTGCGAGTTGCGGAGGTCGCCGTAGATCAGGTGCTGGTAATTCCCGGCCCTTATCTCGACGTTCGAGGAGAGGTCGAGTTTGGTGGCGTGGGCTCCGGTGTTGAAAGCAAGCAGCAGGGCGAGCGCCGTAAAGCGCGCGTGATAGCTGGCGGTGGGTTTCTGGAGCCTGAACATTAGTAAGCTAATTATAACAAAAAAAGATTAAGGTTACCTTTAAGCGACAGCCGGGGGAAATAAAAAAACCCGCCCGCTTTTCAGCGGGCGGGCTCTTTTTGTTTTCCTTGCAGAGTCTGATTAGAAGCTGTAAGTGAACTTCGCAGTGGGGACCAGGTAGGACCAGTCGAGCTCGTCGGCTGAGACGGTGTGGTACTTCAGCTCGAAGCCAAGGTTCATCTTGTCGGCAAGCGGATACATGATCCCGCCGCCAAGGTTGAAGCCCATGTCCGTGGAGCTGGCGTAGGTAGAGCCGGCAGGCACAGTGGCGTCAGAGGTGTAGAAGCCTATTCCCAGGGTTCCGTAGATGTTGGCTTTCTTCCCGGCGAGGTCTATCTCTTTGGAAGCTTTCACGAAGGGTGAGATCATTGTGGTCGAGAACTTGTAGCTGGACAGGTCCATGGTAACGCCGCTAACGGTCGCATCGTTTTTTCCTTTGTTGTTATTGTAGAAAAAGCCCGCGCCAACCGAGAACATGTCGTTTATCTTGTAGCCTTCGTACTCGAACCCGAAACCCACGCTGCCGTCCACAACGTCAGCGGTGTCGCCCATCGGCATCACGTAGCCTAATCCGAAGCTGCCGTCTTTCTTCCACTCGCCGGCGAATACGGAGGTTCCGCACACGCCGAGAACCATAAGCGCTATTATTACTTTTTTCATTTGTACATTTCTCCTTGTTTTGTCGTAAGCCCGTTTCCGGGGTTTAGTTATGCGGCATCACTGTCGCATTCCTACGCTCTTCCCGCTGAGGCTTTAGGCCTTGCGGTTAGGGCCTGCCCCTTTTGGGGGCCTACGGCCTTGCTGGAACCCTTGCTGGTTCCCTTGGGAGAAGCGCCTTTAAATTGGCGCTCCGCTACCCCCTTATTATCCCCGGGGTTGACGACATCCTTCTGCATAGGATGCCTCCTTATTACAGAGCAAGGTAATTATTGCAAAAATCCTTTGGAGTGTCAACTGCCTATCTATATTATTAGCGGTTTATATGTCTTATATGTAAGAAAGCCCGGCCATATGTCATGGGCCGGGCTTTCCTCGCGGTGCTCGCTGGTTTATTTTTTTGAGGGTGCGGGAGCCTGCGGGGTCAGTTTTGCCTTTGCCTGCATGGCCCAGGAAGTTTCGGGATAAAGCAGGACTATCTTTTCGTAGGTCGTCTTGGCCAGGTCGGCGTTGCCGGAAAGCTCCTGGGTGCGGGCCAGCGAAGCGTGAACCTCGGGGGCTACGAAGTGTTCCGGGTACTTTAAAAGGAAATCCGAATACTGGACCTGGGCTCCGGCAAGGTCCCCTTCGGACTCTTTGCATTTCCCGGCATTGTAGATGGCGAAGGGCGCGAGCTCTTTCGAATTCATCAGCCTGGAATATTCCGCTTCCGCTTCCTTGAACTTGCCCTGCGCGTAGAGCATGTCGCCCTTGAAGAGCGTGGCGTAGGGAGCGGCGCTGGTGCTGCCGTAAGAGCTCTCTATGGCCGCGAGCTGCTGGATGGCCTGGGGGAAGTTCCCGCCGCCGGCCTGCTGCTGGGCTATGAAAAGGGTTTTCCACGCAGTGTCGCGCAGGCCCCGGTAATGGACCAGGAAGTAGACGGAGAAGACGGCGACTGCCAGCAGGATAACCACGGAGCCTATGAAGGTTTCGCGGTTCTTCTTTATCCAGTCGAGGGCCAGGTCAAATTTCGCGGGCGCCGTGTCGGGCCTTCCGCTTGCTATCCATGTGTCTGAGGACATAGTGTAACTCCTAGGAATCGGCTAAACTTAAAGCTGGTGCCCCCGAGAGGAATCGAACCTCTATTTGGAGTTTAGGAAACTCTCGTCCTATCCGTTGAACGACGGGGGCATTGGCCGCAATACTAATATTTTATCAAAGAATAGACGGGGCGGTCACCCAGTTTGGCGCGGCCTTTGAGGAATTCAAGCTCTATCATCATGGCTACGCCGGCTACTTTGCCGCCCAGCTTCTCCACCAGGGCGCAGACCGCGGCGGCTGTGCCGCCGGTGGCGAGCACGTCGTCTACGATGAGAACTTTCTCGCCGGCCTTCACCGCGTCTTCGTGCATCTCCAGCGTGTCGGTGCCGTATTCCAGCGCGTAGGTGGCGGCCACGGTCTTGTACGGCAGCTTGCCTTTCTTGCGCACCGGGATCAGGCCCGCGCCGAGCTCTACGGCGATGGGGGCGGCCAGCAGGAAGCCGCGGGCTTCTATGCCCAGCACCTTGGTTATGCCGGCGTCCTTGAACTGGGAGGCGAAGTGCTTTATCATTTCGCCGAAGGCCGCGTGGTCGGCCAGGAGAGGTGTGATATCCTTGAAGATTATCCCTTTCTTGGGGAAATCCGGCACGTCCCTTATGATGGCCTTTAACCTGGCTTCTAAATTAGCGGCGGTGGTAGCTTGGGTCATATTCCCTCTATTTCTTTTTGGCTTTCGGCTGCACCCGCGGCGCGTAAGGCTTGGTCGGGATGGAGTCTCCCAGGATGTCGACTTTCGGTTTGGGCTGCTGCCAGCCGGGCTGAAGGTTGGTGTGGTCCGGCCTGCGGCCCAGTTCGATAAGGCCCATTTTGGCGGCCACGCGGCGCAGGCGCAGGAGCGCCCGCTCTTCTATCTGGCGCACGCGCTCGCGCGAAAGGCTCAGCTTCTTGCCGATATCGTTCAGCGTCATCGGGGTCTGGCCGGTGAGGCCGTAGCGGAACTCCACTATCATCCGCTCGCGCTCGCCTATTTCCACCAGCGCGTCCTTCAGGTCGTCGTGCAGGCGCAGGATGGAGATCAGGTTGTCGGGCGAGGCGGACTCGGTGTCCTTCAGCGTGTCTCCGACGGTGTCGTCCATGCCGTCGCTGCTAGAGAGCGGCGTTTCCATGGAGGAGAGCCCGGTGACGATCTCGGAGGCGTTCAGGGCGGTGCGCACCTGGTTGGCGTTCCAGTGCATGTGCTTGGCCATCTCGGCCATCGTGGGATCGCGGCCCAGCTTGCCGTGCATATTGTCCCACTGCTTCAGCCATTTGCGCAGCGCGGTCCAGGCGTGCGGCGGGATGCGGATGGTCTTCGAATTTTCTTCTACGGAGCGGCGCACGTACTGCTCCACCCAGTAGGAGGCGTAGGTCGAGAAGCGGTAGCCCTTGCTGGGCTCGAATTTGTCGATGGCGTGCAGCAGGCCCAAATTGCCCTCTTCCACCAGGTCCATCAGGTCGGCGCCCTGGTAGAGGAAGCGCTTGGCAATCGGGATCACGAGCTTGAGGTTAAGCTCCATGATGCGCTCTTTGGCCCGCCGGTCGCCGCGCTTCACGCGCTTCCAGAGCTCGTGCGATTCCTCGCGGGAGATCTTATGGTCGATCTGGCTGATCTTGCGGATGTACTGGTTGGTGGAGTCGATATTGATCGCGCCCAACTTTTCTTTTTCCGCAGCAGGTTCTTTTACCTTTTCTTCTTTTTCCTGCGCTTCTGCTCCCCGCTCTTCTTCTTTTTCTTCGGCCATTTGTCCCTCTTTAAACCGTTGGTTTGATGTAAAAATTTTTTGACTCTACTTCCTGGTCCAGCATTTCCTGCGTTTCGGCTTTCTCTACTTTGGCCCAGGAGTGGCCGGTCTTTAATTCCTTAAGGAACCCGTCCAGCGCGGGCACCCCGCCCTGCGCTTCCCCCTCCACCGAGCCGTCCAGGGAGTTGCGCACCCAGCCGGCGACGGCGTGTTTCTCCGCGGTTTCTTTTACGAACCAGCGGTAGCCCACGCCCTGCACGCTCCCGGTGATCCTGAAACTTAAACGCATAGGTTTATATCCTCTACGCCTTAAATAATACTAAAAACTCCATGTGGTGGCAAGGAGGTATTGACAAGGCAAGAAGCGGGCAAGGATGAGGGCTGAAAGCTGAAAGGTCCGTGGGAAGTGCGGCGGGTTAAAAATTAAAATCGGGGCGGTGAGATTTGAACTCACGATCTCTCGCACCCGAAGCGAGCGC
>JAVHPG010000357.1:0-1118 GCA_036170455.1 Elusimicrobiales bacterium
CCGTCGATGTCACGCGGTAGCACTTGGGTTTTGTCGATCGCCTTGAGCACGGCCTCGTCCCAGGCCGGGTTAGCGCTGGAATGCAGCAACTTGTGCCCGACGATGGTGCCATCGGGCGCCGTGCGTACTTCAACTTCGGCGGTAGGGTTGCCGTTGATGTCTTCGGTGAACACAATGTTGGGCTTGATGCGTGCGCGGATGCGACCGGCGTAGCCGGCCGACGGAGCGGCCGACTTGAGCGCGCTACCGGTGGCGTTGGCGCCACCACTGGCGCCCGCCATGCCGGCCATGCGCTGCAGGTTTTTGTTGCGCTGCGCTTGCAGCAGTTGGGCCTGCTGCTGGGCCGTTTTTTGCTCTTGCACCTGCTTGAGCTTTTCGAGCTTGGCTTGCTCCGCTTTGGCTTGGTCTGCTTTGAGCTTGTCGGCCTTGCGCTTGTCGGCCTTGCGCTGCTCCTGCTGCAACTTGTCAAGACGCTCTTTTTCTTGTTGCTTTTCAAGTTCTTGTTGGTGTTGTCTTTGCAGACGTTGCTTCTCACGCTCCAGCGCAATGTCAACCTTGGGCGGTTGCACCTGTGGTGTCGCAGCGGGGGGCGGCAGCGGCGCCGCAGCAGGTTCAGGTTCTGCTGCCGGAGCGCGCGGTGCGGCTTCCTGGGGCAGGGCGGCCCAGAGCTCGGCCTCAACTGCGGTGTTTTGGTTGTCGCGCTTCCATTGCACGCCCCAGGTCAATGCAACCAGCAGCAGCGCGTGGGCCAGCAGTGCCAGCAGCAGCGCACGTAGCAGACCTGGCGTAGCAGGGGGTGCAAATTCAAGGCGTTCGGTGGCGGCACTCATGACGCGGGTTGAATTGAGTGAGCGCAGGTCGGCTCAGTTGACCGTCTGCACCGACAAGCCAACGCGGCTGACTCCGGCGCGTTGTAGCGTGTCCATGACCTTGACCACGGCTTCGTACTTGACGCTTTTGTCGGCGCTAATGACCACCGCCGGGTTGGCGGCACCGGTTTGCGCCTGCTTGACCGTCGGCGCCAGGTTTTGCAGCGTCACCGGGCTGGTCTGATCTTGGTGTTTGAGCGACAGCGCCTCGTCTTTGCCGACGATGATCTGCAGCACCTGGTCGGGTTG
>JAVHPG010000358.1:0-1110 GCA_036170455.1 Elusimicrobiales bacterium
ACCGTGTGACCGCAAGGTCTTATGGGTTCAACTCCCTTCCCGCGCATTAATTTAAAAAGGCCGTTCGCTCACGCGGATGGCCTTTTAAATTTACCTGTTGTCCCCTTTTTAAAACGGCAGGACGATAAAAAAGTCTTCCGGCCTTATTAAGGAATAAAGATTTATCACCGCGCCGAGCGCCAGGAAAGGGCCGAAGGGCATATGCGACATTCTGTCCGCCCTCTTCAGCAGCAGCAGGCTTACCCCGTACACCGAACCGAAGAACGAAGCCATGATGACGGCCGTAAGAACGCCCTGCCAGCCGCAAAGGGCGCCTATCCCGCCCATCAGGAGGATATCCCCCTCCCCCACCGCGTCCTTCTTGTAAATTTTCTTGCCGAGCATGGCGAGGCCCCAGATAAAGCCGCCGCCTGCCGCCGCGCCGAGAGCGGAGTACGCCAGCCGCTCGCCCCAGCCGCCCTGGAAATAGGGATTGACGAAGCTCCCTCCCAGGCCCAGCACGAATAGCGCCAGGGAGAAAGCGTCCGAGATCAGCATGGTTTCAAAATCTATGACGCTCACCACGATAAGGACATATGTAGAGAGCAGGACAACGCCCAGCCAGAGCGGGTTTCCCAGCCATTTGAAAGCGAGCAGCGCCGTAAGCAGGCCGGTGAGGAGCTCTATGACGGGATACTTGGCCGAGATAGGTTCCTTGCAGGAGCGGCAGCGCCCGCCCAAAAGAATAAAGCTCAGCAGCGGGATATTGTCGTAGAACTTTATGGGGCCCAGGCATTTGGGGCAGTGTGAGGCCGGGAAGACTATGGACTCGTCCTTCGGCAGGCGGGCGATGCAGACATTAAGGAAACTGCCGAGCAGCAGGCCAAGCGCAAAAGCGGTTAAGACGATAAGCATATTTATATTCTAACTAATTGCCCCTGGAATAAAAAACCCCGCCCGCCGAAGCGGACGGGGTTTCAGAGTCTGTCCTTGAATTAGAAGGTAGACCAGGGCGTGGTGACGAGCGAGTCTCCGCGGCCTTTTATGTCCTCATGCGTGCAGCTGACGATGAAGTTGCCCCGGCTGGATGTATGCAAACGACCCCACTATCGCCGTTACCTGGGGCAACTT
>JAVHPG010000359.1:0-22681 GCA_036170455.1 Elusimicrobiales bacterium
GGATTTGCTATAATAAACACATGGCTTACAAATGCGAACTTTGCGGCAAAAAACCCGTTTCCGGTAATTCCTATAGTCACTCTCACAGGTCTACCAAACGGCTTTTCAAGCCCAACCTTCAGAAACAGAAAGTGGCGCTGGACGGAAAGACCCAGTCGGTCTACGTCTGCACCGTGTGCATAAAGAGCGGCAAAGCGGTACGCCCGGCTGTAGTTTAGCCCTTTAAGAGCACCTTTCACCGTTTCCACAAGGCCGCCCCCGGAGGGGCGGCCGTATTTATTGCGGCGGCGCGCCGTCCCGCAATAAGAATTTAATATTTTGTAAACAAGCCTTTTGTATAATTTCCTTGTATATTTAAAAGGAATTTTCATAATTCCTTAAATTGTTTTTCGTTTCGAAGCTATGCTAGTGCCGCTATCAGGGCTATGCCATCAGGGCGGCCGGGCGGCTTTGCCGGAGGAATTAAATGGAGCAGGAACCAAAACTCGACCCGTCCGCGATCACGGACGTGGAAACCGCGAAGCTCGCGCTCCGCTGGGCGGTGGAAAAGATCCACGGCCAGCAGGAGGAGCTTGGCCGCCTGCGCGACGACAACCGCAACAAGACCGGGATAAACCGCTCGCTCACCGAGCAGGTGGAGCAGAAAACCGAGATCCTCAAAAAGTGGCAGGGCACCATCAAGACCTGGGAAGAGAACTGGAAGACCCAGACCGCCATGGAGGCGGACCTCAAGTCAAAGCTCCGCGAACAGATCCTCAACGAGGAGGCCGTCAACTGGCGCTCCTCCCGCATCCAGCTCGAGAAAGAGATCCAGGCGCTTAAGAACGAACTGGCTTCCCGGGAAGCCGAGATAGGCCGGATCAAACTGGCCATGATCGACGACCAGCGCAAGAACGCAGAAATGAAAGAGGCGGAGCTCGGCACCCTGCTGACGAAGCACCAGGACAATCTGGCCGCGAGGGAAACCGCCCTGCGCGAAAAATACGAGAGCCTGGAGAACGAGCTGATCGCGTCACAGCGGCTGCGCGCCGAGCAGGAAGAGCTCTCGCTGCGCGCGCGCTATGAGGAGCGGGCCCGGGAGCTCGCCAAGCTGCACGAGCAGCGGGAAGCCCAGCTCGAAAAATTCAGGGCGGAGCTGCAGGACGAGCGCTTTGAAAAACTGGAAGCCCTGAAAACCGAAGCCGCGAAAGAAATTTCCGACCGGCGCCTGGCCCTTGAAGAGTCCTTCCGCGCCCAGGAAGCGAAGCTTTACTCCGAAACCGAAGCCCGGATAGAGGAAGCCCGCGCCGCCGCCGCCGCCCGCGAAACCGAAAGGCAGGCGTCTTTCGCCGCCAGGCAGGCCGCGCTGGAAAAAGATTACGCCGAGCGCCTCGCGCGCGCCGAAGAAGAAAAGAAATCCGAGCTGGCCGCTTTCAGGGCCGCCGGCCAGGGCGAGCTGGAAACCCTTCGCGCCAGGATGAAGGAGTCGGTGGAAAAGAAAGAGCAGGAATACGTGAACCTGCGCCTGGACATGGAAAGCCAGCTGGTGGAGCTGGTGAAGAAGCGCGAGGAAGAGATCCGCGCCCGCTACGACAGGTCCCTGGAAGAGGCCCGCGCGCAGTGGGACAAAGCGGCCGAAGCGATACGCGCGCAATCAGGGGAAGAGGCACGAAAGGAGATCGCCCGCCTCGAGATCGAATTTAAAAAGAGAGAAGACTCGCTCGCCGCCCGCAAGGAAGAGGAGTTCAAGGCTTTCCGGGAAAAGACCGAGGCGGAGCTGCGGACGCGCGAGGAAGGCCTGCGCGCCGGCCTGCTCGAAGAGCAGAACGCCTGGGCGGTGCGCCAACAGGCGGAAGCGGACGAAGCCCGGCGTGCCCTGGAAGCCGCCCACGCCGGCCGGCTGGAAAGCCTGCGGGCCGGCCTCGAAGAGGCCTACGTGGTGAAGGAAAAAGCCCTCGAGACCCGCGTAGAAGCCGTAAAGCGCCGGCTGAAAGCGGAATGGCTGCAGCGCGAGGACGACTGGGGCCTGGAAAAAGAAAGTGCCCTCCACGAGGAAAAAGAAAAACTTAAAGCCGAATTCGAGCAGCACCGCTCGCTCCTGCACAAGAAGCTGTCGCAGTTCGAGGACGAGCTGAAGCTGAAATTCGCCCAGAAAGAATCCGAGCTGGAGACCGCGCAGAAAAACTCCCTTAAAGCTTCTGAAGCCGAGTTTAAGCGCGAGCTGGACGCCGAGAAGGCGCGCCTTGCGGCGAAAGCGGAAGCCGGCGCCAGGGAACTGGAAGCCAAAGAGGCCGCGCTGCGGGCCGAGACCACGGCCGCTGAAAAGAAATTAGAGGAAAAAATACTTAAGCGCGAAGAAGAGCTTAAGAACGACCTGCGGCGCAGGCAGGAAGAGACGGAAACAGCTTTTAACGACAGGCTTGACGAAGAAAAGGCGCGCCTGGCCGCCGAATACTCCTCACGCTCCACCGCGGCCGAGCGGGAAAGGCTGAAAGTGCTGGAGGAGAAGGCCGCGCTCGAGGAAGCGCACGCCGCCAGGATCATGGCGCTGGAAGCGGCGGCGGAAGACCGCGTCCGCCAGGAGAGGACCAAGGCCGAAGAATCCTTCCGCTCCCGGGAACTGCAGCTGCAGGCCCGCGAAGCCGAACTGGACAAGCTGAAAGCCGCCGCGGACCAGGAGCGCGGGGAATTCAAGCTGGCGCTCTACCGCGAACTGCAGGACAAGGAACATGAACTTTTCGGAAAGCTAGCGGCCGCCAAGGAAGAGCTCTACAAGGCCCTCAACTCCCACCGGGAGGTTCTGGACAAGGAGCACGAAGACCGGCTGGCGGGCCTTATGCAGAAGGAAACCCAGCTGCAGGCCAACTTAGAGCAAAAGCTTAAGGACGCCGATACCGCGATGCAGCAGCGGCTGCAGGACGAGTCGGAAAAGCTCTACATTAAGCTGGAAGCGCGCAAGGCCGAACTGGAAACCAGGATGAAGAACAGAGAGCAGGCGCTTAACGTCCTTTTCTCGGAGCGGCAGGCCAAGCTGGAAGCTGAATTCAACGCCCGCGAAAGGGAAGCGATGGCCGTGCACGAAAAGAACCTGGAAAAACGGCGCCAGGAGATAGAGGCCGCCATCGCCGTAAGGGAGAAGGAGCTTGATGCCCGGCACGCCGAGATCTCGGAGAAACTTTACGCCCAGTACCACAACGAAAGGCTGGACTGGGAGTCGCAGAAACTGGAGGTGCTGAACGGCGACCGCCAGGCCCTACGGTCAGACTTCGAAAAGAAAGAAGCGCTGCTGAACCAGCGGCTGGAAGCCGAACTGTCGAAGCACCGCGCGGAGGAGGTGCGCCGGGAGGAGGAATTCTCGGCCCGGAAAGACGAGCTGGAAAAGAATTACTACGCCGAGCTGGAGCGCGGCCGGGCGGCCGTGGACAAAATGCGCAAGGAGCAGGAGAACGCCCTTCACGCAAAATTCGCCGAGATGGACGAGGAACACAACCGCCTGACGCTCTGGGTCCTCAAAAAAGAGGAAGAATATATCAAGAAGAACGCTCTAAAGGAGCAGCACCTGCAGAGCAAGTGGGAAGAGACCGAAGCGATGCTGCGCTCCAATTACGAGCGCAGGATAAAAGAGCTCGGGGAAAAAGCGCGCAAGCCCTGAGCGCGGGTGAGGACAAATGAAAAGTGATTACGAGGACATCTTAAAAGAGACCGAGCTCGACTCGGCCAAGATGGTCCTGCGCCTGACCTCGGAGCTCCGGGACAAGGAGCTGGAGCTGGCCTCCACGCGCTCGCGCAGCTTTGAGGAAGTGCAGCGCAGCAGCAAGGCCAAGGAAGCCGAGTTCGAGGCGCTGATGCGCGCCCAGGAAGAGCGCATAGCCCGGCGCGAGCAGGACCTGGCCCGCCTGCTGGTGGAGAAAGAATCCGCCCTCTGGAAAAAATACCAGTCCATGCTCGACGACGCGGTCGCCCTCCAGCGCTCCGAGTTCGAATCCGAGCGGGAGCGGCTAAGGGCTGACATAATAAAGAAGGAAGCCGAGCTCGCGGTCCAGAAAAAGAATTTACGCCTGGAGATGGAAGGCCTGTTCAAGAAGTGGGAAAGCGAGCGCGAAGCTGATTTCAAGAACGAAAGGGAAACCTTCATCGAGGAACTGAAGCTGGGCAGGGAAACCGCCAAAAAAGAGGGTCAGGACCGCGCCCGCCAGCTGGAAGAACTGTGGCGGCTGAAGCTGAGCCAGCAGGAAACCGATTACCACAGCCGGGAAGCCATCGCCGCCGAGGAGATCCGCAGCCAGATGCGCCGCGAGCGCGTGGAGGAGCTGAAAGTCCTTAACGACCGCCTCAATGCCGAATTTACCAAGCGCGAGCAGGAACTCTACGCTCACTACGCGGGCTGGCTCGAAGAGAACAAGAAACTTATCGAGGACAAGTACTCCCGCCGCCTTGAGGCGGCCGAAGCCGAGTATAAAGAAAGAACGGGAAGGCTCGAAGACGCCCTCGCCAAGACCAGGGAGGAGCTGGAAACAAGGGAAAAGTCCTGGGAAGCGAAGTACGCGGAATTTAAACAATTTTATATCGAAAAAGAAGCTTCCCTGGCGGCGGCGGCGCGCGACCTGCAGGCCCAGCACCAGGCCCGCGAGCAGGAGCTGGCGGAAAAGCACGAGCTGCTGGACCGCGAGCTGAAAGAAGACTCGGCGCGCCGGAAGGACGCCCTGCTCAGAAAGGAAAAAAGCCTCGAGCAGCAGTTCGCAAATAACCTGGCCGAGTTCTCGGCCGAAACCGAACGCCGGCTGCGCGCAATGGACTCCCGCGAAGCCGCTATCGCCAAGGAGCGGGAGGAAGCCGCCCGCCTCCGCGCCCAGGTCGGCGACCTGCTGACCCAGAAGCAGCAGGAACTGGAAAAAACTTTCGAAGAGCGCAGCTCCCTTTTCCGGCAGTCCCTGGAGGAATCCTACAAGATCAAGGAGCTGAGCCTGTCCAAGAAGTACGAAGAGATAGAGCACCAGTACGCGGTCCTGAATTCCCAGAAAGACTCCGCTATGGCGAACGTGGATTCGCTGCAGCAGGAAAGCGCCCGTCTGAAGGAGGCGCTGGTCTCGCACGATTCGCAGGCCCGCGGCGTCATCGAGGCCGAGAAGACCCGCCTGGAGGAGGAGCTGAAGCGCTCCGAAGAGCAGCTCCAGGTCAGGGCCGCCAGGATCAAGGAAGAGGCGCAGCAGCACGAGCAGGCGCTGCGCGCCGACTACGCCGAAAGGCTCCAGGCCGAAAGCTTCCGCCTCGGCGCCCAGCTGAAAATAAAGGAAGAGGCGCTCGAGCGGGAGCGCGCCGCCCTCGAGAAAAGGGCCGCCGACATGGAAGCCCGCTTCCTCGAAGCGCTGAAAACACGCGAAGCGGAGGTGACCGGGAATTTCAACCGACACGCGGAAGCCCTCAAGGCGCAGGTTGAAGCCGCCAGGCGCAGCTGGGACGAAGAGAAAACGGCGCTGGACGGCGCCGCGGCCGCGCAGGCCGCGCAAGCGCGGGCCGAGGAGCAGCGGAGCGCCGCCAGGCGCGAGGCCGAGCTTAAGAATTTTTACGAGGCCAGGGAGCGCGAGCTCAAGGCCCTCTCCGCGGAAGCCGCCGCGGATCTGGAAAAGCGCTTTTCCGAAACCGCCGCCGTAAAAGAGCTGGACCTTCAGAACAGGCTTGGCGTTATGGAAACCAGCCTGGCCAGGGCGACCGAGGAGAACGGGATCTCCACCATGAGGCTCTCGGCCCTTAAAGACGAGCTGGAGCTGCTGGGCGCCAAGCTGGAGGAGACCGAAAGAGGGCGCCAGACCCTTATCCAGGAGAACCTTACAAAGGCCCGCGACCTGCGCCAGACCCTGGAAAAAGAATTCCTGGACAAGATCAAGGGCATCGAGCAGAACTACCTGGGCCAGCTTACGGACATCTCGAAGCGCTCGGACGAAGCGCGCCGCGCCGACCAGGAGGAGTATTTCCGCAAGCTGCAGTATGTTAAGGATGAATTTAGCGCCCGGCTGGCCGCCCAGGCCAAAGAGATGGAGGATTCCTACCTGGCGCGGGAGAAAAACCTGATGGCCGCGCTGGACAGCTCCTATAAGCTTAAAGAGAAATCCCTGGAAGCCCGCCAGGCGCAGATGGAGAACAATTACCAGGCCATGCTGTCCGAGAAGTCCTCCCGCATAGAGACGGACCGCTCGCTGGCGGAAAGCGTGGGTCGCCTAAAGGACGAGCTGGAGCAGAAAAATCTCCAGCTTAACGAAACCATTTCCACCTATAATACCCGGCTGGAAGAGCTTGAGACGAAGCTGCGCGCCGAGCATGAATCCAGGAAGAAGGATCTGGAGGACGGCCACCGCATCCGCGCCGCCCAGATAGAGGCGGAGAGGGGCAAGCTGCGCAGCCTGCTCGAGCAGGAGCAGCGCCTGGTCACCGACCTGCAGAAGCGCGAGGCCGCGCTGCAGGAAAGCTACGCCGCCCGCGAGGCCGACCTGGCCCGCCGCTTCAAGGAAGCCCGAGAGCGCCTGGAAAAAGATTACCAGGAAAAGATGAAGGACATCAAGGGAAACTAGACCCGCCCGCCTTACAATTTATTATAATTTACGCATGTCATCATTCCCCGTACCCAGAGAAGTATTTCTCACCAAAGGCTTAGGGCGGCACAAGGAAAAGCTCGCCAGCTTCGAGGAAGCCCTCCGCGACGCCAAGATCGCCAAGTATAATCTTGTGCACGTCTCCAGCATCTTTCCCCCCTACTGCAAGGTCATCCCCGCCAAGAAGGGAATCGAGAAGCTCAGGGACGGGCAGATCGTGCACTGCGTGCTTAGCCGCAACGCCATCAACGAGAACCACCGCCTGATCGCCTCCTCCGTGGGCCTGGCCGTCCCGAAAGACCGCGCGCACTACGGTTACATCTCCGAGCACCACACCTTCGGCGAGACCGACGAGAAGACCGGCGATTACGCCGAGGACCTCGCGGCGCTGATGCTTTCCACCATCCAGGGCATAGAATTCGGCGGCGAAACCACCTGGGACCAGAAAGAAGAGATCTGGAAGCTGAGCGGCAAGATAGTAAGGGCCGCCAATATCACGCAGTCCGCCATCGGCATTGAAGGCGTCTGGACCACAACGGTGGCGGCGGCTGTTTTCCTGTTCTAAGCTATGGGGCTCGCGTGAAAATACGGGCCCGGTGACGAGCCCTTATTTTTAACACCGAATATTTACAGAGGACTTATGGCATTTAAACCGGCGGAAAACCAGTTCGTGCTCCGTAAAAGGATAAATTTCAAGGACGCGGCCTTCATAGTCGTGCCCATCCCCTATGAAAAGACCACCTCCTACGGGCAGGGGACCAAGTACGGCCCCCCCGCGGTCATCGACGCCTCCTACCAGATAGAGCTCTGGGACGAGGAGACGAAAGAGGAAACCTGGAAGCGGGGTATTTTCACCACGCAGCCGGTGAACTGCGCGATGACGGAGAACAGGTTTTTCCCCAGCCTCGAGCGCACGGTGGAAAAGCTGATCTCCTCCACCAAAGCCGTTCCTTTTTTCGTAGGCGGCGAGCACAGCGTGACCCAGGGCCTGCTGCCCCCCTTCATAAAGCGCCACAAGGACCTGTCCATCCTGCATTTCGACGCGCACGCGGACCTGCGCCTTACCTTCGAAGGCTCGAAGCACAGCCACGCCTGCGCGGTCTACCCCGCTTCGCGGACCAATAAAATAGTGCAGATAGGCATCCGCAGCGTCGGCGTGGACGAGCGCCAGTTTCACAATGCCGGCAGCGTGAAGACCTACCTGATGCACGAGAACCTGGACTTTAAAAAGCTGGAGAAAGATATCCTGCGCGAGCTGACGGATACGGTTTACATAACCATCGACGTGGACGGCTTCGACCCGTCGGTCATGCCGGGCACCGGCACGCCGCAGCCTGGCGGCTTCCTCTGGCACGACGCGCTGAAGCTCTTCAAGGCCGTCTGCCTGAAAAAGAAAGTGGTGGGCGTGGACGTGATGGAGACCGCGCCGATCAAGGGCTCCCCCATCACCGAGTTCAATACGGCCAAGCTGATGTACAGGCTGATGGGCTACCTGAGCTCCGGCCGCTGAGCTCCCGGGCCAGACATGCCCGGACACCAGATAAAAAAACCGTCCGCTTAAAGCGGGCGGTTTTTTATGCTCCGGGAAAGAAGCCTACGGCAGCAGGTTGAACCAGACTATTTCGGTTTTGGCGGCGGCGGCGGCGGAATCCATGTCCGGGTATTCTTTGGAGGGCGCTTTGCTGACGGGGAGCCAATTCATCTCAAGGATTTGATCGTCGAAATATTCTTCGCGGAAACCGCAGACCCCGTCCTCTTCCCTGTGAAAAAAACACACCCGGTGCTTGCCGTCGGGGGCATAGGTGGTTTTCACCAGCCGCACCGTCCCGTGCGTGCCGCCGACCAGGAAAAAATCGGTTATAGAGCGCCACAGTTTTTTTAACAGCGAAGACTTTCCCATAGTTCCCGTCCCGACCCGGGCCGGCCCGATCCTAAAAAGTATCGAGCTTGTCGAACTCGGAGACTTTCTTTTTCTCAAGGACCGTCGCCATGTCGCGGCTGAAGGCGAAGGGGCCCTTAGGCCAGCCGAATCCCAGCTTGGCGGCGGTTTCTATATCGTATTCAGAAGCCATGATCTCGGAGGCCAGCAGCCTGGCCTCTTCCACTACGGACCGCATCAGCTCGGCGAAGATGTCCTCTTTGAAAGTCTTCTTCATCCCGAGGTACTTGATCATATTGGGCAGCACGGGGTTCTCCCCCACGATGCGGCCGTCCTCGTAGATGTAGTACCCGATGGTGGTCTTGCGGCCGAGCTGGCCGTACTGCACCAGGCGCAGCTGCGTCGGGGACGGCGCCAGGCGCTCCGGGCTGCCGAGCGCTTTGTAAATAGCCTCGGTGGCCCGAAGGTCCGCGTCCAGGCCGGCGAAATCGGCCATTTCGAAAGGCCCGTACTTCGCGCCGGCGACTTCCTTGAAGGCCTCGTCTATTTCGTGCGGATAGCCCTTGCCGGATTCAAGCAGCCTGAGCGCGGCCAGCATGAAAGGCCGGGTCAGCCTCTCTACGATCTGCCCCGGGTTGTCCTTGATTATCACCGGGGTCTTGCCTATCTTGCGCAGGAGGTTTGTCGCGGCTTCCAGGTACTCATCCCTGGTGTGGTCAGTGCGGACGACTTCCACCAGGAGATTGGTGAGCACCGGTTTTATAAAATGAAAGCCGAGCGCGCGCTCCTTAGGCAGCTCGGTATATTCTATTATCTCGCTCAGAGGCTGCACCCCGCAGCGGGCCGCCACCACGCAGTGCTGGTCCAGATGCTTCCTGAGCCTGGTGAAATATAATTTCCGCTCTTCGGGCGATTTTGCGGCGGCCTCTATGATCATATCGGCCCCGTTGAACTTGGAGAGGTCCTGCACGCCCTCGATATTCCCCATCAGCTCCTCGGTCCCGGCCTGCCTCAGCGACCAGGAGATCCTGGCCAGCGCCACGTTCAGGCTGTCCTTGAAATCATCGTAGAGCCGCACCTGGTAGCCGTTCTTAAGGAACAGCTCCGCGGCGCCCGTCCCCGTGGTATTGGATCCCATTATCCCGACAGCTTTAATTTCCATTTATTATCCCTGGAACCTGGATTCCCGATTCCCGATTCCAGATTCTCTATTCCCGTCTTACTCTACGCCAATTTTACTTCTTCAAGTCTTACGATCCCGTCTTTATTGAGGACGATGCGGATGCGCTCGTAATGGATGTTTACCTGCGCTTCCTTGTCGAAATAGGTGTATTTGAGCACCATGTTGAGGTGGTAGACCCGCGCGCAGGCGGCCACGCGTACCTCGCCCGTGACAGGGTCCACATAGGGGTAATCCGCCGCCGAGTCGTCGGCCTGCGCTACCAGGTCGCGGATATTGAACCGCATTATATCGTTGAGGTCGCGGAGCCGCTCGTGGCTCTTGATGATGACCTCGGGGTAAAGCATGATCTCCTTCTTGTATTTCAAGACACGCTCCGGCTTGCCTTCCTCGTCCACGGAGGTGATATTGTCTATGCGGCGCAGGCGGGCGATGTCCGGCGGGATGTTCCGGTCGGAGATGAAGGTAACGGCCTCTTTAAGCAAGCCTATCCGCTCGCCGCCGCCGGAGGAATCAAGGATGTCTATCTTCCGGTCGGAGATCCAGCGGGTGAGGTTCTTGGAGAAAAGCAGCTTCAGCCAGTCCTTGATGCGGTCCTTGAAAATATAGCTGATCACCACGGCCAGCAGGAAGGGCATGCTGTTGACGGCGTAGCGCCGCCCGACGAAGAAAGTCACCACCACGGCGAAGAACATCGCCGCGCCGGCGGCCAGGCCGAAAAAGATCTGCGTGAGGCCTTCCCACTCCGAGAACTCGGCCTTGAGGTAGAGCACGCTGGAGATGAATTTTTTAAGCACGCCGCGGCGGTAGATGATGGTCTCGTTGGAGGAGCCGGGCACCAGCACCGACGGGTACTTCATGGCCTGGCGGTACCGGTTCTGGACGGTGACTATGGCCAGCACGCCCTTTTCCACGTCCGCGAAGCGCTCCCGCACTTCGGGGTCTTTCCTTAGCGCCTCTATGAGCGTGGTCAGGTACTCCTCGAGTATCAGGCTCATGTACTCGTCGAAGAAAGCCGCCGTCTCCCGCACCTTGACCGGCACGGCCGGGTCCGAAAGATTTGCTTTTACGGAGGAGAGAGCCGCCTCCAGGTTCTTAAGGTCGCCCAGGAAATTCTCGAGCCCCTCCGCCACGAACAGTTTGCGCTGGGCCGCCGGGACCGCGCTCCCGTAGGTGGTCAGGCCGGCCACGAAGATCTTCACATAGTCGCGGATCTCTCCGCGGATGATGCAGCCCAGCATGCGGAACTCGTTACAGATCTTGTCCGACAGCTCCTGGTCGCCGGCGCCCGAGAGGACCCTGCCCAGATCTTCCTTGATGCGGTTGAGCGGCGAGGTCTGCAGCTTCGGGTCGCAGAGCTTGCCGAGGCTGATCTTCGGCGTGCGGAAGCGGATATAGCGCTGGCTGGAATTGTAAAAGTTGTCTTTGGTGTAATTGTGCGGCCCTATGTTGAGCGCGCGGGGTATGTAGAAGTAGGTCTCCACCTCGTAGGAACTCTTCAGCGAGGCGTCCAGGTCTATATCCAGCTTTATCTCGAAGCGGTGCCTGTCGTGCAGCTTTATCCGCGAATCCAATATATCGTTCTGGTCTTCTATCATAAATCTCCGCTTTTACTCCCGGATGCCTGATTCCCGATTCTCGATTTTTAGTTTATTTATCCGGGTGGTACTTTTCGTGCGCGCGCTTTATATCGCCTTTGTCCACATGGGCGTAGATCTGGGTAGTGTTCAGGCTGACGTGCCCAAGCATTTCCTGCACCGAGCGCAAATCCGCCCCGCCCTGTACCAAGTGGCTGGCGAAAGTATGGCGGAACAGATGGGGATGGGGTTTTATCTCCACCCCCGCCTCCCGGCCGAAAGCGACTATATCCTTCCACATACTAACCCGGCTCAGCTTTTTGCCGGCGCGGTTAAGGAAAAGCTCTTCGGATACCGCCTGCCCGCCGAATTTCTGCTGCCTGTTAGCTAAATAATCTTTAAGCCGCGACAGAGCGGCCGCGTTCACCGGGACCATGCGCTCTTTCGAGCCTTTGCCGAAAACCCGCAGCCAGCCCTGCTGAAAATTAACAGACTCAAGCCGCAGGCCTAGCAGCTCCGACACCCTTATGCCTGAAGCGTAAAGCAGTTCTATCGCTGCCGAAGCCCGCACCCTGGCGAAAGCTTCCCCCGCCGGGTAGCCCAGGAGCTTCTCCATGTCCCGCTTGTCCAGGAAACGCGGGATCTTGCGGGGCAGCTTCGGGGCGCGGAAATTGGCCGTGGGGTCCTTCTCGGCCTTGCCTTCAAGGCGCAAATAGCGGTAAAAAGCCCTGAGGGCTTCTGTCTTGCGGTAAATTGAGGAAGCCCCAAGCCCTTTCTCTTTTTTTAAAGACCACAAATAAGCTTCGAGGAAAGGCGCCTCGGCCCTGGCCGGGTCGGTCTTCCTGGCCTCGCAATAGGCCAGGAAGGCTTCGGTGTCGCCGGAGTAGGCCAGGCAGGTGTTCTTTGCCAGGCCCCGCTCCATGCCGAGATGCCGCGAAAAGTCTGCCGCTAAAGGACGCATTTGTCCATATCATACCACTTCGGGGTTCAGCCGAAAAGACGCAAAAAGGCGCGACAGCAAAAAAGAGGACTTTTGCCTGTCGCGCCTTTCCGCGGTTCAGCTTATTTCTTCGCTACTTTTTCTTTTTTCTCGGCGTAAGCCTTGTCCGCGGCTTTCTCCAGCGCCTTTTCAATTACCTTCTCGGCCGCGGCCTTCTCGGACGCGACGGTGGGCTTCAGCCCGGGCAGCAGGAAGCGGCTGCGCAGTTCGGTCTCGATAGCGGCGGCTTTGTCCTTATTAGCTTTAAGGTAAGCCTTCGCATTGTCGCGGCCCTGGCCCATCCGGTCGCCATTATAAATGTACCAGGTCCCGCTTTTCTCCAGCAGGCCCGTTTCAACGCCCATATCCAGCAGGCAGCCCTCGGTGGAGATGCCCTCGCCGTTGACCATTTCGAACTCGGCCTGGCGGTAAGGGGGCGCGACTTTATTCTTTACGACCTTCACGCGGATGCGCGCGCCGGTCACTACGTCGGCGTGTTTAATTGTTTCTATCTTCCTTATGTCCAGGCGGACGGAAGAGTAGAACTTCAGCGCCAGGCCGCCCGGGGTGGTTTCCGGGTTGCCGAACATCACGCCAATTTTATGGCGGAGCTGGTTGATGAACATCACGGAGGTTTTGGAGGAAGCGATGATGGAGGTGAGCTTCCTGAGCGCCTGGCTCATCAGCCTGGCCTGCAGTCCGACGTGCATATCGCCCATCTCGCCTTCGATCTCGGCCCGCGGGACGAGAGCCGCGACGGAGTCTATGACGATGATATCCACCGCGCCGGAGCGCACAAGTTTCTCGGTGATCTCGAGGGCCTGCTCGCCGTTGTCCGGCTGGGAGATAAGGAGGTTATCCACGTCCACACCCAGCTTCTGAGCGTACACGGGGTCGAGCGCATGCTCGGCGTCTATGAAGGCCGCCATGCCGCCGCGCTTCTGCGCTTCTGCGATTACGTGCAGCGTAAGCGTGGTCTTGCCGGAGGATTCCGGGCCGTAAATTTCGATGACGCGGCCGCGGGGCAGGCCGCCTACGCCGAGGGCGAGGTCCAGCGACAGCGCGCCGGTGGGGATGGTCTCTATCTTCATCCGGGCCGAGCGGTCGCCCATCTTCATGATGGCTTCCTTGCCGTAGCTCTTCTCTATCTGCGCCAGCGCCGCTTCGAGCGCTTTGTTCTTTTCTTCGTTTGCCATATTAAAAACCTCCGTTAATTTAAATCCTTACCCTGATAGTCTACATTACCAACCCGACAAGGGCGTGTCGGGTTGTTTTGCCGCCTAAATCAGTATACACCATCCTGGTCCGCGTGTCAAGTATTAAGGAGATATGGCTTTTACCGGCGTTTTATGCTATTATCTGAATATGCACCCTATACAAGAGAAGCTCCTGCATCTTTCCAAAGAGCGGAACCTGGCCCAGGTGAGCCTGCGCGAAATGGCCAAGGCCATAGGCCTACCCGACGAATCTCCGCAGAAAATAAAGCACCATCTGCAGCAGCTCGAGAAAAAAGGTTTCTTCACCATAGACCGCGACAAGGGCCTGATGGAGAAGACCTCTTTGATCCCCGGCTGGGCTAACGGCCTGCTGAAAACCGCCTCCTCTTTATTTTCTATACCTATAGTAGGCACGGCCAGCTGCGGCCCGGCCACTATTTTCGCCGAGGAAAATTTCCAGGGCTTCCTGCGCGTCTCGGGGAGGCTCCTGGGCCGGTCAGCCCCGGCCGGCCTTTACGGGATAAAGACCAACGGAACCTCCATGAACCGCGCGGAGATAGCCGGCAAGAAGATAGAGGACGGCGACTACGTGATCATCGACAGCAACAAGAAAGACGTGAGGAACGACGATATCGTCCTCGCCATCATCGACAATAAGGCCACCATCAAGCGCTTCATCGACGACCGCAAGAACGGCCAGGTGATCCTGAAGGCGGACTCTTCCTACGATTACGACCCCATCTACCTGCACCCCGACGACGACTTCCTGATCAGCGGCAAAGCCGTGGCCGTCATCAAACGCTAAGCCCGCCGCCCGAAACAAAACCCCGGTTAAAAGCCGGGGTTTTTTTCATTCAGCGCCGGGAATATTTTTCTCTTGCTTTGTTCCTCGTAATTAGTTTTAATTGATTCTAGTCAATGACTACAGTCAAGGCAGACAGGAGACATCAATGAAGAAAACTATATTCACCGCGGCGGCCCTCGCTTTCATCGCGGCCGGCCTTTCCCTTCCCGCTTTCTCGGCCGGCGCCGAAGACAAAGTAATCTACGGCGACGACAACCGCCTGGACCTCTACCAGGTCACCGACGCCAAAATGCTCAAGCTCGCCGATTCCACCGTGGGCCTGTTCCAGGGCTACGACGTGACCATAAACGGCGACAAAGCCCAGCTTACCACCGAATCCTACGCGCAGGGCTACGGCCTCTGCAAAGAAGAGCCTTTCTACGAGCAGGCCACCGGCGCTTTTTGCTCCGGCTCCCTGGTCGCCCCGGACATCATCATGACCGCCGGCCACTGCGTCAAGACCGCCGACGACTGCAAAGCGATTAAATTCGTTTTCGGCTTCGCCGTTAAGGCTAAGGGCGTGCTGCCCGAGAGCGTGCCGGCCAATGACGTTTACGGCTGCTCCGAGCTGATCGGCCGCGAGCAGGTAGGCACCGGCGCCGACTGGGCCCTGGTCCGCCTTGACCGCAAAGTGTCAGGCCACGAGCCGCTGAAATTCAACACCAAGGATACCCTCAAGAACGGCGACGAGCTGGTGGTAATCGGCCACCCGGCCGGCCTGCCCACCAAGGTCGCTGGCGGCGCCACCGTGCGCGACGCTTCCCCCAAGGGCTATATTGTGGCCAATTTGGACACTTACGGCGGCAATTCAGGCAGCGCCGTCTTCAACGCCAAAACCGGCGTGATCGAAGGCATCCTTGTGCGCGGCGAGAACGACTATGTCTACAAGGACGGCTGCCGCGTCTCCAACGTGTGCGCCTCCGACGCCTGCCGCGGCGAGGACGTGACCAAGCTTTCGTCCATCACCTCCCCTTTCACCAAAGCGGCGATGGGCGTAGCGGCCGAAGAAACTGTGGCTGTGGCCAAAGCCTCCCCCGCCTTCGAAATGCTGAAGACGCTGGCCCCCGAGCTCAACTAGAGCTTCAGGCGCTTAAGAAACCCCCGGCCCTTAAAAGCCGGGGGTTTTTATTTTATTACGGTAAAGCGGGCCGGTTTGGACCTTAAGGTATTGCCATTAGCCGCGGCTGTGAAGAAAACCGAGTGCGAGCCGGGAGCCAGCGGCCAGGAAACGCTTTCCCCCCGCCCTGCCAGTTCCGCGCCGTCCATAGTCCAAATTATTTCGCTTTCGGCCCCGGCGGCCTTCAGGAAGAGGGCCTGGGCGGCGAGCGGGGTTTGCGGATCTATGCGGAAAATATCGCCCTCGGCCGGGAATTTAACTGAAAATTTTACAGCGGCTGCCATGGCAGGGCGTTCAGCCTGCGGCGTATGCTCGGCGCACTGGCCGGAGGGCAGATTGCCGGCCGTAAAAACCTCGTCCATGGAAGAAGGGCAGAAGGACGAAGGAGGTAGGCCGGAAACGGGACAGACTTTTACCGTCTTTATGCCCGGAGGCCGCCTGAAAGGCGTTGAACCGTAAAGTTTCTCCATCGCCAGCGCTATTTCTTTAAGCGCCGGGGCCGCACCGCTTATGCCGGACACCCGCCGCATGGGGCTGCCATCGAAATTCCCGACCCAGACCCCGGCCGTCCATTCCGGGGTGTAACCCACAGCCCAGTTGTCGCGGTAATCCTTGGTGGTCCCGGTCTTTGCGGCGAAATCGAAAGGCAAATTGAAAGCGGAATTAACGCCGAAAGCCGGGGCGCGGGCGGAATTATCGGAAAGGATATTGGTTATCAAGTAGGCTTCGCCCCTGCCAATTGCGCGGCGCGCGGGAGCGGCAGGACTTTCCAGTTCAAACCTGGCGGGAAGCCATACTCCGCCGCGGGCCAGGGCGGCGTAGGCGTTCACAAGTTCAAGCAGCGTAACCTCGCCGTTCCCAAGCGCCAGTCCCTCGCCGTAATGCTCCGCCGGCTTATCCAGCGATTCGAAGCCGAAGTCTTTCAGTTTTTCCAGGAAAGCCGCCAAACCGGTCTTTACCACGGTCCGCACGGCGGGAACATTATAGGAGCAGGCCAGGGCTTCGCGCAGGCGCACCGGGCCGTGGTAGGTCTTGTCGTAATTGAGAGGGGCGTGGCCGCCGGCCGCGTAAAGCGGGGCGTCCTCTATCAAGTCAGATGTCCTGGCGCCTTTCGAGAGGGCCAGGGAATAGAGAAAAGGTTTAAGCGCCGAGCCGGGCTGGCGAAGCGCCGTTACCCCGTCGACCTGGCCGGAGTTTGCTGTATCGAAAAAGTCATTGGAGCCCGCCCAGGCTATTATCCCGCCGGTGGCATTATCTATCACCAGCGCCGCGCCATTGGTGATATGGTGGCTGGACCCTAGCGCGGCCAGGCGGTTACTTAGCGCCACGGCCGCGGCTTGCTGGGCGCGGAGGTCCAGGGTGGTCTTTATCTTCCCGGCGCCGGAGCGTTTAAACACGTAGTCGCAGAACTGCGGGGCTTCGAAGTAATTTTCTTTTTCTTTTATCGAAACTTTTTCCGCGAGGGCCAGGCGATAGCTTTCCTCGCCGGCGAGGCCCAGGTCGAGCAGGCGGCGCAGGATCAGGCGCTGGCGGGCGAAGGCCGCTTTAGGGTTCCTGCGCGGATTGTAATTTACGGGCGATTTGGGGAGGCCGGCCAGAAGCGCGGCCTGGGCGAGGCTGAGATCTTTGGCGGGCAGGGCGAAATAGTCTTCGGAAGCCGCTTCGGCGCCGGTAAGCAATGGGCCGTAGGACACGCCGTTGAAGTAGCCCTCAAGTATTTCTTCCTTGCTATGCTTCGTCTCAAGGCGCAGGGCCGAAAACATCTCGTAGAGCTTGCCTGAGAAAGTCCGGGAATGCGGCTCGAGCGCGCGGGCCAGCTGCTGCGTTATAGTGGAAGCGCCGGAGACGGTGCGGCCCTCTTTGGAATTCTGCAGTACGGCGCGCGCCACCGAACGGAAATCCACGCCCGGGTGCAGAAAAAAGCGCTTGTCTTCGGCCGCTACGGTAGCCAGCACAAGCCAGGGCGAGATTTGGTCCAGTTTCACCGGCACGCAGGCCGCGTCCGACGCGCGCCCGGAGTAAGCGCGCAGCGGCGCGCCGTAGCGGTCGGTTATTTCGATGGAGGCTTCAGGCTCCCCGGCCTGTGAGGGGACGGGTAAAAAAAGCAGGAACAGGGCCAGGGCTTTCATTCGCAGTAAAAATCGTGCTCGGCGAAAGTTTTCAGGGTGATTTTATAATCGGGCCTGAAGCCGCGTATAATCTTAGGCAAATTTTTTTTATCCGCCGCCTTGTGGTAAGCCGCAAGGGAAAGGACCGGTTTATACTTCTTTACTATCCTTTCAGCCCCCAGAAGGACGTTCTTTTCATAGCCCTCCACGTCTATCTTTATGAAATCCACGCGGCCTTTCACAAGCTCGTCCAAAGGAGCTACTTTTACGATCCGCCGGCCGGAATAGGTTATATCCCGGTTCACGCCTGCGTCTCCGCAGTCTATCATCGAGGAGCCTTCCCCCCTCGTATTGAACTTTATCTCGGCTTTGCCTTTTTCAGCTCCTAAAGCTATGTTTACGGCTTTCAGCGCTCCGTTAAGCGCCAAATTGCGGCTCAAAATTTTATAAGTCTCGGCCACGGCCTCGAAAGCGTGGACCTTTTTAGCTCCCAGGGCGCGGGCATAGAGGGAGAACAGGCCGATATTGGCGCCAGCATCCACCACGATCTTCCCGGCCAGGTTCCCGGCATTATACTGGTCGCGTATTATTATCCCGTCCACGTCGCTGAGGAAATTCCCAAGGTCGGCGGGCGTATTCAGAACTATTTTTTTGCGGTTCCAAAGGCGTATTTCAAGGCGGACCGGGGCGAGGCCCAGTATTTTCCTGATCGCGCCGGCGCAAAGTTCCGGCTTGCCGGGCAGGGCGCGCTTGACCCTAAGCGCCGCGTCCAGGGCCCCGGCGCCAAGGCGGACAGCCCCGCCAGCCGCGCTGAATGCGGTTATGGAGACCTTTCTCCCGCGCCTGTCCTTTATGGCCGTCATAAAGCTAATTATAACCCTTTTTAGCCGCTCTCATAAGGAGGCCCGGCCGCCAAAGCGGGACAAAGCCAGAAATAAACCCCTTGCTTTTGAAAGGCACTTTTTTGCTAGTATCTAGGCATACCCGCTTTTGAAGCCTGTGACAGAGCCGTAAGGCGCTGGGCCCTTTAAACGGCGAACATGAGGTAAAACGCGGTAAATTTGAAGCAGAGCAAGGAGAAACACAATGGCAAACCCGAAATTCATGAAACCCGTGCAGCCCGATGCGGACCTGGCGGCGGTGGTGGGCAGCACGCCCATCCCCCGGACCGAGATCATCAAGAAGATGTGGGATTACATAAAGGCGAAGGGCCTGCAGGACAAGGTCAATAAGCGCAATATCAACGCCGACGCGACCCTGCTTAAGCTGTTCGGAAAGCCCCAGGTCACGATGTTCGAACTGGCCGGCATCATTTCCAAGCACGTAAAATAAGCGGCCTCCCGCTGAAAAGAGAGCCTCCCGTTATTCCGGGAGGCTCTTTTTTTACCTGGCCCGACTTTTTGTATCATAGACAATACGGGCGGCAAACCGCTATTTCCGGGGAGGGATAAAGAATGACACTCAATAGCATACTGGACGGCATGACCGCCTCCGGCGCCATGTCCCCGCTCCTGGCTGAACGCCTGAAAGGGCTGGAGGCCGAGCGGCCCTTTTCCGTCCACCGGGAACTCCAGGCTCTACTTTACCTGGGCGCCCTACTGATAGCCGCGGGCCTCGCCGCCACGGTGAAGGCATATTTTGACCTCCTGGGCCCCTGGACCGTATTGGGCGGACTGGTCGCTATCTTCGCTGGGGCCTTAGCTTATTGCTTCAAGCGGGGCTGCGGCTTTGACCGGGGGGCGGTCCGCCCGCCAACGCTGGTCTTCGACTACGTACTCTACCTTGGCTGCGTAGCCTGGGGCCTGGCGGCGGCGTACGCCGAAACCCGCTTTCATTTTTTCGGCGACGCGTGGAAAACTCACTTCCTTATTTCCTCGGCGCTCTTCGCGGCCCTCGCCTACCGTTTTGATAACCGTCTCGTCCTTTCCCTGGGCCTGTGCTCCCTGGCGGCGTGGTTCGGCCTGCAGCTTCAGGGCCTGCACTTCTGGTCTTCCGAAAGCTACCGCTTCTTCGGCCTGGTCTTCGGGACGCTCGCCGCGCTGGCGGCCTATGTCTCCGTGCGGACGGAATTGAAGAGCCATTTCCAGGACGTCTACGGCAATTTCGCCGGGCATTTCGTCCTTGCCTCGCTACTCTCGGGAACGGCTACGAGGGACCCTTACCTCTACTTTGCCGCCCTGCTGGTTGCCTGCGGGCTGACGGCCGCCCACGCCGTGCGGTCGCGAAAATTCTTCTATATGGTCTACGCCGTCCTCTACGGCTACCTGGGGTTATGCTCCATCGTACTTCGCAATGCGCGGGATACAGGGTTCATCTTCCTCTATTTCATAGTGACCTCCCTTTGCGTGGGAACCGGCCTGTTCTACCTGGCGCGCCGGTTCAAGGAGGAGGCATGAGGATCTATAAAACCGAAGACGAGGAAAAGCTCCGCCTCTTCATGCAGGCGGAAGCCTGGCGGCGGAACGGGCTGATCACGGAGACCCAGTTCAGGGAGATCGAAACTTCCACCCGGACGGACCTTAAGCGGACTACATTTATGCTGCGCCTCCTCCTGTTCGTTTTCGCCGGGCTCCTGACGGCCGCCACTGCGGGGTTCGTGTACTGGGCCCTTGACCTGGGGGAAGACGGAGGCGCGGTCTGGCTGGCGCTGGCGGCCGGCTTCGCCTACGCCGCGGCCGAGCAGTTGGCGGGACGCTTCCGGTTCTACCGCCACGGAGTCGAGGAAGCTTTCGCCGCCGGGGCGCTAGTTCTGGCGCTGCTGGCCGCCGTGTACTTTATAAAGCACGGGTTGGGCCTGTATGGCTCTGAGAAGCAAGTCGTATTGCAAATACTTGCCGCCGCGGGCTGCTTCGCGCTTTACGCCCGCTTCCGCCACCTATACCTGGCCCTGGCCGGCGTTCTCGCGCTGGCGTTTATCCCCTTCACCTTCTTTGATGAAGTACTATGGCAGCGCGCTTTCCTGGCCGCCATATTTACACTTGGGCTTCTTCTGATCCGGCGGGAAGAGCGTGCTGAGCCACCCGTCCTGCTCCGTGAAGAGGCCTCTTTCCTCTTCGCGTGCCTGCTCTTAGGCCTTTGCCTGGCTGTGAACCTGCGCCTGGGGGACCTGAGGCCCTGGGATATCCCGCACATACTTAAGGTCAGGGCCGGGGTCCCGGCGGCCGCCTATTGGCTGTCTTATGTCCTCACCTTCTTAATCCCGCTTGCCGGGCTCGCCGCAGGGCTCAGGACCCGCAGGCGCGCGCTGCTGATTGCTTCGACCGCAGGACTACTCCTGGCCCTGTGCACGAACAAGGATTACCTGGGCTTCCGGCATTTCCCCTGGGACCCGGCAGTTCTGGGAGCGCTGCTGATATGGGTCTCCATAGCGCTCGAGCGCCGGCTTAAAGCAGAATGGAACGGCTATACCTCCAGGCAGCTGCTGTCCCCGGCTTCGCACGGCCTGGAGGCCGCGGCCGTGGCGGCGGGCGCTGCCGGGATCTCGCACGCGGCTAACGCGGCGCCGGGAGATGGCGGGGCGAATTTCGGCTGCGGCTCGTCCGGCGGCGGAGGGTCCTCCCGCGGTTTTTAACCGGCCCGCCTCCCGCGCTGAAAAAGAGCCTCCCGCTGATCCGGGAGGCTCTTTTTTACCTGTTCGGGCAAAGTATCTATTTTGGAGTGGGCCCTAATACGTGACCCATCTGGGCACGCCTGCCTTGGCGGCGAGTGGGATTTGCTGGTATAACTTTAACACAGGGTACTTCAGGCCCGATGTTTCGGCAAATCCGGTCAAGCAATAGGAGAAGGGGGCGGCTCCATAGAAGAAGGCCTGCCCGGCCTTATGAGCGACCTGAAGGAAGCCACCGCCGCCTCTAAAGCGCTGGACGCGGTCGCCGCCGGCGCCATAGCTTCAACCCCCAGGACTTTCGACACCGTAGCGGTCGCCAAACTGCTCCTGGCCAATGTAGCCGAATATACCGACAATGACGAAACCATCGCCCTTATAAGGCTGGAACAGATCATGACCAAGTACCCGGAATATCAGAACGCTATACAGCCCCATATCAGCGAGTACATGAAGTCCCTCGAAGCGCTGAGCCGCGCCGGCGATAAAATAATGAAGCTTTCCGGCCTCCTTGGCGGAGAATAAGCGGATCTGATCCGGAAATAAGGGTGCCGGCCGGCCGCTGAGAGCCGCTTCTGAAAAAGAAAGCCTCCCTTTATCCGGGAGGCTTTCTTTTTCCGGGGCGGGGTATTATTTATTTCCCGGGGCCGGGTCCATCTGGAATATCGCCGAGCAGGTCCTCCAGGCCCGAAGCTATTTTCTCGCGGTCATTTATCGACGGGGAATAGGAATCGCGGACAAAGCCCTCGTGATCTATCAGGTACAGCCTCGGTGACTGTTCCGGCAGAAATTGGGCGGGCAGCCGGCCGGCGCCGTTGTAGACGGGGTACTTCAGGGCCTTTGTCGCGGCGAAAGCCCTGACGTCAAGGTTGAAGTCGGGCGTGATAGTTACCGGCAGGAAGCAGACCTGCCTGTCTTTATACTCGGCGTAGAGAGAATCTATCATAGGCAGGTTATCTATGGCGCGCTGGGAAAAAGTCTCCCAGACATAGAGAATAGCCGGCTTTCCCCCGCAGTCGGAAAGCCGCATCTTTTCACCGCGCAGCCCCGTCACTGCAAAGTTCTCCGCCTTAGCCCCTTTATGAATGCCCAGCCTGCCGAGCTCCCTGTAGGGCAGGAGAAAATAGAGCGCCGTGAACACTGCCCCGGCAGCAAGAGCCGTCCTCCATGGGAGGCGGACAAGCCACCCCTCCCGGGCGGCCGGGCGCGCCGGGCCCGGCGGCCACCAGCCGGCCGGCGGCGCTGGCCAGCGCCGCGGGGGCGGATGGCTGGCCAGGGTATAAAGCACGACCTCGCCTAGCTTCTCCGGGTCCTCCAGCCATTCGTCGTTCGCCTTGCACATGGTGACGCTGCCCGGGTAGGGGCGCGTCACCGTATCGCGGAAGAGGCAGAGCGTTTCAGGGGAGATCTTAAGGAACAGCTGGTCATCGCAGACCATAGCGAAAGCCCGCCCGCGGGAACAGATACAGTAATTCCCCAATATAGGCAGGAAAGTCACGTCCGGAACCAGCGCGAGCGCTTTGCCCAGGGATTCAATGGTTTTCAGTGAAGTAGCCATACGAATTAAAGTGACACACAACTTAATTCCCTCCGGGAATTAAGTTGTGTGT
>JAVHPG010000360.1:0-1101 GCA_036170455.1 Elusimicrobiales bacterium
GCCAAAAAGATGCTCCTGGTGCAGTCCCAGGCCTACCGCCAGCCCGCCGTATGTTGAATACCTCAAAGGCCGCAAAACCAGTTATTCACTAACGGTCGGGCAAATTGTTTAGAATATATGTATAATAAACATAATGTCCGTTAAACATATATGCAGATCAGACAGGTTTGCCAATGAAACTTCACTTTCTCAACAGAACCGACGAGCAAAAACGGCTGGCGCGCACCCTTAGCGCGGACGGCGGCGCCCTGGCAGTCATATACGGCCGCCGGCGCTGCGGCAAGTCAACGCTTATCCAGCGCGTATTCGGCAATAGCGGCGTGTACTACCTTGCCGATCAAAAAGAGACCTCGCTGCAACTGCGGGACCTTGCCGTAGAAATTGACAGGCTTATCCCCGGCTTTTCCTCCGCCACCTATTCCGGCTGGGACGCGCTGTTGTCAACTCTTAACAACCGGCTGACCAGGCGCATTTCACTATTCCTGGACGAAGTCCCGTACCTGGTGCAGCTTTCCCCGGAACTCCCCAGTATACTGCAAAAATACATAGACCAGCCCGGCGCAAAAAAGATCAACCTGGTCCTGTGCGGCTCCTCCCAAAGAATGATGCACGGCCTTGTAATGGACAAGGCCGCCCCGCTATACGGCAGGGCAGTGGAAATACTTAAAATTAAACCGCTTAACGCCGGGTGGATCCGCCCCGGCCTTAAACTAAAAGACACAGAGGCGGTAGAGGCTTTTTCCGTTTGGGGCGGCGTGCCCCGTTACTGGGAGCTGGCCGCGCAGTTCGGCAAACTTGAGGACGCCATAAGCGAGCTTGTTCTGGACCCCAACGGTGTTCTGCACGAAGAGCCCATGCGCCTGCTGATGGATGATATGCGCAGCGCGGTACAGCCCTATTCCCTGTTATCGGTCATAGGCCAGGGCTGCCACCGCCTGTCCGAAATAGCCGGCCGCCTGGGCAAGCCCTCCACAAGCATTCTGCGCCCGCTACTACAGTTAGTCGACCTTGGCTATGTCCGCCGCGAAACACCCTTCGGCGAGAACAGCAAGTCTACCAAAAGGACCCTTTACAAACTGGATGACCCATTCCTTATTTTTT
>JAVHPG010000361.1:0-4945 GCA_036170455.1 Elusimicrobiales bacterium
GCGGCTGCTCAAAGCTCCGCGCGGGCGGACTAAAGACATAGGGGGAAAAATGCTAAGAAACATAAAAAGCCTGGTTGGCCAGGAGATACGCGCCACGGACGGGGAGCTCGGAAAAGTGGACGAGTTCCTGTTCGACGACACGACCTGCGACATCCGCTACATGGTGGCGGAGACCGGGTCCTGGCTCGCGGGCCGCAAAGTGCTTATAGCGACCGCAGCCCTGAAGAAAGCTCCTGATCCGAGACTCAGGGTCTTCCCGGTCAACCTGAACCGGGAGCAGGTGCGCACCAGCCCTGACATAGACACTGACAAGACGGTAACCCGGCTGCATGAGCTGGAGCTGTATAAACATTATGCCTGGCCCGTCTATTGGGGCGAAGGCTTCAACACAGGCCGCATGCTTTTCCAGCCGCCCCGGGAGGAAGAAGAAAGCGAGGAGGAACGCAGGGCCCTGGAGGAAACCCATCTGCAAAGCACGCGCGGCGTCACGGGCTACCGCCTCCACGCGGCCGACGGACTCATCGGGCATATAGAGGATTACATAGTCGACGACGAGAAGTGGGCGATACGCTATCTGGTGGTCGACACCGGGGCCTGGCTGCCGGACCGGAAGGTCCTGATCTCGCCGCACTGGATAGAGCGCGTAGATTGGGAAACCTCTGAGGTGTTCGTGGACCTTACGCGCGTAGCCATCCAGGCCAGCCCGGGCTTCGATCCGGCGGTGCCCGTCAGCGAGGACTATGAAAGCGACCTTTACGATCATTACGGCCGCCCGAAGTTCGAGGACGCCATGAAAGCCGACCCGGTCCTGCCGCGCGGCGTGAGACGTTAGAAGAATAAGCCCGAGTGTTTAAAACAGGAAACTCATCCCGCCCAGGAAGAAGACGAAGGAGACCAGGAGGTAAGCGGAGGGCGGCTTCCTCTCCACCGCGCATTCGAAAGCGGAGGCGAAGATAGTGCCTGTAATGGCAATACCGGAGACCGCGGCGAGCGCCGGGGAGTACCTTATCGCGCTCAAATAGAACATCAGCGACAGGTAAGTCCCGGCGATGGAGCCGACAGTTATCCAGAGCAGGCTCCGGCGGGACAGCTCTTTGATCTTCCCGAAGAACTGGAAAGGCTTCAGCCGGGAAAGAAGCGCGAAAAGAAGCAGAGCTCCGAGGGCCCGGTAAAAATTGCCCTCCGTGGTCCCTATGCCCGGGGAATTATTAAAGACATAGCGGGTCAGCAGCACGCCAAGCCCGTCCAAAACTATCCCGCACAGGGCGAAAAGGGTAGCTTTCATGTTCCAATGGCCGTGCTTCCTGAAGGACTCCAGCGAGAAGATGAAAAGACAGACCACGAAGAACAGGATAGCCAGGAATTTGCGCGCGTCCACCGCCTGGCCGAAAGCGAAATAGCTTATCACGCCTATCACCAGCGGCTGGAAGCCGAAAAGAAGCATGGTCCGGCCGGGCCCCATCAAAGAAAAAGACTTTATAAGGAAGACGTCGGCCGCGCCCAGGCCGATAGCGCCGGAAACGAAAAAGAGGGCGGCGCAGTTAAGGCTTATGCTGTGGAAGCCGCCGCAGAACAGGATGGTAACTCCGAACAGCACCGCCGCCACCGCCGCCTTGAAGCAGTTAACCCACAGGCTGGAGGTGCGCTTCGCGTAATGGGTGAAGAACTGCACCCCTATAGCGAAGCTTAGGTTGGCCGCAAGCGCGTAAATATAGACTTTTTCCATGGTTGCTCTTTCAAGGGTGCTCAGCTATAATATAAAAATAGTACTCGGCCTTTCTTGCACCCTAAGCGAAAACCTATTTTTTCACCCCGACACTCCCTTGTCGGGATCGTCTGCTAGACTGTAAATATGGATTTAGATAAAAAATTGGAAATACTGGCCGATTCCGCCAAGTACGACGCCTCCTGCTCCTCCAGCGGCTCTGACCGCGGCGGCGCCGGCGGAACCGGCGCGGCGCATATGAGCGGCGTCTGCCACAGCTGGGCGGCAGACGGGCGCTGCATCTCGCTTTTGAAGATCTTGATGACCAATGAGTGCATCTACGACTGCGCTTACTGCATCAACCGCCGCTCCAACGATACGCCGAAAGCCATTCTCACCCCCGATGAAATAGCCGGGCTCACTTTCGAATTCTATAAAAGGAATTATATAGAAGGTCTTTTCCTCAGCTCCGGCATCACCGTCTCGCCCGACCGTACCATGGAGCTGATGCTGGAGGCGGTGCGCAAGCTGCGCGAGCAGTTCCGCTTCAACGGCTATGTGCATATGAAAGTCATCCCCGGCGCCGACCAGGCCCTTATCGACCAGGCCGGGCTCTGGGCGGACCGCGTAAGCGTGAATATAGAGCTGCCCACCGACAAAAGCCTGCGCCTGCTGGCCCCGGGCAAGACTAAACAGACCGTGCTGACGCCCATGCTCCGCCTGGCGCAAAAGATCTCGGCCTCAAAAGACGAGCGCCGCTCGATAAAAAGCTCCCCCGCTTTCGCCCCCGCCGGGCAGAGCACGCAGCTTATCATAGGCGCCACCCCCGAGACCGACAGGGAAATAATAAAGCTCAGCGAGGCCCTTTACGACAAGATGCGCCTGAAGCGCGTCTATTATTCCGCCTTCGTGCCCATCATGAAGGACAGCCGGCTGCCCGCCCTCATCGACCCGCCGCTGCTGCGCGAGCACCGGCTTTACCAGGCCGACTGGCTGTTGCGCTTCTACGGCTTCACCGCCGACGAACTTCTGGACGAAAAGCATCCCACGCTGGACCTCTCTTTCGACCCAAAGACCGTTTGGGCGATAAACAATCTCCACCTTTTCCCCCTCGAGGTGAATAAAGCCCCCTATGAAGAGATCCTGCGCGTGCCCGGGATAGGCGTAACCTCGGCCAAACGCATTTTGCGGGCGCGGCGCGCGGCGCCCCTGAGCCTGGACGACCTCAAGAAGCTGGGCGTGGTTATGAAGCGCGCCGTCTACTTCGTGACGGCCGGCGGTAAATACGCGGGCTTAAAAAAAGAAAGCGAGGAGGCCATAAAGATAAAACTGCTCGAGCATAAGAACCCGAACGGCCAATTGGACCTGTTCGGGGAAAAAGAGCTTATGAAGGAGGGCCTGGCCGGGACGGTAAGCGGCCAGCTATGAGAACCTACCTCTACGATGGAAGTTTTGAAAGCTTCCTGACGGCGCTATCGCTTGCGCTGGACGGCGCGGACGCCTGCGCCATCGCAAAAGAGGGCGCGCAGGAAGCGGGACTTTTTTCGGAATTCGTGAATTCCGGGGCGGACCCTCTGCGCGCCGCCGCCGCGCGGGACCTGGTAGAGCGGCGCGGATCGGCCGAGTCCTGGCAGCATATACGCTATGCCTTCCTTTCGGAAGTCCCCGGCTGCGAAACCGGGATATTGGAATACGTGAAACTGCTGGCCGCCAAAGGCCCGGGGGCCGACAATATGCTGGCTGACGACAGGGTAAAGAAAGTCCATGCGCTCTCGGGAAAGGTCGGCGGGGAAACGCACCGTTTCATGGGCTTTGTAAGGTTCAAAGAGCTGGCGGACAAGACCCTTTATTCGAAGATAGAGCCTGACCACAATATCCTCGCCCTCCTGGTCCCGCATTTCCGCGCGCGGCTGGGGACCTTCAACTGGGTGATCCACGACGCCCGGCGCAATAATGCCGCGCTTTATTTCAAAGGCCGGCTCGTTTATTCCCCGCTGGATTCCGCGCGGCTGCTCGAGGGTGCCAAAGAGGCGGAAGTGCGGGAACTTTGGCGGCACTTCTTTAAGACCGTCGCTATTAAAGAAAGAATAAACCCGAAACTCCAGCGCCAGAACGTGCCCCTTAAGTACCGCAAAAACCTCACCGAATTCGACACCTGAAAAAAAGAACCCCTCCGGTTAAGGAGGGGCTCTCTTCTATGCCGTCTTAAGTTTTAGAACTTAAGAGTGGCGCTGATGCCGCCGGACATATTGTCCCCGGCGGAACCCGCTTTGGCCGAAGCCAGGGAGGCGGAGGCATCGACGGTGAGGAACACCATCTTCAGGCCGGCGCCGACGAAGTATTCATTGGTCTTATTGTCCAGGCCGTCTATTTTGTTCTTGAGGTCGGCCTTCAGGCCGCCGCGGGCGAACAGGAAGCCGGGGATGACGGCCAGTTCGGCGCCGAGCCTGCCCTGCTGCTTTTTGCCCACTTCCATTGCGGTCGAAATATAGTCCGCGTCCACGGTGACTATCTTGCCCAGCATAAGAGCCAGGCCGACGGTGGTGGTGGGGGCGAACTTGGTGATGGTTTCCTTGCTGCTGGGAGAGGTCCAATCCCAGGTTCCGGCGCCCACAAAAGTATCCTGCCAGACTGTGGCGCGTTTCACATCCACGCTGCCCTTGAAGTTCTTGGCAGCGGCGCCGAGGCGCAGCGCGCCCATATCGAACAGCAGACCGGCGTCCATGGTGTAGCCGTCAAAGTTCACGATTTCTTTTTGATAAAACCGGTTGCTTTGCGTCCCGGCCACCAGGGTGTTCCTGCCCTGCTGGGTGCGGGTTATATCGCCCTTTATGCTGTTGTAGTTTGCGCCCATGGAGAGTTTGCCGATCTGGATGGCGCCGGTGAGCACCATGGTCTTGAGGTCCTTGGTGTCCAGCGTATCGCTATAAGTGTTGTACACCATGGGGAACGAGTCAGGAGCGAATATCTTATTGTACTGCGGCCTGCTGAACTTCATATAAGTTGAGGAGTTTTCAGGCTGCTTGCGGCTAAGGGCAACTGCCAGCGGGCCGACATGCAGCGCGGCTCCGGCCTGGGTGGGGACGAAATTCCACTTGGAGGTCTTTTTGCCCGCAGAATTTAGCTCAGTGCTGCGCCTTGCTATGGCCAGGGCCGAGATATTAACATGACCGATCTGAGTAAGGCCGGCCGGGTTGTACTCGACCGCGCCGCCCAGGTCATTGGCAACGGCCGTGAAAG
>JAVHPG010000362.1:0-4937 GCA_036170455.1 Elusimicrobiales bacterium
CCGAATTCACCGGCGATATAATAAAGAACGCCAGCGAGATCGGCGACATGGCCAATACTTTCAAAGGCACGCAGGCGGACCAGAGGGGCGGAACCGCCATGGACGCGGACCAGATGGCCGCTTTCGCGAAGACCGTCTCGCTCATGAGCGACATGAACAAACCCGGGAAAGGCGCCCTTTTCCAGGTAGCCGGCGGCGCTAACTTCAAGTTCTCCAAGGTGGCGCTGTCAGTAAACAACTTCACCTCGGTGGGCCTGAACCCGTTCATAGACACTACCAATATAGGGCTCGGTAACGGCGGGGCCGGGGTATCCGGCATAAACATGTTCGGCGCCAACGCCACCGCTCCCGGTGATATTGCTACCCGCGACACGCTCGCCGGGGCCATAACCACCATCGGCTATGTGAACCTTGAAACACTTATCTGCGCTTCAGCCGGCTGTCTGAACGGACAGAACGCAGGCATCACTAATCCTACCACGCTCGCCAACGCTTTATATAACCAAGCGCTGGCTTCCGGTCAGACCGCCGCCCAGATAGCGGAAGCGGCCGGTCAAATGGCCCAGTACGCTCCGACCGTCGCGCCCATAATCGCGGCAGCCAGCTCCGGGGCCGCCTACACCAACAACAACTCCAACCTGACCGTCGTCGGGGCTTCTTTCATGGAAGTGGCCGCCGGCTACGCCTGGAACAAGGATAACTGGCTCCAGGGCCTTTCTTTCGGCGCCAACCTTAAAGCGATAAACGGCAAGACCGCCGTAACGTCCTTCCGCTTCCTCTCGGAGTCCGACACCCAGGACGCTTTCAAGATGTCGGATATGAAATCCAGCTGGCAGCCGGCCGCCGACCTGGGCTTCCTGTGGAACGTCAGGGCCAAGTATCCCAATGCCCCGCTCCGGCCCAGGATGGGACTTGTGATACGCAACATAAACAGCCCCTCGTTTAAGATCAACGGCGGCGGCAACTATGACCTGGACCGCCAGGTCCGCCTGGGCTTCGCCCTTAACCCGGCAAAGTTCTGGACCCTGGCCATGGACATGGACGTGACCAAGAACAAAACCCCGGTAAGGGGCTTTGATTCCCGCCAGCTCTGCCTGGGCACCGAGATAAACATAGTGAACCGCAAGGCCTTCAATATCCCTCTCCGCGCCGGCATCATGAGCAATATCGCAGAGAAGGATTCCAAGATGGCCTACACGGCGGGCACCGGCCTCAACCTGCTGTTCATGCACTTCGACGTCTCCGCGGTGGTCAGCAGCGAAAGGACCAAACTGGACAACAAGGACATCCCGACCAAGGTCGGCCTGGCCGCCAGCTTCGGCCTGCTGTTCTAAAAGCGAAAGCCGCGGTAAAAATGATCCCCGCCCGAAAGGCGGGGATTGTTTTTTGTTTTTGCTAGAATTTACTTATGGCCGCAATTAAAACCGACAACCTGGTAAAGCGCTATTCCGAAGTCACCGCCGTGAACGGCGTCTCCCTTGAGATCCCCGAGGGGGAAGTCTTCGGCCTGCTCGGCCCCAACGGCGCCGGCAAGACCACTCTTATAAGCATGCTGGCCACGCTGGTGCACCCGACTTCAGGCACCGCCCTGGTGGCCGGGCACGATATAAACACGCACCCGCTGGAAGTAAGGAAGAACATAGGCATAGTCTTCCAGGAACCGAGCGTAGACGACCTGCTCACCGCGAGAGAGAACCTCTATCTGCATTCCATGCTCTACGGCATGCCGCGCGCCGAGATAAACCCGAAGATAGACAAGATGCTGGCGCTCGTAAGCCTTACGGAAAGGGCCGACAGCTTTGTTAAAACTTTTTCAGGCGGGATGCGCCGGCGCCTTGAAATAGCCCGCGGCCTGATCCACGGCCCTAAAATACTTTTCCTCGACGAACCGACGCTTGGCCTGGACCCTTCCAGCCGCAAAGCCGTCTGGAGCCACATCCGGGAACTTAAAGAAACCCATAACACCACCATTATCCTGACCACCCATTACATGGAAGAGGCCGACAGCCTGGCCGACCGGATAGGCATCATAAACCAGGGAAAGATTATAGAGCTGGACACCCCGGCCGCGCTTAAGAAAAAAGTGGGGCAGGACCTGGTCTTCCTGAAAGGGGAGATCAACGAGGCCGCGCTTAAAGCCCTCCCCTTCGTGAACAGCGTGGAGCGGGAGAACGGGCAGTATAAGATAGGCCTTGTTAATTCCGGCGCCAATTTGCAGGCTTTGCTCAACGCGGGGGGGGAAATAGAGGAAGTGGAAGTCCGGCGCGTGACCCTGGACGACGTTTTCCTTAAATTCGCCGGGCAGCAGATCTCGGAGGACGCCGACGAGCACGCCGAAAGCATCTTCGAAAGGATAGCGGTGAACAGGAGCGCGAGGAAATGAATATAAACGCCGTATACGCCCTGCTGCTGCGCGAAGCCAAGATCTTCTTCCGCGAGAAAGAGCGCATCATCTCCATCCTTATCTCGCCGCTCCTGTTCCTGTTCGTAATGGGGAAAGGCATGGCCTCCGGGACCAGCCCCGTGGCGGGCTATACCTACCAGCAGTACATCTTTCCCGGCATAGTGGCCATGACCATACTTTTCACGTCGATAACGTACGGCCTGTACATCATCTGGGACAAGCGGCTGGACTTCCTGAAAGAAGTGCTGGCGGCGCCGATCTCGCGGGCCACTCTTTTCCTGGGCAAATCGCTGGGGGGAATGCTGGGGGCTACAGTAGAGACGCTGCTTCTGGTCATTATAGGGGCGCTCTTCATCCTGCCGCTGGACCCGTTAAAGATACTGCTTTCCCTGGCGGCGGCCTTCCCTGTTTCCTACATGATAACCAATGTCGGGCTCACGATAGGCGCGAAGATGAAATCGATGGAGGGGTTCGGGCTGGTGATGAGCTTCCTGACCTGGCCGCTTTTCTTTTTCAGCGGCGCGCTGTTCGACCTGGGGACGGCGGCTCCGTACATAAAAGTGATCAGCGTGTTCGACCCGGTCACCTACTGCGTGGACCTGCTGCGCATCATCATGCTCGGCCAGGGCGCTTTTTCGGTCTGGGCCGACCTCGGGGCGATAGCGGTTTTCTGCCTGGCCACGACCATCCTAGGCGTCAGCGCCTTTGGAAAGCTGCAGCAGGAAAAATAGAACTATTTATGTTTGCGGGTTTTGACCGCGGCGGGGTCGCCGTGGTTCTTCGCCATGAACCTTGCGAAGTCGTCCCAGGCGCCCTCGCGGGCCCAGGCCAGGCCGTCGTAGAGAGGGTCGTACACATCCGGCACATAAATCGAAAGGCCGTGGCTTACGGCGTCCTCCGACCAGTTTTCCAGGACCAGCTCCGACTTCAAGAAGCGCAGGACTTCCTGCCCCAGCGCCTTCAGGCTGCCGTCGGCGGTCGCGGCGCCCACCAGTTCCACAAAATTATATAGGTCCTTGTACTCGGGGTCCTCGCCGAAGATCTTTGCGTTCTTCTTCGCCTGCTTAAGCGCCGCCGGCTCCGCTTTCATTGCGGCCGCGGCCCAGGCGTCCAGCTTAGCCCTGAAAGGGACCAGCTTTGAAAGGCGCAGCGCGGATTGCGTCGCCGGGGTCCCCTCGCTGTCCCCGCCCGCAAGAACGAAATAGTCCCTGTAAGTGCGCACGGTATTGACGGCGAACTCGGCCGCGCCCATGGCGGGCTTCGCTTTGAGCAGGTCCAGGAACTGGGCGTAGCGCACGATCATGCCCGGCTCCGACTCCTCCGAAGCGGTAAACGTCTCGGCGAGGTCCTTTACTTCGTAGGCGACCGAGGCCATGGCCATATTGCAGCCGTCCAGCATCAGGAAATTAACGCCGCCGGCGGCCCTGAGGGCCAGCGCTATCTGCGGGGTCGAGATCTCGTTCCCGCTTTCCTCGTCCAGGGAAAAGCCCTTTTCATTGAAATGGACGGAGTTGGCCGGGTCCACGGCCTTCCAGCCATTGCCGTGGTCCCAGAGGACCAGCGCGTAGCGGCGGGCTGGGAAATTGGCCTTGCTCCAGTTGATGAATGAAACCAGCTCCCTCCAGGAGCCCATATCAACCTTGCCGAGGTTCTGCAGCACCGGGGAGGCTATCCGGGAAGTGTCGGCGTCCTTCTTTACCAGGTAGCGGCGCGCGCCGGTCCAGTTCGCCTCGGTGTGGTCGTCCCCATCGGGCTGCCCGTTCATTCGGCCCAGCTCGGCCGTTATGGCTACACGGTCCGTGCTGCCGGCCAGCTCCATCTGGTTCATATCTATCATCGCGTAGGCTTCAAGGTTGTTCTTGCCGTTCACGAAATACATCACGGTCCAGTCGCGGAGCGCGGCGGGGCGGGCGGCCGGCAGGGCGGGAGTGTCTAAAGGCCCAGGCGGGCGCTGGGCCCTATTCCTTGAACAGGCAGACCGGGGTGCGGCCTGCCATGATGCAGGCTTTCCGCTTCTCTTCCGGGAGGAAGAAACCGAGGGCCAGCAGCGCGACGGGATAAGCGGACAGGGCGAGGAGGCGGTACGCGGTCCACTGCCAGCCCGCGTGGATCCAGCCTGCCAGCGCCGGGAGGGAGAGGGCCAGGGCGACGAGGATTATCGTGCCCAGGCGCTTCAATTCGTAAGGCACGGGGAAATACTTCCGGCCGTAAAAATAGACCACCGACGCCATCACGCAGTAGGAGGCGAAGGCGGCCCAGGGCGGGCCGAAGATGCCGAAGCGGGGAATAAGCGCGAAGTTGGCCGCGACGTTCACCAGCGCACCGGCAAGGGTGGCGAACATTATCGCCTTTGTTTTCTTGGAAATGATGATCGGGGCGAGCAGGTTAACGTAAATGCCGTTGACCAGATAGGCGAACAACACTACCGGGATTATCGGCAGGCCCGGCCAGTAGCTTTCGTGGATAAGGGCCTTGCCGGCGATATGCATACGCGCCAGGTCAGGGATGAAGAAAGAAAGCGCCATGCCCAGCC
>JAVHPG010000363.1:0-4923 GCA_036170455.1 Elusimicrobiales bacterium
CTTACGTAAGCTCCGGCCTGCGGGAAGGCCCGCCGAACCCATACCCTTGCCACCCGCTCCTAAAGGTAGTTGGGAACTTATTTTCTGATGAGGGAGTCTTTCTCTTTGCGGGAGAGCTTCTTGATAGCGGCCTCCAGGATAGAAGCCGCGGACCTGTCTTTCTTCCTCTTCTTCCAAACCACCACCACCGGCCCGAAAGCGGCCGTATACTTGGCCCCCTTCCCGGAATTATGGTCCGCAATGCGCGAAGCCAAATTATTGGTTATCCCCGTATACAAAGATCCATTGGCGCAACGGACAATATATACGGTCCAAGGAGGGGATTTTTTGGGAGCGATGGATTTTCGAGGCATTACGTCCTGCTATGCTTTGCGACACAGAATATCAAACCAACTGCAATAGGAATAAATGATACTCCCAAAACGCTAAGAGCAATAATGACAAATACAGGAGTTGTTGCCTCTATCGCCGGAGCTCCTGCACCCTGTATCCCAGGTCCCGTATACATAAACAGAGTCGGCATAAAACGTTTAACAAGCATTAACATTCCAAGAAGCAGCATGCCGAGAACCACGTAAAAACATGGGCTTTTATAAATCTGAAAACGCTGCTTTGTTGGCTTTGGTTCTATCATAATTTAGGTGCGTCCTGAATTTTACGACAATTATTAAAATGAATGTGGACAGAACCTATTTCCGATTACGGTTACAGATTCTTATGAGGTGCAAGGACTTCATACTTAGCTAGGATGACTTTTTGGAATTCTTTCGAGATGGCGTGCCAGTCCAGTATGTCTACGCGGAAGGGGATATCGGATTCCTCGAAGGCTTCCCTGAGATTTGCAATCACGCTGGACTCAAGTTTGGCGGCGCCGACCAGGGCCAAGTCTAGGTCGGAGTAGTCCTTGGGGCTGCCGCTGACACGCGAACCGAAGGCACGCGCTTCCACTCCCGGAACATGGGCGGCCAGGATGCCGCTGATTATGCGGAGCTGCTCCGGGGTCGCTTTAATCATTTCTCTCTTCAAGGGCTTTCAGCAAACTCCTGGCGTCTATGGCGAAGGGGGCGGCAAGGGCGAAGATCTCGGCGGCTTTGGCGGGATCGTAGGTATGCGCGGTCTCGTTGCGGGCGGCGTGATATTTGAACCAGTTCTCGACGCCTGTAATAAGCCGGCTTTCGGCGGCCAGCCTGAAAAGCTCTTTCCTGGTGGAACCGTCGGCGGCAGCGGCCCCGGCATTGAGCTCAAGCCAACGTTTCATGAACTTCCAGCACAGCTCGTAGGTGAACTCGAAATTCTGTATAACGCCGGCGCGTATCACCTCGACCTGGTCGAAATTATTACTTCCGCCCGCCACCTTTATGGCGCGGTCCAGAGAATCCACGGCTTTTTTCAGGCTGCTAAGGTCCAAAGGCATTTTGCCTCCTATACCACCCTGCTGAAACTGGCTCCCGGGCATGGATTCGAACCATGACTGACCGCGTCAAAGGCGGTTGTGCTACCGTTACACCACCCGGGAATAAAACTTTTTAGCAAGCACGAAAACCCTTCCCGCGTCCCGCGGGAAGGGTGTGAGCCTTACCGCAATCTGGTTAGACGCCTTCGGCGAAGCCCTCTGTTTGGGTCGGGACCGGCAAGGGGCCGGCCTTCGCCATCTCTTTCTCGTACTCCTTGAGAATGAGCTGTTCGAGCACCCCGCGGAACTCGTTATTTATAGGATGGGCTATATCCTTATAAGTGCCGTCCTTGATCTTCCTGGACGGCATGCAGACTATCAGCCCGTTATTTCCGCTCACTACCTTCATGTTGTGAACTACGAAGGCATTATCAAAGGTAACAGTGGCAAAAGCCTTAAGGCGAGCCTCGTTCCTGAGATGTATCCTAACTTCGGTGATTTCCATGGTGTCCCCCCCAATTAATTTCCGCCCCCCGACAGAACCCGGCACCCAGCCGGATATAGAACCCACTCTCAAGGTAGCGTTACACTGTTTCCACTAATTGGAATTCTAGCAAAATTTTGTTAAAAAAACCCTGTAACCGCGGATACACTTCATTTCTTCGGCGATACTGGCGGCTTTGGCCCTGCTCCGGCAAAGGGCGAAAACGGAAGCCCCGGAACCCGACATGAGAGCGACATCGGCGCCCAGTCCTACCAGCTTTTCTTTAGCCAGCCTCACCGCCCTGTGCTTCGGGAGGACCGGGTCCTCCAGGCGGTTGAACAATAGTTCGGAACTAAATAATCCCTTTTTAAGTGATCCTGTCAGGCGGCGGAAATCGGCCAGCCGCTTTTTTATTTCAGCGGGCTTGCCCAAGTTAAGGCTGCCATAAACTTCTTTAGTGTAGACGGGGACTCCCGGATAAACCAGCACGATGTAAGGAAGTGCTCCAGCGGGCTTAAGGACCTTAAGCTTCTCCCCGCGGCCGGCGCCCTCTGCCATGGCGGTATCAAGCATAAAGAAAGGCACATCGGAGCCCAGCTCCGCCGCTATCTTCATTAGCCGGCCCGAAGCGCTCTTGGGCAGTTTATAAAGACGCGCAAGGCCAAGCAGGGCCGCCGCGGCGTCCGAAGATCCGCCGCCAAGGCCGGCTCCCACCGGGATATTTTTATCCAGCTTTATCTCTACCGCCGGGTTTACAGGGAAAACTTCAAAGAATTTAACGGCAGCCCTGAACACGATATTGTCTCCCGGGCGGCCGAGCTCCTTCGGCCCGCCCTTTACTACAAGCCTTATGCTGTGCGAGGCTACCTTCTTAAACGAAAGCCGGTCGCTCACCCCTATCCGCGCGAACAGCGTCGCCAGGTCATGATACCCGTCCTGCCTGCGGCGCGTGACCTCCAGGAAAAGGTTGAGCTTGGCATGAGCCTTGAGTTTGATAATATTGATGTCGTTCATAGAAATGCAAACACTTTTTAGCAATAAACACAAAATCAGGGGTAATCAACGAAATCAACTTCTAACCGTATGTTGCGTGCCCCGTTAATTTCGGAAGCTGTTATGCTTTTTATTATAACCAAGGTATCTCTACAAGTTTCATGCCTTGAACCGGAGATGTCGTACATCGCGCGCGGATTCTTTATATAGATGCGTTCCCATCCGTTGCCCTTATAAAAGACTTCCTGCGCGCTTCTTCTTTTAAGACACCATACCACTGGCTTCTCCATAGCCTTTGCCGGGGCTGCAAGGACGGATTCGTAGGTTAAACCAAGTTCTTTTGCTTCCCTGATTAGTATGGCGCTTCTCGCCTTTCTGGCCATTCTTGCTTTAAAAGCCGGAACTATTGTCTCAGCCTGAATCAGCACAAATATCACACTAAACACCAAAACAAATACAATGCCGAGCAGGGTAATAATATTCTTTAAATTTACACGCTGTTTTATTTGCATATTTTGCGACCAGGAAACTTATAGCTGTCAGATTTTTATAGTTAACCAGGATAAAAGCAAATTATTGGTGGAATGTGCAGCGACACTGCTCCAAATAGAACCATCCCATTTACGCAACAAGCCAAACATAACCCCTTTTATAAACAGTTCAAGGTTAAAAGAGATTACACTGGTGGTGTGAAACGCGGAAAAAGCAATAGAGCTAAATAAAACGGCGGAAACCCATCCAATTCTTTTCTCTAAGACGGTAAAAACAAATCCTCTATAAAACAACTCCTCGAAAAAAGGGCTGACAAATGGGATTATAAATAAATAATAGTAAGCTACCGGATTATGAAGCTTTTCCCAAAAATCGTTTATGGATATGGAAGGAAATCCTATTGCACCCGTGCTTCCAAAGAATGCTTCTCTTGTTAGCCGGTATAGAACTATAAATATCACCCCTATTATAACTTTCCAGATATTTCCGGCGCTCCGCCATCCGATGTCCTGCGTGGAAAGGTTGTATATCTTGAGACCGATGAGTATAAGCAGGATTTGCCAGTTAATAATTAGAATATTTTTAATTACGATGATGATGAAATCCAACGAATACTTGTTATGGGCATCGCTATTGAAACAGCTGAAAACATAAACATGTGCTTTCCCTGAAAATAAGTAAAAAGTTTGAAGTAAAATGAGAATCAAGAGTAATACAGGAAAATATATCTTTTTGGGGGGACTCCCTCCCAATATTTTCCCAAGTATTTCTTTAATTGTTTTCATTAATATAAAGATTAAGGCAACCCACAGCTTGGGCCAATACAAGTGACGGCTCCTCCGCTGGGGTGTACTGCGAATGGATCTGATGGAGTTGACGAAGGAGGATCATAAGGATCCTTAGGAGGTTTAGTATTGTCAGAAGAACTACCTGGTTTTATATAATCCCAAATGGTGTGAACATCTTCGGAGTAACTGCCGAACCCTTTCTTACGTACAGCGAGGCCCAGGGCAACAACTGCAGCCGCCAGAACTCCAACACCAAAAGGAGCATCCTTAGTGTTTGAAGAACTGCCTGAATTGTCTTCAAGCGGCGGAACTTTACCGGGAAGGGCTATTTTTGCCGACTTCGCGTTGCATATTTCTTTTTCCGTCAGGTTGGGAGCTCTTTGTATGTTCCCCTGTTTTGCGTAGACCAGGGAAGAATCAGATTTCCCTTTTTCTTTTGAGCCGTTATAGAAGCCGTCGAGGATATTTCCGGCCGCGCCTAAGTTCTTATTCATATCAATTGAAGATATTTTATCACTTGTTTCCGCAAGATTTTCCATCGTGTCACCTTCCGCCTTGGCCGCAGAGGTAGCTGCCATTATTACCGAAAACACCGCAATCGCTATTTTACTTTTTCTCATATTCTTTGCTCCCCTCTTTATTTTTGAGTCTGCGCCCATTAAAAAAGGGAAAGCAAATTTGATTTTGCTTTCCCTGGATACACCGGATTACGGTCCGGTCGTGATAATCATATAGAGGTCCCCTCCCGCAGGTTATGTAAGATGACTTTGTCT
>JAVHPG010000364.1:0-4914 GCA_036170455.1 Elusimicrobiales bacterium
CGAAAGGCGGCCCGGTTCTACAGGCGCCGGTCTTTTTTGTATTATAAGGCTTATGCATAAAAAATTTACCCTGGTTTTGTCCCTGCTGCTCCTTGCCGGCTGCTTCGGGTCGAGGAAGACCAAAAGCGGCGGCGGCGCGGCTAAAAACCCGCGCGAGAAAGCCGCCCCCGAGTTCGCCCTGCCTGGCGTTCCGATGAAGAGCGATTCCGAAGCCCTCCTGCCAGAGGAAAAGAAACCGGAACCCGCGGCCGAGCCGGTCGAGGAAGCGAAGCCGGCGGAGGCTAAGCCGGCGGAAGCGAAGCCCGCGGAAGCGAAGCCCGCCGAAGCCAAGGCCGCCGAAACCGCGCCCGCCGCCAGCGGGGACCTTGAGTTCCACCTCGCCGCCGCCTCTAAATATTCCGCGAAGAAACGGTACCGCTCCGCCGCCGCCGAATACGGGGCCGCGGTCCCGTTCCTCCCCGCCGGGGACGCGCGCGCGGTGCGCCTGCTGGAGCGGCAGGGCGCCATGATGCTGAAGGCCGGGAACGAGGCCAGGGCGCAGGAGCATTTCCTCTCCGCCGTAAATAAGGCCCAGGAGCTCAAGAGCTCGGGAAAAGATCTCGCTGACTCTTATTTAGGCCTCGGCTATTGCCAGGAAAAAGCCAATAAGGTGGCCGAAGCTGTGGACAGCTACGAAAAGGCGCGCGCGCTTTCAGACAGCAAGAAAGTCAAGGACAGGATAACCAAGACTATAAGCGACCTGAAAGCCAAGGCGAAGCCGGCCGGGAAATAAGCCGGCCGGGACCCGGCCGGCACCGGCCGCGGGTCAGCACAGGAAAAAATGAAAATTAAAAGGTTTTACGCGCATTGCGACGCGATAGAGGGGACCCCCGGCGTGTTTTACTGCAGCTTCTGCAACGAGCTCGTCAAAGAGAAGCACTTCAAAGAAGAACATCCGAACAAGAACCACGTTCATAAATTCAACGCGACGCTGGCGGAGTGGAAACAGAAAGAGGCCAGGGGGACCACGAGAGTGCGTCCCGATAACGCTCCGAACAGGCTGACGAAATAGCCGGAAGGACGCGAAGGTTTTCAGCGCCGTTTAACCGCCTGAGGCTTCCCGGCGGTTTTGTTTTTGCCGTTTTGGTAGAATAACTGGTATGAAGATCACCGCCATATTCGGCAGCCCGGTCAGCAAGGGCAATACGGAAACCATGGCGGAAGCCTTCCTTGCGGAATGCGCCGCGGCCGGCGCCGAGGTGAACCGCTGGCGCCTCGACGCGATGGGTTATAAAGGCTGCAGCGGCTGCATGGCCTGCAAGACCAGGCTGGAGGAATGCGCGCTCAGGGACGGGCTTACCCCGCTGCTAAGGGCCGTTCACGGCGCCGATGCCGTCCTCATCGCCACCCCGGTATATTTTTTCGACGTCACCTCCCAGATGAAGGGCTTTATCGACAGGTGCTACTCTTTCCTTACTCCCGACTGGTATAAGAAAAAGAAAATGAGCCGGCTCAAGCCCGGCAAGGAGCTGATTTTTGTCGTGGCGCAGAGCGGGGCGGAAAGGGTCTTTCACGATCTGCTCCAGCGCTACAGCGCCATCTTCGCTACCCTGGGCTTCAAGCCGCTGCACCTGGTAAGGGGCGGCCGCCTCCGCGGGCCCGCCGATATCGCCGCGCGGCCGGAGCTGCTGGAGCTGGCGCGGGAGAAAGCCCGCCTGGTGCTCGCCGGCGCCCCGTCCACGGACGCGATCCCGGTCTACGACCTGGGCTGAATCCGGCGCCGTTTTTGCGCACTCGTTTCTTCATCAAGAGGACCACTTATGACGACTATCGACATCCGCACCCGTTTCCGCGAGCTGGGACACCTGGTGGGGAACACCCCGCTGATGGCCATCGACTGCACCTACAAGGGCGAGCCGCGGCGCATCTACGCCAAGGCTGAGAACTTCAACCTGACCGGCAGTATAAAGGACAGGATGGCCCTTTATATCCTTAGCAAGGCCAGCGAATGCGGGACGCTGAAGCCGGGGGCCCCCATAGCCGAGGCCACCAGCGGAAATACCGGCATCTCTTTCGCCGCAATCGGGCGCGCGCTGGGGCATCCAGTAACTATCTTCATGCCGGACTGGATGAGCCAGGAGCGGAAAGATATCATAAGGAGCCTGGGCGCCAAAATACGGCTGGTCAGCGCCCGGGAGGGCGGCTTCCTCGGAAGTATAAAGCTGTCCGAGGAATTCGCCGCGGCCGAGCCGGGCTGCTTCCTGCCCCGCCAGTTCTCCAACGAGGATAATGTCGCCGCGCACGAGAAGACGACCGGCCCCGAGATCTGGTCGCAGCTCGGCTTCCAGGGGCTCAAGCCGGACGCTTTCGTCGCCGGGGTCGGTACGGGCGGAACCATAATGGGCGTGGGGCGCTATCTCAGGAGCGTCCATCCGGCCGTAAAGATCCACCCCCTGGAACCGGCCAATTCCCCTACTTTGAGCACCGGGTGCAAGATAGGCAAGCACCGCATCCAGGGGATCTCGGACGAATTTATCCCGGCTATCGTCAGGCTCGACAAGCTTGACGAAATAATAAGCGTCGACGACGGCGACGCTATCGGCATGGCCGGCAAGCTCGCCGCCCAGCTTGGGCTCGGGGTGGGCATCTCCAGCGGCGCGAATTTCCTGGGCGCGCTCATGCTTCAGAACCGGCTCGGTGGGGAAGCGGTGGTGGTGACGGTGTTTCCCGACGATAATAAAAAATACCTGAGCACGGACCTGATGAAGGAACAGCCGCTGAAGGCCGGCATGCTGTTCCCGGACGTGGAGCTTAAGGCTTTCAGCGCGCTGAAGCGCGTCTGCACTACCTGCTGCGAGCCGGAGACCTGCCGCGAACAGCCGTCCTGCCGCCGGAAAAAACAGGAAGGGAAAGTTTCAGGCTGACGGACGGGGAAGGGTCGGGAAGGGGGAGGGAAAATGACGCATAAATTCAAGGTCAAAACTTCGGCTAAGTCGGAGATGGCGGATATTACGCGCGAGGTGCAGGGCCTGGTCCGCGAGAACGGCCTGGAAAGCGGGGTCTGCCATGTCTTCGCGCCGCATACCACCTGCGGGCTGGCCATAAACGAGAACGCGGATCCCGACGTAAAGCGCGACATCATAGCCAAACTGAACGAGAGCGTGCCGGCCGATTTTCCCTACCGCCACGCCGAGGGCAATTCGCCCGCGCATATCAAGGCGGTCCTGGTCGGGCCGTCGCTTACGGTTTTCGTGGAGGAGGGAGCGCTGCAGCTCGGGACCTGGCAGGGGCTCTACCTGTGCGAATATGACGGCCCGCGGAACCGGGAAGTCTGGGTCAAGCTTGTAAAAGCCTGAGGCGCCGACGGCTTTCAGGCCCGGTCTTTTTCAGAGAGAATATATTCTTTAGTCGGGCGGGACTGGTCTATGGTCATAGTGACCATTTTGGCAAAAACGTCCAGGATGATGACGGCGTTATTGTTCGCGTCTTTCGCGTAGGTCCTGCTGAGCCTTTCCACGATAGCCAGGTTAAGTACCCCGATGTCCTCATAGGCCTTGGTAAGCTTTTTAAACTCCCAGTCCGGCTCGAGGCCCAGCCGCTTCCTGAAATACTGCTGAAGCAGGTAGGAGGACATCGACCTGTAGATGGTCTCGTCCAGGGACGAAAAAGGCAGGTGGTGCCTGGCCATCGGCTTCAGGATGTTCATCACCGGGCAGCCGCTGATCACCATGTAAAGGCCTATGATCGAGCTAAGCACGTTCTGAAGGCTGGTTCTCTTGAAATACTCCCGCTGCGGGGAAACGACGCGCGCGTCCACGACCACGGTCGAGGTCTTGTCGCGGAACATCGTCGTCACCGCGGCCAGGTTCATCGCGAGGGGACAGTATTTATGGTCGGCGCTGTCGTAAGGGCAGACGGAGCATTTGCAGCAGTCAAGGAGCGCCCAATCCGGGAAACCGGCCTCCTGCCTTGACTGGATGTTCAGCGTGGAGGGATCGATCTCTATGCTGACCGTTTTCTCTTCCCCTTCATCGAACTTGATGATATATTTGTAGAGCATCGTTGTCTTGGCGCCTGGAGTGCTGTCTTCCTGCCCGGTACAGTGGATATTCTACATAAAAGCGCGGTTATGTTGGAGCTGTTTCGGGAAGGCCGGAAATATTTATTAGGTTATAATATCAGGGTTCGGATGATCTTCTATGGCCCAGGAACTGATAGTAAGCGGACTGCTGGTCCCCGTCGAGAAAGACGGGGCGGGTGAGTATTTGAAAGCCGCCGCTCTCAGGCTGAAGCTCCCTGAAGCGCGGATCCGGGCGGTCAGGATACTCTTCAAATCCCTGGTTTACCGCGACCCGCGGCAGCTCTGTTACGAGCTCTCGCTGGCGATAAGCGTCCCTGACGGCTACGAGAACAAAGATAATTTTCCTTCATATTCGGAAAGGCCGGCCGCCTCTTATCCCGCGGCGCGGGCGGGCCAGCGGCCGGTAATTATAGGTTTCGGCCCGGCCGGGATGTTCGCCGCGCTTGAGCTTATCGAGTACGGGCTCAAGCCCCGGATATTCGAAAGGGGGAAAAAGCTGGAGGAGCGCCACGCTGACGTGCAGGGCTTTATCCTGGGCCGGAAGCTGGACCCGGAATCCAATATCCAGTTCGGAGAGGGCGGGGCCGGTTCCTATTCCGACGGGAAAATTTTTTCCAGGCCCAATAATACCGTCTACGCGAACAAGGTCCTGGACACCTTTATCAAGTTCGGCGCGCCGCCGGAGATAGGGTATACCGCTAAACCGCATCTGGGAACGGATGTGCTCTGTAAGATCGTGGCCAATATCAGGAATTACGTCCTGGAGCGGGGCGGGGAGATAAACTATAGTTCAAAGATGACCGATCTCCTCCTTTCCGGCGGCGAGGTTTCGGGAGTTGAAATAAACGGCTCGG
>JAVHPG010000365.1:0-4909 GCA_036170455.1 Elusimicrobiales bacterium
TCCGTAGGGAACTTTCATCCCCAAGCGTGCGCGCATGCCGCGCGCACAAAGAAAAAGGCCCGGTCTTCCGGGCCCTTTTCCTTATCCGTCCGGCCGCTTAGTTCAGCTTGCACTCCGCGCCGCGCTTCAGGGCTTTGATATTAAGTTCTATCACTTCCGGCTTCAGCTTTTTGTAAACCTTGGGCAGGGCTTTCGCTATGGCGTCTATGGTCACGGCGCCGGTAGCCGCTGCGAAGGCGCCGAGGGCCACCATGTTCATGATCTTGGCATTGCCCAGTTCCCCCGCTATTTCATTGCAGGGCACATAGAGAACCTTGATGTCCTTGCGGGTGGCCTTCGAGTTGATCAGCGAGCTGTTGATGATCAGCAGGCCGCCGGGCTTTATCATGGGCTCGAACTTGGCCAGGGAAGGCTCGTTGAACACTATGAGCGTGTCGGGCGAGGAAACTATGGGGGTGGAAACCTCGTCGGTAGCCACCACTACGGAGCAGTTTGCCGTGCCGCCGCGCATTTCGGCGCCGTAAGCGGGGAAGAAGCTGACTTCCCTCCCCTCCATCATCCCGGCCTGCGCCAGCAGGTAGCCTGCCGAGATCACGCCCTGTCCGCCGAAACCGGATATCTTTATTCCTTGGTACATTTTAAAGTCCTCCGTTTATTTCTTCGCCGCGCCGGCGTCTTTGTAGACTCCCAGCGGGAATACAGGGAGCATGCCCTCGGTCACGAACTTGGTCGCTTCCGAAGGGTTGTCCAGCCTGGTGCCCCAGTTGGTCGGGCACATCGAAAGCACTTCCACCATGGAGAAACCTTTCCCGTCTATCTGGTTCTGGAAAGCCTTCTTGATAGCGGCCTTTGTTTTTATCACCCCCGGGACATTGTGCACCGTGGTGCGCTCCAGGTAGGTAGCCCCGTCTATGGTCGCGAGCATCTCGCACATTTTTATGGGGTAGCCAGCCTGCTTTGCCGTGCGGCCGTCCTGGCAGGTGGTGGCTTTTTGGCCTATCAGCGTGGTCGGGGCCATCTGGCCGCCGGTCATGCCGTAGATAGCGTTGTTCACGAAGATAACCGTTATATTCTCCGAGCGTATGGCGGCGTGGACTATTTCGCCCATGCCTATAGAGGCCAGGTCGCCGTCGCCCTGGTAGGAGAACACTATCGTCCCGGGCTTAGCGCGCTTGATGCCGGTGGCTTCCGCCGGGCCGCGGCCGTGCGGGCCCTGGATCATGTCGCAGTTGAAGTAAGTGTCGGCGAACACGGCGCAGCCCACCGGCGCCACGCCGATGGTCCTGTTCCTGATGCCCAGTTCGTCCATCACTTCGGCGACAAGGCGGTGGATCGTGCCATGGCCGCAGCCAGGGCAGTAATGCATTTTAACGTCCAGCAGGGATTCGGGTCTTTTATTTAACAGTTGCATATTCTTTGGCCCCCTTTTTTACGATGGCGTCCAGCGTCTTATAGACTTCTTCGGCGGTCATCACGGAGGCGCCGGGCTTGGCATGCAGGTGGACCTCGGCGCGGCCGTTCAGCGAGAGCTGCACGTCCTCCACCATCTGGCCCAGGCTCATCTCCACCACCAGGAATTTCTTTATCCGCCTGGAGAGCTCTACGATGCGGGCTTTAGGGAATGGCCACAGGGTGATCGGACGGAGCAGGCCGACTTTCAGGCCCTTCTCGCGCGCCAGCTTCATGGCCGCCACGCAGACGCGGGCCGAGATGCCGTAAGCCACCAGGGCTATTTCAGCGTCGTCCAGCAGCTTCTCCTCGTACATCACCTCGGCGGCTTCGATCTGCTTGTAGCGCTTCACGCGCTCGTTGACCATCAGTTCCAGGAAGCCCTCGCGCAGGTCGTAGGATTTCACTATCCGCTTCTCGCGGTTATTGTTAACGCCTATGGCCCAGTCCGGCTCCGTCAGGGTCTTAGGGTCTATCTCGGGGATGGTGAACTCTACGGGCTCCATCATCTGGCCGATCAGCCCGTCGGTGAGGATCATGGAGGGAATACGGTATTTAAAGCCGACTTCAAAGCACTTGTGCGGGAAGTTCCCCATTTCGGTGACGCTGTCGGGCGCCATCACGAACGTGCGGTAATCGCCGTGGCCGCCGCCGCGGGTGGCCTGCCAGTAGTCGCCCTGGGCGCCGGCGATGTTGCCGAGGCCCGGGCCGCCGCGCATAACGTTGCCGATGAGGACGGGAAGGTCCGCGCCGGCGCAGTAGGAGATCCCTTCCTGCTTAAGGCTGATGCCGGGGCTGGAAGAGGAGGTCATGCAGCGGACGCCGGTGGCGGAGGCGCCGTAAACCATGTTTATCGCCGAGACTTCGGACTCGGCCTGCACGAAGGCCCCTCCGACCTGCGGCAGGCGCCAGGACATATATTCCGGAACCTCGTTCTGGGGGGTTATGGGGTAGCCGGCGAAGAACCGGCAGCCGGCGCGCACGGCGCCCTCGGCGAGCGCCTCATTTCCTTTCATTAATTTTTTTTCAGCCATTATCATGCTCCTTATTTATAGACCCTGATAGCAAGGTCGGGGCAGATGCGCGCGCAACTCTGGCACGCTATGCAGCAGCCCTCCTTGGAGTCCTTGGCCGGATAATAGCCGGTTTTTGAGAATTTATCGGACCTTTCGATGCACTTTTTGGGGCAAACCGAGATGCAAAGGTAGCAACCTTTGCACTTATCTACGTCTACTTCCATCTTCGGCATAGAACCTCCGGGGTGATTCCGAGGCGCGGCGGGCCGGCTTGGCGGGTACTTCGGGAAAGTGCTGCAGCTTCTGTGGGCTGCCGGGGGTCGCGCGTGGTGCGAAACTGCTGTATAAAAAGTATATCAAAAATAGCCGGGTTTTTATACCGGCAAGGCCGGACTTCAAGGCAGGCGCGTGTCGTCTAACGGCGCGCCGTAGCAGGCGTTCCGGAGAGGACGGCGGCGTAGAACTCCAGCAGCTGCGCGTTCATGCTTTCCACGCCGAAGCGCGGAAAGCCCGTTCGGTCAGGGGCGGCGGCCCACGCTCTGGCGGCCGCGCCCATGCGCGCGCGCAGCTTTTCGGAAAGCATGAGCCTCTCGAGCGCCAGGGCCAGCGCCGCGGGGTCGCCGGCCTTTACGGATAAACCTGTTTCCCCCTCCCTTATAATATCCGGCAGGCCGCAGACCCTGCTCACTACTACGGGGACGCCCAGGGATTGAGCTTCGAGAGGCGCCCGGCCCATGGCTTCGTTGAGCGACGGCTGCGCATAAATATCGAGAGCCGGCATAAGCGCCGCCGCGTCGGGCCTGAAGCCGGTAAATATCACCCGGCCGCTTATGCCCAGCCTGCCGGCCAGTCTGCGCAGCCCGGGCTCAAGTTCTCCTCCGCCGATTATCACGAGCCTGAATCTCGCCGCCGGCAGTTTCCTGTCGAGCAACGCGGCCGCCCTTATGAGGTATTCAACTCCCTTTACCGGCTCCAGCCTGGCGACAGTGCCGACAGCGATCTCGTAGTCGGCGATACCGAGGTCGGCCTTGCGCGCCGGAGCGGCCGGCGGCTTAAAGTCCACTCCGCTGTGCACCACCTCCCACTGCGCCGCCCTGCCGACCCCTGCTGCGGCCGATTCGCGCAGTTCTCCGGGTGTAAGGGCAATAAAATAATCCGTGAATTTCGCGAGGAATTTTTCAGCCAGCCTGAAAATAAAAGTTTTAAAAGGCCCGTAATAGCCGTAGAGCAGATGGCCGTGGGGAGTATGGATTATTATCGCCGGTTTTTTTGAACGCAGGTTGGCCATGGCGGCGGCGAGCCGCCCCAGGGCTCCGGCTTTGGAGGTGTGGGTGTGCACGATATCGGGCTCCAGCCTGGAGATCTCCCTTTTTAATTCCAGCAGCGCGCGAAAGTCCCGGGCCGCGCTGAGTTCGCGCTGCAGATCCCGCACTTCGAGGTAAATAACTTCCCGCGGAAGAAGCTTGAGCAGCGCTCCGGACTCTTTATGGGGCCCTGAAATAAGCACCACATCGTAATCACGGGCCTGGGCGGCGCAGGAATCGACAACGTTCCTGCTCGATCCGCCGGGCTCGAGCCTGGTTATGATATGGATGACCAGGGGCTTTTTCACCTCTCGCTTCCTAGCTCGGCCTGGGCGGCGCTCAGGCAGGCGCAGAAGATGAAGATAACTCCGGAGACATAGGTCCAGAGAAGGAGCGCCATTATGCCGGCGAAGGCACCGTAAACGGCGTTGAAGGACGCGAAGTGCTTGAGGTAAAAGACGAACAGGTTCTGCGCGGAGTGCAGCAGGAGGGCAGCGCAAAGCGCGGCGACCCAGACCTCGGAGTATTTCGTGCGGCGGTGAGGCGCGAGCCTGTAGAAGAACGCGAGGCTAAGGAAGACCATGACCCACGGAATGAATAACAGGCCCAGCCGGTAGGCCCAGGGAAGGAAGATTCCGCTCGTGAGCAGCCCCCCTGACATTTTTCCAGCCAGCGGCGCGCCTATCCCTGTCAGGACCGCGATTATCAGGATAATGAGGAGGGCCAGGCTTTTAAGCGGGATCTTCCACCAATGTCTGCCGGTCGTTCCCCAGGCCCGGTTGGCCGCTTGTATAAGTGTGGTAAAGAACTGTATCGATACCCATACCAGCATCAGCAGGGCTACCGCGCTGGCTTTGCCCCGGGCGGCTATTACGTGGGAGAGGGTGGCGAAGACATAATGCTGCATCTCCTCGCTGAGCGGCACGAATTTTTCTACGTAGGTTATCACCACGCCGGCGGCTTCCCCCCGGTCGGTGAAAACCGAGGCGGCCGTTACGAAAAGGACCATCAGGGGAAAGAGAGCGAAGAAGGCGCTGTAGGCGAAGGCGGCGGCGCGCTGTTCTCCGTCGATGCGCAGGAACTTCTGGACCGTGAGGCGCAGGGTCGCGAAGATCTTTTGCGCGATGGTATATATTCTTT
>JAVHPG010000366.1:0-4847 GCA_036170455.1 Elusimicrobiales bacterium
GCCGCGAAGCCCGCGGCTCCCAAACCGGCTTCCCCGGCGCCCGCGGCCGCCCCGGCCGCGCAGCCGCCGGCCGAAGGAGAGAAACCCGCGCTGCCGAAGCTTAAGGTTTCGACTAATGTCATCGTACGGGAACTGGCCGAGAAGCTGGGCGTGAAGACGACCGACCTCATAAAGAAGCTGATGGGGATGGGCGTGTTCGCCACCATCAACCAGCGCCTCGACGAGGACGCCGCCATGCTGATCGCGGCCGATTACGGCCACGACCTCGAGTTCATCCCGATGTACGGCGAAGAGGAACTTAAGGAGGAGATCGAGCACGAGAAGGCCGAAGACCTCAAGCCCCGCGCCCCCATCATCACCATCATGGGCCACGTCGACCACGGCAAAACCACCCTGCTCGACGCGCTGCGCGAGTCCAACGTAGTGGACACGGAGGCCGGGCAGATAACCCAGCACATCGGCGCCTACATGTTTAAGACTTCGCGCGGCAATATTACCGTGCTTGACACCCCTGGCCACGAGGCGTTCACCGCCATGCGCGCCCACGGCGTGAAGATCACCGACATGGTCGTCCTCGTAGTTTCCGCGGTCGACGGCGTCATGCCGCAGACCCTGGAAGCCATCAACCACGCCAAGGCCGCCGACGCGCCTATCATCGTGGCTATCAATAAGATCGACCTCCCTACCGCCAATACCCAGCAGATAAAGCAGCAACTGGCGAACCATGGCCTGAACCCCGAGGAATGGGGCGGCAAGACGGCGATGGTTGAAATTTCCGCCAAGAAGCGTCTCAACCTCGACAAGCTGATGGAAATAGTCAGCATCCAGGCCGAAATGATGGAGCTCAAGGCGAACCCCGACAGGCCCGGCCAGGGCATAGTGATCGAATCCAGGCTGGATTCCAGGAAGGGTATCGTGGCTACCGTCATCAACGTGACCGGAACCATCCGCGTGGGCGACCCGTTCACCGTCGGCGCCGCGCACGGCAAAGTGCGCGCTATCATAGACGACCGCGGCCACCGGCTCGAAGCGCTTAAGCCCAGCCAGCCCGGAGAGATCCTGGGCATCAGCGGCGAAGTTCCCACCGCCGGCGACGTGCTCAAAGTGGTGGAGAACGAGAAAGAAGCCCGCCATGTGGCCGACAAGCGCAAGCTTAACCGCCGCGAGGAAGCCCTTTCCCACCAGAAACACGTGACGCTGCTCTCGCTCAAATCGCAGGTCGACCAGAAGCTGCTCCGGAACCTTAACGTCGTGCTCAAGGCGGATATGTTCGGCTCGATGCAGGCTATCAAAGACTCGCTCGAGAGGATGAGCACCAACGAGGTGGCCATCCAGATGCTGCACACCGGCATCGGCAATATCACCGAGTCCGATGTGCTCCTAGCGAAGGCCTCCTCGGCCGTCATCCTCGGCTTCCACGTTGAAGCCGACAGCAAGGTACGGGAAGCCGCCAAGGACGCGGACGTTGAAATACGCGACTACCAGATCATCTACGACCTGCTTGAGGACGTGCGCGCCGCGATGAGCGGCCTGCTGGCCCCCGAGGTCATAGAGACCGTCGCCGGCCGCGCCGAGATCCAGCAGATCTTCGACCTCAGTTCCGGCAAGGTGGCGGGGTCGCTGGTGCGCGAAGGCAAACTGGTCCGCAACCAGGTGATGCGCGTGATGCGCGGCAAGGATATCGTCGGCACCGGCAAGATCTCCGGCCTCAAGCGCTTCAAGGAAGACGTGAAAGAAGTCGAGAAGGGGATCGAGTGCGGCATACTTCTCGAGGGCTTCAAGGACTTCCGCGTGGGCGACCTGATCGAAGTTATAACCAAAGAGGAACGCATACGGCGCCTTGCGGCGCCGGGCGCTTAGTCCTATATGGGTGTAAAACGCAATCAAAGGCTTAAGGAACTGTACCTGCAGGAGATCAGCGCGGCGATCCGCAATATCAACGGGATCAACGCCAACGGTATCCTGACCCTGACCGGGACGGAGCTCACCAAGGACAGCAAGGTCCTTTACGTCTACTATTCCGTGCTCGGTACTGACGCGGAGCGCCAGCGCAAGGCGTTCCTCCTCAAGGCCAACAGCCGGGAGATACGCACGCAGCTGTTCAAACGGCTGTGCGTCAAGAACGTCCCCGAGCTGGTCTTCAAGTTCGACGAGACGCCTGAGAAGGCCGCGCATATAGAGAATATATTCAAGCAGATACGCTCAGAAGAATGAAAACCCCGATGAGAACCCTGGACCTCGAGACCGAGTTTAAGCGCCTCGAGGACCTGATAGCGAATTCCGAATCCTTCTTCCTGGCCGGCCACCTCAATCCGGACGGGGACAGCGTCGGCTCCATGCTGGCCATCGGCTCCGTCCTTAAGCGGCTGGGCAAGAAGGTCAGGATGTTTTCCCAGGACCCGGTGCCGGAGAACCTGCGCTTCCTGCCGAACGCCAAAAGCGTCCGCTCCCGCCTGCCGTCCTCATCGGCCAGGTTTGACGCCGCCATACTTTTGGAGTGTTCCAACCCGGCCCGCGGCGGAAATCTTGAGCCGGTGCTGAAGCGGTCCGCGAAAGTGGTCAATATCGACCACCACAAGACCTCGGAGTTCTACGGCGATATCAATATCGTCGAGCCGCATTCCTCCTCCACCGCCGAGATAGTCTACCGGCTTTTCTACAATATGAACGTGCATGTGACCAAGCGCGAAGCCGCCTGCCTTTACACCGGGATAGTCACCGACACCGGCCGCTTTCATTTCCCCGCCACCAGCCCCCGCACGCTCGAGGTCGCCTCCCGCCTGCTGGAGACCGGTTTTAAATTTTCGCGCGTCAACGACTTGCTTTACTCCACCAAGGCCTGCGAGGGGCTTAAGATCCTCGGCCGGGCGCTGGAAAGCCTGGAGCTTAAGGCCGGAGGCAAGCTGGCCGTGCTTACGCTCAAAGCTTCGGATTTCAAGGACCACGGGGCCCGCGCCGAGCATACCGAGAACGTTATAAATTTCGGCCTGATGCCTCCCGGCGTGAAGGTAGCCGTGATGTTCCGGGAGGAGCACGACCAGATCGGCGTGACCTTCCGCTCGCGCGGCCACCTGGACGTAAGCGCGGTGGCCAAGACCTTCGGCGGCGGCGGACACCGCAACGCTTCCGGCTGCCGGATGAAGGGCCCCCTGCACGCGGCACGGGAAAAAGTCCTCTCCGTGCTTACGCGGCTTCTTACAGCCAAGTCATGATCCCCCCCTGCCCGCAGCCTTCCGGCCTGTTCCTTTTCGACAAGCCGAAGGGAATAACTTCTCACGACGCGGTAGAGCTGCTGCGCGCCAAACTTTCCATCAAAAAAATAGGCCATACAGGTACGCTGGACCCCATGGCCACCGGCTTGCTTATACTTATGGTCGGCTCCGCCACATCGGGGCAGGCCGCGATGCAAGGCATGGCCAAGATCTACGGCGGGACTATTATGTTCGGGGCTGAAACGGATACCTGGGACGCCGAGGGCAAGGTGACGGCGGAGGCCCCGGTCCCGGAGCTGGGAGAGGAAGCCGTTAAAAAGGCCGTCGAGGCTTTCAACGGGAAGATAATCCAGCAGGTCCCGCCTTATTCCGCGGTTCGCATGAACGGCAGGCATATGTATAAGCTGGCCCGCGCCAACCAGGTGATGCCGGAGGTTAAGCGGGAAGTCGTGGTCCGCTGGATCTCCTGGGCTATAAGGGCCCCGGCTCTCGATTTCGAGATAGACTGCTCCGGCGGCACTTATGTGCGCTCGGTCGCCCATGAAATGGGCCGCGCGCTGGGCTCCAGGGCCCATCTTTCCGTGCTGCGGCGCCTGTCTATCGGTGCCTGGAGCGTTAAAGACTCTATTACCGCTATTCAGCTCGCCGCCATGCCGCGGGAAGCCGCTCTGGCAAGATTGATCCCGGTGGCGGGTGCCGCCCATGCGTAATTTCCTGACTATCGGTACTTACGACGGCGTCCACCTTGGGCACCGCAAGATCATAGGCGCCGCCGTGCGCGAAGCCGAAAGGCTTGGCATGAAGAGCCGGGTCGTATATTTTCCCCGCCCTCCCAAATTCTTTTTCTCCGGTGAAACCGCTAATTGTCTTATAACTCTGCCTGAAGAGCGCGAGAAGTTGATAAAGGAACTGGGCGTCGGTTCGGTGGAGCCTCTGCGTTTCGACCCCGCGCTCTCCTCGATGACCGCCGACGAGTTCTTTTCGCGCGTGGCCCTGGTAAAGTATAAAGCCGGCGGACTGTGCGTCGGCCCCGATTTCGCCGTCGGGCGCGGCCGGGAAGGCCATCTTGATTATCTGAAATGCGCCAGCGCCGAAGCCGGTATAGCTTTCAAGTCCGTCCCCTTCGCGCGCCGCGGCGACCATAAGATCTCTTCAAGCCTTATCCGCGCCCACCTGCGCGCCGGCGCGGTCGAGGAAGCGAACCATTGCCTGGGTTGGAATTACACGGTTAGCGGCCCGGTGATAAAAGGCGCCGGCCTTGGCCGCAAGATCGGCTTCCCGACGGCCAATATAGGCGCCCACCCCGCCAAGATCCTCCCCCCCGGCATCTTCGCCGCCAAAGTAAAGATCGGTCATGAATCTTTCAACGCCGTCCTCAACGTAGGCCGCCGCCCGACCGTAGACACCCTCGACTGCAAAATGGTCCTGGAAGCCCACCTCCTCGATTTCTCCCGCATGATCTACGGCAAGACCGTAGAAGTTTCCTTCCTGAAACACCTCCGCCCCGAGCGCAAATTCCACTCCCTCGACTCCCTAATCACCCACATCAAAACCGACATCGCCGCCGCGCGTAAGTATTTTAAATAGAAGACCGCGAGAAGCACAGTCGGGGGGGGGGGGGGGGGGGGGGGGGGG
>JAVHPG010000367.1:0-4832 GCA_036170455.1 Elusimicrobiales bacterium
AGGATAAGCAGGGTCAGGCGGGGAACTATATAGGACCAGCGCATATCAGACGGCCCCCTTGAAGTACCAGTCCAGCAGCCACGAGGTCTTAAGGGCCTTCACGAATTTGGAGTTCATCACCCTGTCCCGGAACTTCTCATTGTAGAAAACGCCGAAGCGGCGGCCCGTGAAATAGACCGGGGCGGCCAGGAGCGCGCCCAGCACGAGCCCGCCGGGGACCACGGTATTGTTGAAGCCGGTCCAGGGCGCCAGCGGCATATTATAGAGCTTCGTCCAGAGCGGGCGCAGGGCTTCGCTTGTCAGCAGGGCGTAGCCGATCGGGTCGGTGATCTTATCGAGGAGCGGATTTACGAGACTGACGGCGAAGACGGTAAGTATGGCCATCGGGATATTGACCCGGGTAGCCATCATCGCCACTATAAGGAGCTGGGCTGTGAGAGTGGCTTTGGGCATGAGGCCGATCAGGAAGCCGAGCGTTATGCCGGCGCCTATCTGGCCGGGCGTGGTTTCGGCCGTGAGGCCCTGGAAGAACTGTCGGATAATTGCGAGTGGGTTCATAAGGTTAATATATTAAAAGCGGGGCGGCGGTTCAAGAAGGGTTTGGTATAATTGTCTTATGAAACCGCTGGAGATACTCTTTATCGCCGTGGGCCTCTCAATGGACGCCTTCGCCGTTTCGCTTGCGAGCGGGGCTACCATGAAGCGGCTCCATCTCCCGAACGCGCTGAAGATGGGCCTTTTCTTCGGCGGCTTCCAGGCCTTGATGCCGGTGCTGGGCTGGGCCGCCGGCCTGAGCATGAATAATTTTATTTCCGCCTGGGACCACTGGATAGCCTTCGTGCTTCTGTCCGCTGTGGGCGGCAAGATGGTCTACGAGGCCTTAAAGATAAAGGAAGAGGAGGAATGCGGCGGGCCGAAAACCTGCCCTTTCGATACCGGTACGCTCACCGTGCTGGCCCTTGCCACCAGCATTGACGCGCTGGCCGTCGGCCTGACCTTTTCCCTGCTGCAGGTTTCCATAATCACGCCCGTCCTGGTCATCGGGCTCGTGACTTTCCTTATGTCTGTGGCCGGGGTCAAGATCGGCTCGAAGGGCGGCCATTTCTTCGAGCACAAGATGGAGGCCGCGGGCGGCTTTATCCTGATAGCCATCGGCCTTAAGATACTGCTGGGACACCTCGGCTTTTTCTAAACCCGCCCCGGCTACATCTTCTTGAACCACTTTTCCTTGCCGTACAGCTTCTGCATGCAGTCCTCGCAGAGGCCGTGAGTGAACCTGGCTCCGGAGCGCTCCTCCAGATAGGTTTCCACTTTCTGCCAAAAGCCCTTGTCGTCGCGGATCTTCTTGCACTGCGCGCAGATTGGGATAAGGCCCTGCAGGGTGCGCACGTCCTTCAGCGTGGCCTCCAGTTGGGTGTTCTTGTTTATCAGGTCCAGGTGCCCGGTGATGATCTCGCTGAACTCCTCCATCAAGCGGATTATGGTCCCCTCAAAGTTATTGGGCTTGCGGTCGAAAATGCAGACGCTGCCGAAGATATCCCCGTTGGGGTGGAAGATCGGGACCCCGGCGTAGGCGATGAAGCCGGCTTTGGCCCCCTCGCTGTCTTTCCAGAAATCGCTTTTTCCCGCGTCGGTTATTATCAGTTTTTCCCGCGACTCTATGACAGCCGCGCAGTAGACCTTCAGGCCCGGCCTGAGCTTTATTATATCGTCGGGCTCGTAAGGCTTGTCAGGGCCCCCGCTCGGGGCTATCACCCTGATGCTGTCCTCCTCTACTATGTTTATGGTGGCGGCCGGGACTCCCGCCAGCTGGGCGAGCAGGTCGGCGATGTTCCGCCACTTGAGGAGGGCGATGTCCGGTATGCGCAGTTTGTTTGTGTCGGCCATATTACCTCTTAAAGCGGCAGCTTGGATACCGAAACCCAGTACTGCTCGAACTTCCGGGCGAGCTCCAGGAATTCCTCCAGGGACGCCGGCTTGGTTATATAGGAAGCCGCCCCGTTCTCGTAGCTGCGCACCATGTCTTCGTGCCTCGACGAGGTGGTCAGCATCACCACCGGTATCGCTCGCAGCGCCGGGTCCGCCTTCAGGCGCTTCAGCAGCGCGATCCCGTCCATCAGCGGCAGCGTGATGTCCAGCAATATTATCGACGGGCGCAGCGGCTTCTGCCCCCCCTTGCTGCCGGAGGCCGTAAGGATGTCCAGGGCCTCCTGCCCGTCGCGGGCTACGGCCACGGCGGAAATGAATTTAAATTCCCGGAAGGCCCGCTGGGCGATGAGTACGTCGTCCTCGTTGTCCTCCACCAGAAGCAGGCTAAGGTTTTTTATTTCGCTGTTCATTTTTCCTCCTCAAGTCCTTTTGCTCAGGTCGGCGGGGATCAGGGTGCAGAATACCGAGCCTTTCCCCTCCTCCGACTCTATCCAGATCTTGCCGCCGTGCTCTTCGGCTATTTTTTTAACTATGGCCAGCCCGGCGCCGGTGCCGCCGCCGTATTCCTGACGCGAGTGCAGCCGCTTGAATATCTTGAAGACCTCTTCGAAATACTGGCTGGGAATGCCTATCCCGTTGTCCTTCACCAGGAACTTCCAGTAGTATTCACCGAATTTCTCCGCGCTTATCTCCACTTCCGGCACGGGTTTGTCGTTATACTTTACGGCGTTGCTGACCAGGTTCTGGAAAAGCTGGCGGATCTTTACCGGGTCGCAGAACAACTCCGGCAGGCCGTCCGAGACCTTCACCACGGCCTTGCGTTCCTCCAGCACTGCGGAGAGCCCCGCCACCGCCTCCCGCGCAAGGGCGGCGGTAGAGGCGTACTCATAGGGATTGCGGACCCGGGCCACCCGGGCGTAGCTTAACAGGTCGTCGATGAGCCTCCGCATCCGGCCGGAGGCCTTGACTACCCTGGCTATATAGTCGGCCGCCTGCGGCTCCAGCTTCGCGGAGTAATCGGAAAGGAGCATGCCGGAGAACATCTCTATGCCGCGCAGCGGTTCCTTAAGGTCGTGCGAGACCGTGTGCGCGAAGGAGTCGAGCTCGCCATTGACCGTTTCGACTTCCTTCAGGTACTGCGCCATCTTGGCCTCGCTTTCCTTGTGCTGCGTCGTGTCTTTAAGGAGCGAAACCACCTGCCTGCTGCCTACGCCGCCGATAAAGGCGGCTGAAAGCATTACCGGGCGCCGCTTCCCGTCCCTGCTCTTGAACCAGAGGTCCAGCTCCTTTATATGGCCGCCCCAGGACAGGAGGGCGAAAGGCTCCGCGGCGCCCTCCGTCTGCGGCTCCAGCAGCTCTTTGAGGTTCAGCGAGCCCGGCGGGAGGAAATCATAGCCGGAAAAATCCTCGGCGGCCCGGTTGCTCTTGAGGATATTGCCGGCCTCGTCCGTGATTATGAGCGGGTCCGGCATGCTTTCGAGGACCGAGTCCAGGTATTCCTTCGAGACCGTGGTCTCGGAGAGGCCGCGGCTCAGCTTGTTGAAGCTTTCCGTCACCTCGCCTAATTCGTCCCTGGAGATAACCGGCACTAAAAAATCATAATTTCCCGCGCGCGCTTTGCGTATCCCCTCCCTGAGCAGGTAGACCTGCCGCAGTATCACGCTGGAAAAGATCGCGGAGAGCACGATGGCCGCGGCCGAGATCAGGAGCGCCAGGACGAGCAGCTTATACAGGATGGCTCTTTCGGCCTTGCGCGCCGTGGTCAGCGGGAGGCCGGCGCGCAGGAAGCCCGGGCTCTTTCCCGCGGCGTCAGCCCCCTGGAAAAGAATATCTTCGGCCGAGGCGGGCCGGCCGGCCGCGACCGGGATGATCGTGTCTACGACCTCGTCGCCGCCGTGGAGGACTCTGCGGAACTGCGGTACGGATGTCTTGGCCGCTTTGATCAGCAGCTGGTCGTTCATCTTGGTTCCGGCGAGCGCCACGTTGGTGTGGGCGATCACCGTTCCGTCGACGGTGATAAGTCCCGAATAGACCGCCCCCGTCTTCTGGGCGAAGGTATGCAGCGCCTTGATCCCGTCCAGCTCCTTCCCCGAAATAAAGGTTTTCTGGAAGGAGAGGGCCTGGTCCGCCGCCACCATGGCGGCCGAGTCCGCTATCTGCGCGCTCATAGCTTCGGAAACCGCCAGACCCGAGAAATGCATATTTATCAAAAATGCGGAGCCTGTGAGGAACAGTATGAAGGCGACTATTTTCAGATATAGCTTCATGGGAAAAGATAGCCTGCCTCATCGAGTATGGAGCCGGAAAAAGCGATGCCCAGCTTGGCGGCGGCGGAGGCGTTCAGGGTGATTTCAATTTTCACCGGGTACACCGTTCCAGGCACGGGCTCCCCTTTCTCAAGGCGGAGCGCCGCTCTGGCGGCGGCCTTCCCCATCTCCGCGAAACTTACTCCCAGCGAGGCCACGCCTCCCTCCCTGGTCATGCTTTTGGTAGATCCGTAAAAGGGTATTCTGTTTCCCCAGGAAAACTCTTTCAGAAGCCTCAGCGTCTGAGGCGTAATTATCTGCGGGTCCGGGGCCAGCCAGATAGCGTCCGCGGCGCCCATGGTGCGGCGGAGAGCGGCCGGCAGGGCGTCCTGATTTTCCAGCCTGGCAGGGGTGACCTGTATCCCCTGGCGCGCGCCCTCCTCTTTAGCCGCCCTCGTGAGCGGGCTGGTCTCCGGGACCACCCATAATAGCCAGAGGCGTTTCAGCCCCGGCTGTATTTCTTTTAATTTTGCGAATGTCACGGGAAAATCAGGGATAAGGCTGATCTTCGTCGTTGTTGCTCCACTCTCCGCGGAGCCCGCGAAAACTCCGGGGGCCAGGCAGTATATAATATTCAGCCCGGCCGGGTAGGGATAG
>JAVHPG010000368.1:0-1076 GCA_036170455.1 Elusimicrobiales bacterium
CCATGGCAAACTCCTGTATATCTCTTAAAATCCGCCGGCGCTGCTTTAAGAACAAGCCGGCGCCGTATACATATGGTATCAAAAAGCAAAAAGCTTTCGCAATTTTATAATATATATACGTAAAGTTTTGGAAACAAGCCTTCGCTATAATAAAAAGGCGGGACCTCGGCTTTATTTTTTGGAGAACTATTCTTTATGGATTTAATGACTATAATAGGTTTCGTGATGGGCGCTGCCGTAGTGACCTGGGGCGCCTTTTCCTCGGGGGTCGCCGGTAATATCCTTAACGCGCACGGCATCGTGATAGTGCTGGGGGGCACGCTGGCTTCCACCTTCATCAATACCTCCTACAAGCGATTTATGGCGGGGCTCAAGGCGCTCGCGGATATTTTCTCCGCGCCGAAGACCCCTCCCCTGGACGTTGCGGTGCGTACGCTGGTCGGGCTGGCCGAGACCGCGCAGAAGCAGGGCGGCATCATGGCGCTTACGAACGCCGACCCGGCTTTCGCCGGCGGCTTTCTGAAACGCGCGGTCAGCGTGGCCATGATCAGCGCGGAGTCCCGGGAGACCCGCGCCATCCTGGAGGAGGAGATCCGCCTCCGGCGCCTGGACGTGTCGGAGGATTCCAATCTGTACCGCACCATGGGCGTGCTGTCACCCATGTTCGGCCTTATCGGCACGCTGTTCGGCATCATCCAGACGCTGAGCAATATCTCCGACCCGGCCGCGATAGGCCGCTCTATGGCCGTGGCCATCACCTCCGCTTTGTTCGGCATCGCTTTCTCCAATATGTTCTGCGTGCCGGTGGCCAACAAGATCCGCCTGCGGGCTATGGAGGAAACGCTGGTGCTCCAGCTTATCCTCGAGGGCGTGATCGATATCATGTCCGGCAAGACCCCCCACCTGATAGAGATGCACCTGCGCGGCTACCAGACGATGGAAGGCGTGAGGCACGGCGTGCCCGGCAAAGCTTAAACCTATGCGCTACTACGAACGCGAGGACGAACTTGAGAACGAGCTCAACCGCGGCGCGCTGTGGGCCATCACCTACGGCGACATGATGAGCTACCTCATGA
>JAVHPG010000369.1:0-21973 GCA_036170455.1 Elusimicrobiales bacterium
GGGGAAACCGACGCAAGGGTTTCCATCTTCCAGGGTTCGCGGGGCAGAACCCCTGCCACCCCTCCGTTCAGAACCGAACCGACCACACAACTAATTCTACTTCTTTTTTAGGTTTTCCAGGGCGGCTTTTACGGCTGACTTGATGAGCTTGAAGACTTCGAAGTAGAAGAGGTCGTCGCGGCGGTAGGGGTCTGCGATGTCGCCTTCGCCGAAGCCGGCGTATTCGATCAGGGTTCGGGTTTTTTTCGCGGCGCGGGGGTAGCGGGCTATTAGCTCGGCTTTGTGGCCGGCGGTCATGGCGAGGATGAGGTCGGAGCTTTTGACGAGTTTGCCGGTCATTGGGACGGGGACGTGGGTGAAATTTTCTACCCCTTCTTTGGCGAGGAGGTCGGCTACTATTTTGGGCTGGGGGATGTCTTTGCGGGCTTCGAGGCCGGCGGAGGTGAATTTTAATTTAAGGTTTTCATCGTCGGCGAGTTTTGCGGCGTAGTGGTGGGCGAGGACGCTGCGGCAGGTATTGCCGGTGCAGAGGAAGAGGACTTTTTTCACGCGAGGCCTCCCGGTTCGTCCGGGCCGCCCGGCTCTTCATCGTCTTCTTCGTCCGCGCCGGTTTTTTCCGGCGGGCGGAGGAGGACTACTACTTCGCCTTTTACGTCGCCGGCGGCTTCTATTTTGGCGATGGTCTCGTCTATGGCGCCGCCGGTCCATTCTTCGTAGATCTTGCTTATCTCGCGGGCTACCACGGCGGTGAGGCCGGGGCCGAACTCCTCCCGGGCCAGGGCCAGGAATTTTTTAAGGCGGTGGGGAGATTCGAAAAGTATCACGGTCTTGTTAAGGGCGAAGGCCGCGAGCAGGGCTTTGACTATTTTGCCGCGCGAGCGCGGGAGGAAGCCGAGGAAGACGAAGGAATCGGCGGGCAGGCCGGAGCCGGCTAAGGCGGTTATTACGGCGGAGGGGCCGGGCAGGGCGGTCACTTTTATGCCGGTCTGGCGGGCGAGGGCGACCAGCCTCCTGCCTGGGTCGGAGATGCAGGGGGAGCCGCCGTCGGTGACCAGCGCGGCGCTTTTGCCGCCCCGGAGCCAGGCCATGGCGGAAGCCACGGAGCGCTCGTCGTGTTCGTTGTAGCGGAAAAGTTTTTTCTGGATGCCGAAATGGTTGAGCAGCTGGGAGGTGCGGCGGGTGTCCTCGCAGAAAACGGCGTCCACCTCTTTAAGCGCTTCAAGCGCGCGGAGGGTGATGTCTTTGAGGTTCCCGATGGGGGTGGGGACGATAAAAAGCATTTAAGCTGGTTTTTTGGTAAGACCGTTGCTGAAAGGCGGCCAGCCCGTGTTTTCCAGCTTCAGGAAAGATTTGACCACTTCGGGGTCGAACTGGCGGTTGGAGCCCTTGGTCAGCTCGCTCTCGGCTATCTCGCGGCTGAGGGCCTTGCGGTAGGGCCGGTCGCTGCGCATCGCGTCCCAGGCGTCGATCGTGGCCACTATGCGCGCGCCGAGCGGGATCTCTTCGCCCTTCAGGCCTTCGGGATAGCCCATCCCGTTGAACCACTCCTGGTGGTAAAGGACCATCTGTGCGACGGGCCCGAGGAAGTGGATAGGGGAAAGGATCTGGTAGCCGATAGCGGGATGTTTTTTTATCTCATCGTATTCTTCCGTGGTCAGCTTGCCGGGCTTGGAAAGGATGCCGCCGTCAATGCCTATTTTGCCGATATCGTGCAGGAGCGCCGCGTATTCCACGTAGCGCAGCATCTGGGCCGGCATATTGAGTTCCTCGGCGAGGCGCCGGGCTTTCATCCGCGCGCGGCCGGCGTGGTCTCCGGTATAGGAATCTTTCGCGTCTATCACGCGGGCCAGAGTCTGCACCATCTCGAGGTAGAAATTCTCGAGGCTTTCGTAAAGCTTTATATTCTCCAGGGTTATCGCGGTCTCGCCGGAGAGCAGCGTCAGGAACTTCAGGTCGTAGTCGGTGAAAGACTCTTTTTCGCGGGAGAGGTGAAGGTTCAGCACTCCGAAAGGCTTGTCTTTGAGCTTCAGCGGGATGGCGATGAAGGGGTCTTTCTGCTCTTCCATCCCTATATAGTCTTTATACTGCGTATTCTGCTGCGGGTCGGTCACGAAGATAGTTTCGCCCGTCTGGAAAGCGCGGCCGGCTATGCCCAGTCCCGGTTTCACATGGGTGTTCTCGATCACTTCTTTCGAGATATTCTTGGAGGCGACTATCCTCAGTTCGTCGGCCTGCGCGTCGTAGATCATCAGGGAGCCGCGGGGGGAGTTGATCAGCTCGCAGGCATTGTCCACAACGGTCTGGTAAAATTCCTCTTTTTTTATAGAGCCGGCGTTGACTATGCCTATTTCATGGATGGTCAGCAAGCTGGTGAGCAGCTCGTCGAATTTTCCCCAGGTGGTTTTCAGGGAAATTTCGGCGCCGCCCGCATCGGAAGAAGGTTTGTCCAGGCGCAGCTCGTAGATCTTCCGCAGCAGGGCGCCGAGGACGAAAAGGAGCAGGACTATGACCAGTGAAAGCAGGTATACCATCGGTTTAAAGAATAGCAAAAGACTATACACGCTATCAATTAATATATGGTCGCGATTATTGTATCCTCAATCCTATAAAGTTTATAATTAAACCATGAAAATAAAGCCTTTAAGGGTGCTGGTCTGCGGGGCCGCCGGCCGTATGGGCCGCGCCGTGCTGGCCGAGATGGAGGGTTCCGGGGCTTTCGCCGTGGCCGGTGGGGTCGACGCCAGGCCCGGCGCCGGCGTAGAGGCGCCCGCGGCTTTTACCCTGCTTCTGAACTCGGCCGACGTGGTCGTGGATTTTTCCTCTCCGGAGGCCGCCTGCGTCTATGCCGCGGCCTGCGCCCGGGCCCGCAAGCCTTTTGTAAGCGGAACCACCGGTTTTTCGGCGAAACAGCTTGCCGCGCTGAAGGCCGCTGGCCGCAAGACCGCCGTTTTTGTCTCTCCTAATATGAGCCCGGCCGTCAACCTCACTTTCGTCCTGGCCGCCCTGGCCGCGAAGCGGCTTAAAGGTTTCGATATACATATAAGCGAGGCGCACCATACCGCGAAGAAAGACGCGCCTAGCGGAACCGCCCTGCGCTACGCCGGGCATATCGCCGCGGCCGCTGGCGGGGCGCTCCCGCCCATAAGCAGCGTCCGGGCCGGGGATATAGTGGGCGACCATACCGTGCTTTACGCGGGGCCCCATGAGCGGGTGGAGCTGAAGCACATGGCGCATTCGCGGGCCGTTTTCGCCGCCGGCGCGCTTAAGGCGGCGGCCTGGGCGGCCGGCCGCAAGCCGGGCTATTACGATTATTTCGACCTGCTGGACCTGAAAGGCCTGGCCGCCTGATGACCATGTCGGGCAAGTCTTCCAAAGGAAAAAATGAGCAAGGTTGAGCTTCTGAACTGGTTTTTATTCGCGCTGGGCACCCTGTCGGCGCTGTTAGTCTACGCGTCCTACCTAAAGAGCTCGGATATCATAAAGCCGGCCCGCTCCGGCGCGCTTGCTTTTTCCCCGGACCAGTACAAACTGGCTTACGAGGCGGTGGAATTCCTCACGGCCGACGGAGTGCGGCTGAAAGGCTGGTTCATCCCGGCGGTAGGCGTGGAAAGCGGCTGCACTATAATTTTCTGCCACGGCTGGGGCGCGAACCGCGGGGAGATGCTGCGGGATACCTGGTTCCTGGCCGAGAAGGGCTTTAACCTTCTTTATTTCGACTTCCGCGCCTCCGGCGAGAGCAAAGGCTCTGTCTCCAGCGTGGGCTATCTCGAGACGCGCGACTTCGACGCGGCTTACGAATTTCTGAAGACCAACCGCCCGCAGGCCGCGGAGTCGGTGGGCGTGTTCGGCATTTCCATGGGCGGCTCGGTGGCCGTCTACGCCGCGGTTAAATACCCGGAGCTCGTCTGCCTCCTGGCCGAGAGCACTTTCCTGTCCTATAAGAAAGTGGTGGCCAACTGGGGCTGGCACCGCCTGAAGACGCCGTACTTCCCGCTGGTGGCGCTTACCATGTTCTTCGTGAGGCACAAGCTCGGGGCCGACCCGGACCCCTACAGCCCGCTTTATAACGCCGGGAAGATAAAGATCCCGGTGATGTTTATAAACGGGGACCACGACGATCTGGTGCCGCTGCCGGAGGCGGAGGCCCTTTTCGGCCTGTGCCCGTCGGAGAAAAAGCAGCTGTGGATCGTGGCGGGCGCTTCGCACGCGAAGTGCGCCGAGGTGGGCGGCGAGGTTTACCGGGGCAAGGTCTCGGCGTTCTTCACTGAAAACCTGCGCGAGCCGGCCGCGGAGCAGTCCGTTAAGAAATAATTTTAAATTGGGTATTGCATTTTCCGTCGGCATAGTGTAATATTTACCTAACATCCCCGTCGGGGATGAAATACTGCCCCGGCGGTAATCGGGGGGAATGCATAACGGAGGAAGTAAAATGTCAGAAATGATACAGAAAGTCGGACTCAAGCGCGAGAAGGGTTACCTTTATTTCATCGACAAGAAAGGCGACATCTCATGCGCCCTGATGGCCCGCGGCAAAAAGAAAGGTGGCAAGGCCAAGACCGCTGTTAAGGTCGGCATAAAGAAAGAGAAAGGCTACCTCTACTTCATCGACAAGAAAGGCAATGTGTCCCGCGCCATAATGAAGAATTCCGGCAAGAAAAAGAAATAATATTTCTTTAACTTGACGAACCGCCCGGCCTCAAAACCGGGCGGTTTTTCTTTGGTTCGATTTCAGGGGAGGCGCCGCCACGGAGACCGGAACGCAAAATCGGCGTCGCGCACACCGTGCGCGCGCCTGCCGCTCTCAGGCTCGGCGCTTACGCAAGCCTCGCCTTCCGAGGGGCTTTTGCTAACCCGGTCTCCGCGCCGGCGCCGGTTTAAATCGCAATAATTAATTTTGGTAGAATGTGGATATGAAAATTTTACTCCTGATATTGCTGGCCGTTGCGCCGGTTTCGGCGCAGTGGGGGGCTGACGCGGGGCGCGCCGCGGCCGGGGTCGTTTCCAGCCGCGCGGAAGTTTCTATTATTAGCGGGGTTCCTCTTTTGGACCTGCTGGCGGCGCGCGACAAGGCCGCTTTTCCTTTTACTATGGGCGGGAAGAATTTTTTGGCCTCGGTGGTGTTCGACGCAAACTGGGACAGCTGGTTCACGCTTAAGCCGGCGGGCGGCGGCTTCGGCGCCGGCGCGTGGAAGGAAACTGACCTGGCTTCGGGCGCGGTCTATAAATATGACGGCCTCGCGCTGAACCTTAAGGAAACCGACGGCGTAGTTTCGGTCGAAGCCAAGGGCGGAGAGAAGGCGCAGATGGTTGTGAACGACCTTTTCGACAGGCTCTATAATGATTCGATGCAGGTTACTTTCGGGGGGATCGTTACCTACGCGGTCTTCCGCAACCTGGAGCCGCTGACCGAAACGGAGGGGACGGTCACCCTGCGCGTCGGTTCGGACGGGCTTTATTATTTTTCGGTGACTCCGGACGCCCAGATAGAGCCGGCCATCCGCTGGCTGCTGGCCGTGAACGGCGTGCTTTACGGGCTGAGGATCGAAGAGGCCTCGCTTCTGTTCGTTTCCAAACCGATAGAGATGGGCAAGCCCGCTTTCGCCGCCGAGCGCTCCCGCGCGCGCTGACCGGGGCAAAAAATGAGGGGCGCCACCTGGCGCCCCATTTTTTTGCCCGAGAGAACTGGCAGCCTGCTGTTAAACCTTCTTTTCTTTTTCTTTAAGCTTTACTTTCACTTTCTCCTGGCGTGCTTTGCAGCCTTCGGAGAGGTCCTTGAGATTCTTCTGCAGGCAGTCGCGCAGGCGGCCTTCTCCGGGCTTCACCCCGGCGCAGAATTTTTCGCGGTCGGCGGCGCAGGCCTTGCCGGCCCCGGCGAATTTCTTCCCGTCTTCAGCCCCGAGCCCGGCCCTCATTTTGAAGCCGCGCTTGAAGCCGGAAGAAAAGCCGTTCTCGTAGGCGCTGACGCAGGCGCCGCCTTTCTTATCCCCGTGTTTCCCTCCGCGCTTCTCTTTGGACGGGGCCTTGCGGTCGACGCAGGCCTGGGATAATTCCTTTTCATGCTCTTTAAGGCAGGCGGCTATGCGGCCTTCGCCCGGTTTTACGTCCTTGCAGAACTTCGCGGCGTCCTCGGCGCAGGGGCCCTTGCCCTTCTCCGCGGCGGCCGGCAGGCTGAGCGCCAGCCCCAGGCCCGCGCTCAGCGCGAATGCGGCTATCAATGTGTTCTTCATACAATGCTCCTTTCTCTCGTGCACTCATACAACGCGGGAGGAGCCTGTTTTATTGCAGGTCTATGTGGATGGAACCGCTTTCTGTTTTAACGGGCCAGGTCCTAAGGCTTTTTGTGGCGAGGGCTGGATCGGCGGGATCGGGATGGGAGCTTTCCCCGGGTTTGGGGGCGGGGCCGCTCAGGGCGGAGCCGCTGCGGATGTCGAACTGGGCGAAATGGAGCGGGCAGGTGAGAATCCACCCGGTGAGGGCGCCTCTCTCAAGCCGCGCCTTAGCGTGGCCGCAGGCGCGTTCCACGGCGTAGAAAGTCCCGCCGTAATTGCACACTACGATCTCGTGACCGTTCAGCGTCACGGCTTTCATTCCCCCGGGGGCTATTTCTTTTTCTTCGGCGGCTTTTATGAACATAGGCGGATCAGGAGGACTGCCGTTTTGACGCTAAAAATTTCGCTTCCGAGATCTGCGGAAGTTTGTCCGGGTCCGTAACGTCCTTATGGACGAACAGGCCGCACCAGCAGCGCTTCATCGCGTCGTAATGTTCGCGGTGGAAGGGGATGCAGGGACAGACTATCTTCATATTCTCGGCGCGGTCGTCGGAGCGCGCCTGGCAGGGACAGTAAGGAATGCCGGTCAGCGCCTCTGTTTCCGCCTCCTGCCCAAGGAGGAAGTCGGCGTCCTCCTCGGCCGGAGTGAACTTGTAGCCGAGCTTGTCCACAAGGGGCCCGAAAAGGAAGCGCAGCGCTTTCTTGCGTTCCTGTACGCTCATTTCTTTTCCAGCAGCCGCTCGAATTCCGCCGGGTCATAGCCCTGCGTGCAGGTCCCGCCTATCTTGATGAAAGGAAAAGAGGTGTCGCAGCCGGCGCCTTTCATCTCTTTGCGGATCTCAGCCTGCTTCCCGGGGTCCTGCTTGTCGTAGTCTACCGTGTCGAACGGGACCTTCTTGTCCTCGAAATACTGTTTCGTCTTTTTGCACCACAGGCAGGTGCTCAGCGAGTAGATGGTGATCTTTTTCATGGTAACCTCACAAAAACCTTTCCATACCTGATCTCCGCCGGGTAAGTCCTTACGGACAGCTCCGGCGCGTCGATGAATTTGCCGTCGCGGATGTCGAAGCGCCAGTCGTGGCAGGGGCACTGGAGGATATGGCCGTCGAGCTTTCCCGCCGCCAGCGGGCAGCCCATGTGGGCGCAGCGGTTCTCCAGAGCGAAGACTTCCCCGCCGCGGCGCACCAGGAGCACCGGCAGGCCGAGCGGGAACACGGCACAGGGTTTTCCCTCGGCCAGCCCGGACAGCTCGGTCACTTCGCAGTTAAACGCCATTTTTTGATTATATAAAAAACGCGGCGCACACAATCCCGCGAAAATATTTTAAAAAACAAAAAAAATTAAAAATAACTATTGCATTATATTGAAACAATAGATAAAATCAATTCACAGCGCAAAGGCGCAAGGAGAAAAAACAATGGCCGCTAAAAAGAAAGCTGTAAAGAAAGTTGCGAAGAAAACCGTAAAGAAAGCGAAGAAGAAATAGTTCGTTTCTTACGTCGGAAGGCGGCACCAGGGCGCGGTTCAAAGGCCTTCGGTGCCGCCTCTGTTTTAGGCGGTAAAAACGCCCGCTTACGCTCCCTCCCAAAAAAATATTTTTAAATTTATAAAATAATAACTGCGCGAAATCCGGCGCAAATATGCCGGGAAATATTTTTATTTTAAGTCCGGCGGCGGGCCGCGGCCTGGCCGGCGGCGCAGCGCGCCGCATCAAAGCGACCGGCAAGCCGCTGGGCGGCACGCTTTCCTGTTTTCTTTCCCCGGCCTTCGCTCCCCGACGGAAGGACTAGCGAAAGCGGCCGCTTATTATATATATCCTTTAGTATGCCGTCAGCCATTAAAACTTACCGGACCTATTTTTTGGGCGACGCCTGCCTCTGCTGGGAGCTGGGCGATTCGATAAACAGGCTTACCTCTCTGCAGGTGCTCTACGTCTTCAGGCAGCTCAGGAAGGACCCCGTGCTCGCGCGCCTGGGCGCGCACGACCTGGTCCCGTCCTACACCGCGCTCGCCGTCCACGCTCACCCGCTCTGCGACTGGGAGGCGGTGCGCCGCCTGGTGAACGCCTGCCTCGCCGCCATGCCCGCCGACGAGGCCAGCCTGAAAGAGCGCTCGGCGCTGCACGTGCTTCCGGTCAACTACAACGGCGAGGACCTGAAGCGCGTTGCCGACTACGCGAAGATCTCCATAGAAGAGGTCGTACGCCGCCACACGGCCCCGGAATACCTGGTAGCCATGATAGGCTTCCGCCCGCACTTCCCTTATTTGCTTGGCCTGGACCGCAGCCTCGTCATGCCGCGCCTGGACTCGCCGCGCACCGCCGTGCCGGCCGGCGCCGTGGCCATAGGCGGGGAACAGACCGGTATCTACCCGGAAACCTCGCCCGGCGGCTGGAATATCCTCGGCATGACCTCGCCCGAGCTGCTCTACCCTATCGAGCCCGGCGATACCGTGGTCTTCAAGAGGGCCGAAGCATGATCCAGATAAACTGCGATATCGGAGAGAAGGGCCCCCTGCACGAGGGGGACCGCAAGCTGATGGAGTTCATCCATATAGCCAATTTGGCCTGCGAGGGCCACGCCGGGGACCGGGAAAGCGTGGAGGCTTTCCGCGCCCTGGCCGCGCAGCGCGGAGTAGGCGTGTCCGCCCACCTGTCCTACCCGGACAAAGAAAATTTCGGCCGGGCCAGCATGGACCTGCCGGAGGCCGACCTCCTGGCCGCGCTTGACGCCCAGCTATCCCTGCTGCCCGGCGTGAAGCTGGTGAAGTTCCACGGCGCGCTTTATAATGAAGTCTGGCGCGACGCCCGCCTGGCCGACCTTCTGGCCGGCTGGCTGATGCGCGCCGGGATAGGCGGCATACTGGCCCCGGCCGACTCCGAGCTGGCCGCCGCCGCGCGCCGGCTGGGCATAACCGTGCTGCGCGAAGCTTTCGCGGACCGCCGCTACGCCTGGGACGCGGAAGGCGGCCGCCTTCGCCTGGCCTCCCGCGCCGAAGCCGACGCCGCCATCTCCGGCGTTAACGAAGCACTGGCCCAGGCCGAAGAGATAGCCCGGCGCGGCCGCGTGAACGTAAGCGGCGATCCTGAAAAGCCCGACTGGCGGGAGATAAAGGCCGACACCGTCTGCATACATTCCGATTCTCCCATAGCCCTGGAGCTGGCCGAAGCTTTGCGCGCGGCGCTCGACGCCGCGGAAAAGGCCGCCGCCGCCGCCGGGGTCAGGGGCAATATGCGCCTGGTAAAACCCGGCTTTTGCGGAACCGCCGGCCTCCCGGCCTACGGCAGGCAGCACCTGGCCGTCTCGCCGGGCGGCGCGATGGACTGCTTTTCGCTGCGCCGCGGCAACCTTATGCTTGGAAATCCCGGGGGCAGCCAGGCCCTGGAAATAGTCGGCCCGCCGGAAATAGAGATCCTGACGCCGGGCCGCTTTGTGCTGACGGGCGCCAAACTGCAGGCCTTCCTGCGCCGCGGCGCGGGCGAACCGGCCGAAGTTGAACACAGCCGCGTCTACGAGGCCGAAGCCGGCGACAGGCTCACCTTCGGAGAAAAGCGCTACGGCCTCTATACCTATTTCTGCTTCAGGGGCCGCGCCGGCGGCGGCCCCGCGCAGGACGCCGCGGTGCCTTTCTCGTCGGTCGGCGGCTGGGCCGATCCGCAGGGGCGCGTCCGCGTGCTGCCGGGCCCGGAATACAGCTGCCTGAAGGATCCCGAACAATTCTTCTTTACGCAGTGGCATACCACCTTCAAGATGGACAAGATGGGGATGCGCCTGGCCGGCGAGCCCGGCCTGAAGTGCGGCCCGGGCAATATGGTCTCCGGCGCCGTGGCCGACGGGACCGTGCAGCTGACCCCGGACGGCCCTATCATCCTGCTCCGCCACCGCCAGACCACCGGCGGCTACCCGCGGATCTTCAACGTTATTACCGCCGACATAGACCTGCTCGCCCAGTACGCCCCGAACCAGCTTATCCGCTTCGTCCAGGTCACAAGGGAGGAAGCCGTCGAGTTCTCGCGGCAGAAAGAGAAGGCGCTGGGGCATGCATAAAAAAGAGTTCGTCAATACTTTGACCCATACCGCCGGCGCGGCGCTCGCTTTGGCCGGGCTGGTCGTGCTGGTCGTGAAAGCTTCGCTGATGGGCGACGCCTGGCGGATAGTGAGCTTCAGCATTTACGGCGTAACCCTGCTGCTGCTCTACTCCTCCTCCGCTCTTTACCACGCCGCGCACCAGGGGCGCCTGAAAAACATCCTGCGCATGGTGGACCACCAGGCGATCTATCTCCTGATAGCCGGGACTTACACGCCTTTCACTCTGGTGACGCTGCGCGGGGTCTGGGGCTGGTCTCTGTTCGTCGTGGTCTGGATCCTGGCCGTTTTCGGGATAGTCCTGGACTCCCTGCACAGGAAAGGGAACCGGATAGCCCAGCTTATTATTTACCTGATGATGGGCTGGATGATAATACTCGCGCTCGGGCCGCTGGCGCGGGCCCTGCCTTTCTGGGGCCTTGCCTGGCTGATGATCGGCGGGCTTTTCTACACTTCGGGCGTGATCTTCTATGTTATGGACGATCTCTACCCGCACTACCACGGGATCTGGCACCTCTTCGTCCTCGCCGGCAGCCTCTCCCACTATTTCGCCATCCTCTTTTATATCTAAATACTCACAAGGAACAGCGCGTGGGCCGGAACGCAAAACGCGTTCGGCCACACCGTGGCCTCACTCCGTGTTCGCCCGCCGGGCTATGCAACCGGCGGGCTCTCCGAGGGTTTTGCTAACCCGGCCCACGCGCTGCTCCGGGCGGCTATTAGTCAGGAAAGGGCGGTAAGCGTCACTTCCGTGAGCGGGAGGCCTTCGGTTTTGGCCGCGGGGGCCAGGGAGGCGTCTTTGGTGAGGATTATTATCTGCCAGCCGGTATTCCTGTGGAAAGCGCCGAGCAGTTTCAGCGCGAGGCGCTCGCGTTCGGCGTCCATCGTATAGAAAGGCTCGTCCAGGACCAGCAAAGCCGGCGCCAGGCCCTCGGGCCCGAGCCGGGCGCGGTGCGCTATGGTAAGCCGCGCCGCGAGCATGAAAAGGTCGCGCGTGCCGGAAGAAAGGCTTTTTACCGGCCGGGTTATCCCCGAGGCGTCCGTGACGGCGGCCCCGGCCGCTTCGAAACCGCGGAACTCGGCGTGCGCTTCGGGCAAAATGGCCCTCAGGGTCCCGGTCACTTCTTTCCCCAAAGCTTCGAAAGCTATAGCCGAAGTCTCGGCGAGCTTTTTAAAAACCCCTGAGGCCAGCGTATAAGCCTCCGCCTGCAGCTCCAGCTCGGCCAGCTCGGCCTTATCCAGCTCCAGCACGGTCTCCACCTGGTTCAGGCGCTCGGGCAGACCGCCCAGCCTGGCGCCGGAGACGGCTTTATTGGTCTCCAGCGCGGAATTGACTTTATTGAGCGCGGCTTCGATCGCGCGCGCTTCGGCGGAGAGCGCCGCCGCTTCGTGTTTCAGGCGGGCCAGTTCGGCGTCCGCGCCCTGCGCCGGGATCACGCCGCGCCGCTCCAGGTCGCCGTTCTCGGCGAAAAGCTTGTCCCTGAATTCGTTCTCGTTCGCGCAGCCGCTGCCGCCGGCCAGAGCGAGCACGCGCTGCTCCCTGTCGGCCGCGCGCGCCGACCGCTTATTATATTCGGCGACCTTCTTCTGGTAATCGTCCTCGCTGACGCAGCCGCGGGCTTTGAGCCAGGCTTCGATGGTGCTTAAAGCCTCTTTAGCCGTCCTCGTCAGTTCGGCGCGGCTCTTTTCCGCCTCGGTTACCAGCACCGACAGGACGCCCGACTCCGCTGATCTTTCCGCGGAAGCCCTGACCGCCGCTTCGTATTCCGCTTTGATCTTGGCCAGGAAGGCGCGCGCGGCTTCTATGTCCGTGGTCGGGAAGGGGGAGGGCGACACTGTCTTCCAGTCCGCTTCAAGCGCGGAAAGCAAGTCCCAGACTTCCACCGAGGTATGGCCGATGAGGGTCTCTACGATGGAGAATTTAAAGCCGGCCCAGAGCGCCGCGCCCGTGATAAGTGCCGCCGCGGCGTAAGCCGCCGCGTTCCGGCCTGAATAGGCCACGAAAGCGGCCAGGACCGCGCCGCCGGCGAAGATACCGAAGCGCATATTTGCGTTCACGGACCGCGATATTTTTTCCGGCTCGGACGCGAAAGCCCCGAGCCGCGCGGCCAGGCGGTCGGCGGTTTCGTTCTGCCGCTTAAGAGGCTCCAGCCGCCCGGCCAGTTCCGTGGAGGCCTCGGCGGCCGCGGCCACGGCAAGCCGCTTTTCGGAAAGGGCGGCTTCGGCGGCTGCCGCGCTCTTTTCGGCTTCCGCCAGGGCTCTTTGCAGGCTCCTGAGATTAATCGTTTCGTCGGAGGCGAAAGCGGCCATCGCCGCCGCGGCTATCCGCGCCTCTTCAAGCTCGCGCACCGCCGTTATCCCGGCCATCACCACGGCGCGCCGCGCCGAGGCTGAAAGTTTTTCGAGCTCGGCTTCTTTCGCCTTCAGTTCGGCGGTCTTGGCGGCCAGTCTGGCTTCCCGGTCTTTTTTCTCCGCCTCGAGCCGCGGGGCCTGCGAAGCGTCGGCCAGCACGGCGTCGCGCTCTGTCTTAAGGCCGGCTATGGCCTGCTCATGGTCTTTCAAAGCTTCGCGCAGGCGCTTTATATTGGCCTTAACCGAGCCTTTGCGGCCGCTCTCCGCTTTGTCGGCGAGCGCGGCCGCCAGGACTTCGGGGTTCAGCCCGGCATTCAGGAGCGCGTTCTCTGCGGCCAGCGCCCAGGAGGAAGCGCCGCTGTTATCGGCGTGCTTAACTCCAAGCTCGCCGCCGCGTATCGCGAAGATCTCTATGAATTCATTATCGCCGAAGGAAAGCGGCGCGGCGCCTTCCTCCCAGGTCAGCGAGGACTTGCGCAGAGCGCCGTATCGGGCGGCCAGGTTCTTCCAGAGCGGGTGGCCTTCATGCCGGGATTCGGCGCAAAGCGCGTCGAACAGGGCGTCGAAGACGGTGGTCTTGCCGGCCTCATTCGGCCCGGTGATAACCGTGAAGGGGCCCAGGTCCAGGCCGTCCTTCTTGAACTTGCCGTAATCGGTCATTTCAAGACGGCGGATCATTTGTCCTCCGCGAGGTGGGAGGCGAGTTCTTCCAGCCCGTACTGCCGCGCGAGCAGCCAGCGGTTATAATCAGCGCCCTGCGAGTCTTCAGGCTCCAGCTTGTCAATTTCGGCAAGGAAAGCTTTAGTGAGACTATTCTCTGAAAGCGCCGCGGCTACTATGGTCTCGGTAGCTACGATGACCAGCCGCGCTTTGTCTTTCAGCCGCGCGCGCAGAGCTTCGGCTGAAGCTTTGGCCGCGTTCTCGTCCTCTACCACGCCGGTGAGGACTACTTTGACCAAATCGAGGGCGGCGACCGAGCCGGAAATTTTATCGGCGGCGGCGGGGTTCACGGCTCCGGCGAGGTCCAGCGGAAGCCGGTATTCTTTATAGAGCCCGGCGGACTGAAGCTCGATGGTGCGTACGTCCACAGCCGCGCCGAGCTCCACTACGCAGGCGCGCCGGGGGCCCGCTTCCCGCGGGTGAGCGCGCCAGACCCGGGCCGAGCCGGGGTAGCAGGCCACGGCCCCGCCGAGTTTCTGCTGCCGCCCGGCGTGCACATGGCCCAGGGCGGCGTAATCGGCCCCGAGGTGCGCGAAAAGATCGTCGTCAATGACGCCGGCGCGGGAATCCGTTTCCTCGTCGGGGCCCGTATAGATCGCGGAGTTAAGAGCGTGGGCCACGGCGATCCGGGGCGTCCCCGGCTTATTGGGCGGGATCTTCCAGTCGCGGTAGCCGTCGTAGCTCTCCGCGTGCGGGATGCAGACGAATTCGGCGCCGCCGGCCTCGATAAAAGAGAAAGGTTTCGCCGTGGCGAAGGTGATAGGATCAAGATTGTAGGCGGAAAGGTCGGCGGTGGCGCCGCGGGCTTCGTGGTTGCCTGGAATATAGATTATGCGGCACCCGGCTTCGGCCAGCGGTCTTAATTTAAGGCAGACTTCGGAGCGCAGCGCCTCGAAATCCCCGAAAGAATTGAAAACGTCGCCGGCCAGGACCAGCGCGGCGGCTTTTTCGGCGAGCGCCAGGGAGATTATCTCGTCCAGCACGGCATAGCAGTAGCCTTTCTCTTCCCCGTCCTCTATATGAAGGTCCGCCGCGTGGAGTATCTTGGTCATTTTAGTGGAACGCAGCTCGCTTTCCTGCTTATCCTGAAATATTGTAGCTAAGAAAGGTTCCGCTTTAAAGATTGTGCTGAAAAATAACCCGGAAAGTAAGTAAAGTCCCTATTTAAGTTCGCTGATATACCAGTCTTCCAGGGCCTTGCGCGCCCAGGGGGTCTCCCGCAGGAAAACAAGGCTGGATTTGACGCTCGGGTCGTACATGAAACAGCGGACCGGGATGCGCCGCCCCATTTTGCTCCAGCCATGCCGCTTGAGAAGAACGATAAGGATGTCCTCCAGCGTGATCCCGTGAAGCGGATCTCCGGGCTTTGCCGCAGGCGCCGGCTTAACGGAACACTCGGCGATAGCCGCGGCGTAAGCGTTATCCGAGCAGCAGACGCCCAGCGGGTTGGTCTCCGCGCAGCGGCACTTCGGGACGGCGCCGGTTATAGTCTTGATCACGGCGGCCCAGCGCGTGGACCGGGTCCTGTTGGCGGCTTCCACTACCTGGGCTTTAGTGACCCTGGCGCAGTAGCAGGCGTAGACCGGTTCGGCGCCGGTCTTGAAAAATACCGGCACGGAAACGTCCGCCTGTTTATAGAGCAGGCCCTTCCCGTCGAAATAGACGGCGTCGCAGGCGGGATCGCTGCAGAGAAAATATTTATCGCCGGCGGCCGGCAGCCCCGGCTTAAGGAGTTTCCGGACCGTATCGCCCGGCACGAGATCCACCGAGGCCTCGCCGCAAAGAGGGCAGGGCAGGCTGTGCCCGCCCTGCGGTTTTCCGCAGGCGGGATCGCCGCAGGCGCAGTTTTTCCGGGTCATAGCTTCACCAGTCCGCCGGTTTATAATCTTTAAGGAACTTGCCCCAGACGTGCACGCCGGTATTGAAGCCGGAGATGATAGGGTCCACTATGCGGGCCGCGCCGTCCACGATATCCAGCGGCGGGTGGAAGCGGTGCTCTTTTACTTTGCGCTCGGCTATCTGGACGGGGTCCTCGTCGGTCACCCAGCCGGTGTCCACGGCGTTCATGTGGATGCCGTCGGCCTGGTAATCGGCCGCCGAAGTGCGCGTCATCATATTGAGAGCGGCCTTGGCCATATTTGTATGCGGGTGCCGGGTGGTCTTGAACTTCCTGTAGAACTGGCCTTCAACCGCCGAGACGTTCACGATATGCTTGTCGCGCCCGGGCGTGCGGAGCATAAGGGGCTTGAGCCGCGCATTGATGATGAAAGGCGCTATAGCGTTCACGAGCTGCACTTCCAAAAGTTCCACGGCCGGGACTTCGGCCATGAGCAGCCTCCAGGAATTGCGCTCGCGCAGGTCCACCTGCTGCAGGTCCTGGTCGAGTTTTCCCTCGGGGAATAAAGCTTTCTGGGCCGCCGTTTCTTCAGGCAGCATCGGGACCTGCGACAGAGCCGCCGCATGGGTCAGGCCGGGAACCTGCGAAACGCCAGGAAGAAGAGCGGAGGTAAGGGCGCCCGGCGCGCCCTCCGGCAGGATGTGGTAGCCGCGCAGGCCTTCGTAAGCGCCGAGGAGCTTGCGAGCTTCCTCCGGCATATCGTTCAGCGGTCCATGCTCGCCTTCCATCATATGAGCGTAAAAATCCGGCGGGCGCCGCACCGTCTGGCAGGCATTGTTGATTATGAAGTCCAGCCGCGAGCGCGTAGAAAGAAGGTGCCGGCAGAAAGCTTCGACGCTGGGCGTGTGGCGCAGGTCGAGCCCGAAAATTTCAAGGCGGCTGCCCCAGTCCTTGAAATCCGGCTCGGCCGCGTAGCGTTTGGCGGAGTCCCGCGGGAAGCGGGTGCTGACTATCAGCTGCGCCCCGGCGCGAAGAAGCTTTATCCCCGCCTGGTAGCCTATCTTGACGCGCCCGCCGGTGAGCAGGGCGACGCGCCCCCGCAGGTCGGCCGTCTCGGTGCGCTTGAGGAAATTGGTTTCCGCGCAGGGCGGGCAGAGCTGGTCGTAAAAATTATGGAGCTGCGAGTAGTTCTTTTTGCAGATATAGCAGTTCTGCTCTTCGTGAACCTCGCGGAACTCCGGGTTGTCCGTGACTTCTTCTTGCTCGAAGCCAAGCGGCGGGTGTACATTGGGCGTGGTGAAGACGGTCTGCCGGCGCAGCTTGCGTATCCCGGTCTGGTTAAGCGCGCCTTCCGCGCGCTCGGTCTTTGCCGCTTTGCGCTTGCGCGCGTATTCCTTGACCAGCTGCCGCCGCGCGCGAGAATCAGGGCGCGCGATCTGGCCGGCCGCCTTAAGAAGTCGGTGCTGCTCCTCCACGGAAACCTCGGCTAGGAGTTCGCGGTTTGCCGAGACGGCCTCAAGCAGTTCGACAGCGGCCTTTATCCTTTCGGACAATGCGGGCTGGTTTGATTTTTCTTGTTTCATTGGCGGCGGCGAATAAACAGCCGGCCCTGCTGCGGGCCATAGTCAATTTTAGCAATTTGCGGGGTCCCGCTCCCGGCCAGCGACGGAAGAATACGGTTCAGGCCGCGCCTATTTAAGCGTCCAGTGCGTCCCGTCCGGCTTTTGTATCGCGCGCCAGGCTTTTATTATGCGCGAAGCGGCGACCGCGAGAACCGCGGCCAGCGCCAGGATCAGGGCGGAAAGCTCTATATGGCCCTGCAGCTTTTGCTTCCGCTTTATTTCTTCGGCTTCCGTTTTCCTGTTATATTCCGAGCGGAGCCTTTCAGCTTCCTTGTCCACCGAAGAGTAGCGCTTTTCCAAAGAGGCGGAGACGGGGCGCGCCCCGCCGACTTTTATTTTTTTGGACAGGGCAGCTTTGGAGAGGGCTACTTCGCCGTCGCCCGGGCCGCGCGGAGTTGCTTCCTGTGCGGGCTCCTGAAGCGCCCCGGAGCCGGCGGGACGGAAGTCTACTTTTGCGAACCATCTGCCGGAGGTATTCGAGACCAGGCGCGGTAAAGGCGCTTTTTGTTGAGCGGGCGCGCTCGCGCCCCCGCGAGGAGCCGGCTTTACTAAAGCAAGGCTGTCCGCCTGGGGCGGCGCGTAGGCGGGGACGACAGCCATAGGGACTTCCTGCCGGGGACGCTGTACAGCCAAAGAACTTTTTTTAACCGCGGAGAGGGCCGCCGGCCTCAAAGCTCCTTCGTTTACGGCGTAGACAAAGCAGGCGATTATGATAGCTGTCCAAAGAGCGGTGCGCAGAGCAAGCAGGGAAAAATACCTGACGGGGCGCAGGGTTTTGCGCGGTCCGGTAGAAGGCAGGGCGCTCTTCCGGGTTTTGTTTTCAGGCAGGTCCGTCATCTCAAGTCCCCTCGTCCTCGTCCGGGATCCTGGTGAAGGCTATCCGGAGAGGGACCAGGCCCGAGGATTCGTGCGTGGCCCCGTAGTGCAGGACGTCTTTGCCGAATTTATCGTTTATCTGGTCCAGGGCCTTCGTCAACCGGCCCCGGCGCGGGTCCTCGAACAGGGAGGGGGAGTGGAAAGCTTCCGGGACCAGGCCGGACATAGCTACGCCCACGGCGAAGACCTGGCCCTGCGGCAGTTCTTTCCAGAGAGTTTTGATAGCGTGGATAAAAGCGAGGGTATCCTGCGTTTCCATCAGATTGCAGCGGGCCTGCCAGGCGCTCTGGCCCGTGAACCTGACATAGATATTTATCCCTGAGGCGAAGAAGCCCTCTTTGCGCAGGCGGGTGGCGGCTTTATCGGTAAGCTTCTTCAGGATCCGCAGCGCGCCGGCCCTGTTGCGCAGCTCCGGCGGCAGAACATGGGAGTGGCTGATAGATTTCTGCTCGGTTACCTTTATTTCCAGGTTCTCGCCGCGCAGGAGATGCCACATCTCCTCGCCGCAGACGCTTCCCCAGGCTTTGGTCATTTCCTCCGGCGTAAAGGAAAGCAGTTTTTCCATAGTATGGATATCCTGCTTGTTGAGCCGCTCTTCCGTTTTCTTGCCTATGCCGGTAAGGTCGCGCAATTTCAGCGGGTAAAGTATCTGCGGGAGGTCGCAGGGCCGGATGACCGTGAACCCGTCCGGCTTTTTCATGTCGGCGGCGATCTTGGCGAGGTAGCGGTTCGGGCCTAGCCCGATGGAGCATCTGAGCGAAGAGCCCACTTTCTCTTTTATTGCGGCCTTGATCTTGAGAGCCAGGTCCGAGGCCGCTTTCACGTCCATCTGGTAGCCGGTCAGGCGGGCGGCCATCTCGTCTATGGAACAGACCGAATCCACCGGCACGCAGGACTCCACGGCCTCCACTATCTTATTGTGATACCTGACATAATGCGAGTGATCGCCGACGATGAACTTCATCTTCGGGCAAAGCCGCCTCGCCTCTCCCACCAGGGTCCCGGTCTTCACCCCGAAAGCTTTCCCCTCGTAGCTGACCGCGATGCAGCAGGTGCTGTCGGCCAGCAAAGGAACCACCGCCACCGGCTTCCCGCGCAAAGAGGGGTCCATCTCCTGCTCGACTGAAGCGAAGTAGGAGTTCATGTCCAAAAAAAGCCAGCTCACAAGCTGCGAGTGGTCGCCGTTTGCCATTTAGTAAATTTACAGGAACAGGTCTTTTATCTCCGTGAAATATTCTTCGGGGTATTCGAAGCCGCTCATTACGCTGCGGTCGAAAGGCGGGCCATGGAAATCGCAGCCCGCCGTGACAAAGAGTTCGTGCCGCTCCGCCAGGGCTATAAGGTTTTTCGTATCCTCGGGGCTATGCAAAGGATAAAAAGCTTCCAGCCCGTCCAGCCCGGCGTCTTTCATGGCCGCCAGGTCGGGCGTGGTGCCTTTTTTAATCGGATGTGCCAGGACGGCTTTGCCGTCGGCGCCTTTTATGACCCGTATCGCTTCCAGCACGGTCGGGCCGGCGGACGGCTCATAAGCCGCGGCTCCCGGGGAGAGGTAAAGCCTGAAAGCTTCTTTGATATCGGTGACGAGCTTGCGCTGCAGCATCAGCTCGGCCAGCTGACGCCTGCCCGGCGAGACGCCGCCGCGCGGCTTCAGGTCCTCGAATTTTATCTCCAGCCCGAGGCCCTCGAGCCGCTCGAGCATCTTTTTTATCCTGGCCGCGCGGCGCTCCCGGAACTCGGCGAGGCTGGCTACGAAACCGGGGTCGGTCGGGTTCATCCCGTAGCCGAGTATATGAAGGTTCCCGTTCTCGCGGGTGCTTATCTCAACACCGGAGCAGTACTTTATCCCGGCCTTTTCAAGCTCTAGCCCCATCTCCGGCCAGCCGTCGATAGTGTCGTGGTCGGTAAGCGAGAAATATTTTATCCCGGCGCGCGCGGCCTCGAGCGCAAGCTCCCGCGGCGTCAGCGTCCCGTCGGAATAAGTGGAATGATTATGGAGATTGATCAGGGCCATTTTTAAGTATCGAAAATCGCGGGGCTGAAAGCGCTTTTCATATATTATAGTATGCCAAAAGCGCGCCGGGTTGGAAACAGGCTTGGCATGTGGTAGGATTATATATACCCGCATGGCCAAATTTTTCAGACGCTCTAAAATTTTACTGCCCGCCCTTCTCGCGGTCCTCCTTGCCTGCCCGGCCCTGGCGGCTTCCCCGTCCGCGCCGGCCGCCGGCTCTTATGTGAACGATTATGCGGGCGTGATGGACCAGCAGGCTGTGGCGAAGCTGAACGGAGTACTGGCCGAGCTGGACGCAAAAGCCAAAGCCCAGGTGGCTGTCCTGACCGTAAAAAGCCTCGGCGGCCTTGATCTCGAAACCTACGCGGCAGAGACTTATAAGAAGTGGGGCATAGGCGATAAAAAAACCAGCCGCGGCGTGCTTCTGCTGGTAGCGGTGGAAGACCGGAAGTCCCGGATAGAAGTCGGCTACGGCCTGGAAGGGATACTCCCCGACGGCCTGACCGGCTCGATCCAGGACAAATACATGGTCCCGTACTTCAAAGCCGGCGACTATTCCTCCGGGGTGGCCCAGGGCGCCCTGGCCGTCGCCTCGGTCATAGCGGATGACAGCGGGGTCACGCTTTCCGGCGGTTTCGACAGAGGCGGGCGGCGCCAACAGCCCCCGCTTACCCGCGGCCAGAAAATATTTTTCGCGATCATGCTGGTCGGCTTCATCCTTTTCTCGATCCGCCACCCTTTCCTGGCTTTGTTCCTTATAAACGCTATGACCAGGGGTTCCGGCCGCGGCGGGGGCGGCGGCTTCGGGGGCGACGGCGGTTTCGGCGGCTTCGGAGGGGGATCCTCGGGCGGCGGCGGCAGCTCACGCAGCTGGTAGGAGGGACTATGGCTAAAATGACACCTGAAATTTTGACTGAAGAACTTAAGAAGATCTGCGGCGCGAACCTCAGCTCGGTCGTGCTGTACGGCTCTTCGGTGGCCGGCGACAAAGTGAAGACTTCCGACTATAATGTCCTGGTCGCGGTGGACCGCCTCGACGCCGAAGTCCTGACTTCGCTGACGGAACTGTGCTCGGGCTGGGGCAGAGAGGGGAACCCCGCCCCGCTTCTCTTCGCGAAAGAGACTCTTCTGGGTTCAGCCGACGTTTTCCCTATCGAGTTTTCCGACATCATCCAGGCTAATAAAATAATTTACGGGACGAACCCTTTCGAAGGGATGAAGATAGAGCCGGCGAATCTCCGGCTGCAGCTCGAGCATGAACTCAAAAGCAAACTTATCATCCTGCGCAGCCGTTTCCTGACTACGAAAGGCTCGGCGAAAGAAGTTGAGGCCCTTATGGTCTCCTCGATCTCGGCCTTCCTCACCCTCTTCAAGGCCAGCCTCAGGCTTTACGGGGAAGTCCCGCCCGCGAAAAAGATGGAAGTCCTGCCGCTGCTCGCCAAAAATATTAAAATAGACATAGAGATCTTTACCATAGTCTGGGACCTGAAAGAGGGGAAAAAGTGCCAGGACCTCACTTCGATGCAGCTTTTCAGCCGGTATCTGACCGCGGTTCAAAGCGTCACGGACTCCGTGGACCTTTGGCTGCAGAAAACCGGAAAATAAAGAAAGACAATAGGAGAAAATCATGAAAAAAGCATTACTGATAGTTTTAGGGCTGGTGGTGGTGATCGGCTTGTGGGCCGGTTCGGGCTATAACAGGCTCGTTAACACTTCCGAGGCCCTGCCCAAAGCCTGGAGCCAGGTGGAGACCGTCCTCCAGCGGCGCTATGACCTTATTCCCAACTTGGTCAATACCGTGAAAGGCTATGCAAAGCATGAAAAAGACCTCCTCACCGAAGTGACCGCGCTCAGGAGCCAGTGGGGCGCCGCGAAGAACCAGAGCGAGAAAGTGGCCGCCGCAAACCAGATGGAAGGCGCGCTCAGCCGCCTGATGGTGGTGGTGGAGCAGTACCCCCAGCTTAAAGCGAATGAGAATTTCATAAGGCTGATGGACGAACTGGCCGGGACCGAGAACCGCATTTCAGTGGAAAGGATGCGCTATAACGAGACGGTGAACGCCTATAACCTGACGGTCAGGGGCTTCCCCACGAATATCCTTGCGAAGATGTTCGACTTCAAGAAGAGCGACGATTATTTCAAGAGTGAAAAAGCCGCCGCCGAAGCGCCCAAGGTACAGTTCTAGAAACGGGTCCGGCCGC
>JAVHPG010000370.1:0-4793 GCA_036170455.1 Elusimicrobiales bacterium
GGGCTACTATGCGTCCGCTACCGCCGGATAATATAAAAATAGTATAATAGGTAAGTTTCCGGAGGCGCCGGGACTTATTTCATTTCATTGGGGAGTACCATGAATATTCACGCGAAGCGCATCAAAGACCTGCAGTACATGCTGAAGCAGAACGGCCTTGACGCCCTGGTCATGGGGCGCACGCTGGAGATAGGCTTCCTGACCGGCTTCCACCTGGACGACTGCGCTATGGTCGTTTCCCGCTCCGGCGCCTGGGTCTTCATGCCGAAGATGTTCATCGAGCAGTTCCGCTCCGGGATAAATTGCGCGGTCGCCGTCGACGCGGGCGGGCCCGCGGAAACCGCCGCGCTGGCGAAGGTAAAGGAGCTGAAGCTAAAGCGCGCCGCTTTCGAGCCCGACGCTGAAACCTATACCCGCGGAACCGCCTGGCGCAAGGCCGGCGTGCTTGAGCATAACGGCCTGACCGGGGCGCTGCGGGCCGTCAAGGAAGGGGAGGAGATCGAGGTCCTCCGCAAGTCCTGCCGCATAGCCGCTAAAGCTTTCGGCCTGGTGAAGCCGTGCATAAAGACGGGCTGCACCGAGCTTTCCGTCTTCCGGCGGCTGGAGGACACTATGCAGGCCATGGGCGCCAAAGGCAACTCTTTCAACCTGATCGTGGGCTTCGGTCCCAACTCCGCCATGCCGCACCACGAGACTTCGGAGAGGAAGCTAAAGAACAACGAGGCCGTGCTGCTGGACTACGGCTGCGTCTACGGGAACTATTGCTCGGACATGACGCGCAGCTACTTCCACGGCAAGCCCGCGGAAGAGTATAAAAAAGTCCATGCCGCCGTCGCCGCTTCCCAGAAAGCGGGGCTGGCCAAAGTGCGCGCCGGCGTGAAGGCGCGCGACGTGGACGCCGCCTGCCGCAACTATATCTCCGACGCGGGCTACGGGCAGTATTTCATCCACGGCACCGGCCACGGGATAGGCCTGGAGATCCACGAATTCCCCAGGCTCAACACCACCTTCGAGGCGGTGCTGCGCGCGGGCATGGCGGTCACCGTCGAGCCCGGCATCTACCTGCCCGGCAAATTCGGCGTGCGCATAGAAGATTCAGTGCTGGTTACCAAAACAGGCTGCGAGATACTTACAAAAACGGCGTAACTGCCCAGGAGGAAGAATGATTGCATTAGCGATTGTACTGCTGGTTCTCTGCGGTTGGATGGTGATGACCTTCAACGGGCTGATAAAGCTGCGCAACCAGGTTGCGAACGCTTTCCGCCAGATAGACGTCCAGCTTAAGAGGCGCCACGACCTCATCCCCAACCTGGTGGAGTCCGTCAGGGGCGAGATGAAGTTCGAGAAAGAGACCCTTGAGCGCGTCATCCAGGCCCGTGCGGCCGCGATCTCCGCCGGCCAGGGCGGCAACACCGGCGAGATCCTCGCCAAGGAAGGGCAGCTCTCCCAGGCGCTGGGCCGCCTGATGGCCGTCTCCGAGAACTATCCCAACCTGAAGGCGAACGACTCGGTTAAGAAGCTCATGGAAGAGCTGACCCACACCGAGAACCAGATCGGCTTCTCGCGCCAGTTCTACAATGACGTGGTGACCAAGTTCAATACCGACCAGCAGGTGTTCCCCACCAACCTGTTCTCGTCGCTGCTGGGCTTCACTCCCTCCGCGCTGTGGGAACTGCCCTCTGATTCCCCCGAGCGGGAGAACGTGAAGGTCAACCTGACGATATAAGCGAACTAATCCAGGATCGAGGATCGGGAATCAGGGAAATATTTCCTCTGCTCCCGATTCTCGATTCCTGATTCCCGATTCTTTAGATGAACATTTTCGAACAGCAGGCTGCGAACCGGCGGATGACGGCTATGATCATAGCCGTGTTCGTGGCCTTTTTCCTGTTCATAGGCCTCGGTTTCGATTATTTCTACCTTAATTTCAACCCGGCCGGGGCCCCGCAGATGGTGCTGAACGCCGACGGGTTCTACGAGGCGAAATCCGCAGGCGCCGCCGCTAATATCCCCTTCGGCACGATCGTAGCGCTGCTGATAGGCCTCGGGATGTCGGTTAACAGCCTGTTCAACGGGCCGGCCATGGTCCTGCGCTCCACGATGGCCCGCCGCGCTTTGTCGTCAGGAGGGGAGAAGGAGCACCAGTTCCTGAATATCATAGCCGAGATGGCCACGGCTTCCGGCCTGCCGGCCCCCGCGGCCTATATCGTGCCGGACCCGGACCTTAACGCTTTCGCCACCGGCACGAACCCGGAGAATTCCGTGATCGCCGTGACGGAGGGCCTCCTGGGCACGCTGAACCGCGAGGAGCTGCAGGCGGTAGTGGCCCACGAGATGAGCCATATCCGGAACTACGACATGCGCCTGATGACGGTCACGGCCGCGCTGCTGGGCGCTATAGCGCTGCTGAGCGATTTCGCCGGCCGCAGTATGCGCTACGGCGGCCGGGGCCTGTCCTCCGGCGGCTCTTCCTCGCGCGGCTCCGGCCGCAAGGGCGGGGCGGCCGCGCTCGTGGTCTTCGTCGTCTGGATCCTGCTTGTGATCCTGGCGCCGCTTATTTCGCGGCTCCTGGCCATGGCCATTTCGCGGCAGCGCGAATTCCTGGCGGACGCCAGCGCCGCCGAGCTTACGCGCAACCCGCTGGCGCTGGTCTCGGCCCTGGAAAAGATCCGCCGGGCGGTGATGCCGACCAACGCCATCAATAACGGCGTGGCCCACATGTGCATCGCGGACCCGCGGGGCAGCCTGATAGAGGAGAAGCTGGGCTTCACGGCCGACCTGCTGGCCACGCACCCGCCGATGGAGAAGCGCATACTCGCACTCAAGGTGATGGCCTACCAGGCGGGGAAGCCGCAGGGTTAAAAATTTAGTTTCAGACTCACGGGCCTAAGACCCTTAGGCTCCGTGACTCTCGGACTTTAGACTACTCAAGGAGACACAAATGATACTCGCTACGCAATTCAAAGAAGGCGTCATGTTCATAAACGAGAACGGCCAGACCGTGGAGGTCATGGCCGTCCAGCATCACCGCAAATCCCAGGCCCGCGCCGTGGTCCGCGTGAAACTTTGCAATATCGAGACCGGCTCGATAATCGAGACCGCCTACCGCCCGGAGGACAAGTTCAAGGACGTCTCGGTGGAAAAGCGCGCCAAGACCTACGTCTATACCGACAGCGGGATGGCCTATTTCATGGATAACGAGAACTACGAGCAGACCGGCCTGCCGGTGGACAAGCTGGAGGCCAGCCTGCCCTTCATGACCGAGAACATGCAGGTGGAGGGCCTTTACCTCAACGGCGTGTTCTTCAATATCCAGCTGCCCGCGAACCTGATAATGGAAATTATCGAGACGGTGGACAGCGTCCGGGGCGACACAGTCTCCAATACGCTGAAGGCCGCTAAGGTTTCCACGGGCCTCGAGATAAAAGTCCCCATGTTCATCAAGCAGGGCGACAAGGTACGCGTGGATACCCGCACGAAGGCTTACGTAGAGAGATTCACGGAGCCGAAAAGATAAAAATGATAAAAGCCGTTGTTTTCGATATCGACAATACGCTGATGGATTTCATGCGCATGAAGCGCGCCGCCGTGGACGCGGCCGTCGACGCGATGATCGACGCCGGCCTGGGCATCAAGAAGCAGGAGATGGTGGACAAGATCTTCAAGGTGTACTGGGCAGAGGGCATCGAGGACCAGAATATCTTCGACAAGGTCCTGATGAAGGAATTCGGCAAGGTGGACTACAGGATCCTGGCCGCCGGCATACTCGGCTATAAGCGGGCCAAAGAAGGGCACATGACCCTGTACCCCCACGTGCGCCTCACGCTTACCGACCTGCTTAAAAGGGGCATCCGCATGGGCGTGGTCTCAGACGCGCCGCGCCTGAGCGTCTGGATGCGCATCGTGGGCCTCGGCCTGCACCACTACTTCGAGCACGTGGTCACCTTCGACGACACGGGCGAGAAAAAGCCCTCTCCCAAGCCGTTCAAGAAAGTGCTGGAGCTGCTGGAAGTGAAACCGGAAGAATCCATAATGGTCGGCGACTGGGCCGAGCGCGACATAAAGGGCGCCAAGGCTTTCGGCATGCGGACCGCCTGGGCCAAGTACGGCAACGAATTCGACACCAAGGTCTCAGGGGCGGACTACGAGCTGGACGATGTGTACGATATCGTGGCTATAATCAGGAGGAGGAATGAAAAAACTAATTAGCGCTCTTGTGCTCTGTCTTGCCGCCGGCTCCGCCGGCGCGCTGGAAATTACGGCCGTAAGCACGGCCCCGGTAAAGGGAGCCGCCAAAGCCGACTTTACCTTCGGCGCCATTACCGTGAAAAACATCGCCTACGAGAAAGGCGGCGTGATCATGCCCTTCACCGAGAATAAGGGAAAGACCTACACCGATATAAAGCTCCTCTCTAAGGGCCTCTACCTGAAAATAGAGGGCTGCTTCAAGAACGGCTTCACAAAGCCGGCCAAGGCCCCCGCTGCCCCGGCGGTAAAAGTGGATTCTTTCAAACCTCTCAAGTCGCCGGCCCGCGTGGCGAACGCCGAGCTCTCCATCGACGGAGACCTGCTGGTCGTGGCCGGCGTCATGGCTTCTAAAAAAGAAGAGGGCGCCTTCTGGGTGGCCTTTCCGCCGGACCTGGTCTTCGTAGACGGGGCAGTCAAAAGCTCGGTCGAGTCGGCCGTGATAGCGGCCTGGGTCAAGAAAGAGAAAAAATGAAGCTACCGCGCCTTGCGGCCGCCTGCCTGCTCCCGCTGCTTGTTTTTGCGCAGGCCGGCCGCGCTTATGCCCT
>JAVHPG010000371.1:0-1071 GCA_036170455.1 Elusimicrobiales bacterium
CCGCTATTTCCTTACCGCCCTTACCGGCGAAGGCCTTTCCGGCATAAGGCCTGTGCGCAGAGAGGCGCTGATAAAGGATAATAAGGCGCCCCTGCTGGCGCTGCCCGTGCCGGCGGCGGAGCTGAAGGCGGGGGAAAAGCGGACCTGGGAAACCCAGTTCTACATGGGCCCCAAGAATTACGCCAAGCTGCAGGCCCTGGGCCACGGCCTGGACCGCTCGGTGGATTTCGGCTTTTTCTCGCCGCTGGCGAAGCTCGCGAATTCCTCCATAGTATTTTTCCACAAGCATACCGGGAACTACGGCGCGGCCATCATAATCCTCAGCGTGCTCATCCAGCTGCTGCTGACGCCGCTCAGCTTCAAGAGCTTCAAAGCCATGGCAGTCATGAAGAAGATCCAGCCCGAGATGCAGGCGATCCAGAAGAAATACAAGGACGACCCGAAGCGCATGAACACCGAGGTCATGGACCTTTACAAGCGCCACGGCACGAACCCGCTGGGCGGCTGCCTGCCCATGCTGCTGCAGATCCCCGTCTTCTTCTCGCTCTTCACCGCGCTGCGCAATTCCTGGGACCTCCACGGGGCTCCTTTCGTTTTCTGGATAAAGGACCTCTCGGCAAAAGATCCTTACTACGTGCTGCCCATAGTGATGGGCGGTATCATGTTCCTGCAGCAGCACCTGAACCCGCAGACAGGCGACCCCTCGCAGGCGGCCATGATGAAGTGGATGCCCGTGATCTTCACCTTCATGTTCCTGACCTTCCCGTCGGGCCTGGTGCTCTACTGGCTGATAAACAGCACCTGGGGCTTCGCGCAGACCATGTACCTGCAGAAGACCATGGGTAAATAGTTTTTGTAACTGAAAGACTAGGAGACACTCAAATGAGAGAAACAAAGACAGAAGCTAAAACGATACAGGACGCCGTCGAGAAGGGCCTGGCGGAAATGGGCCTTCGGCGCGACCAGGTGGAAGTAGTGGTGGTAAGCGAAGGCACGAAAGGATTCCTCGGCTTCGGCGCGAAGAAAGCCTGTGTTATTCTAAGGGAAAAGCACTGGCCCGGCGGACGCGGG
>JAVHPG010000372.1:0-1068 GCA_036170455.1 Elusimicrobiales bacterium
CTATTACGTGGCGGTCTCCTCGTGGGAATACGCGGTCTCCTTCCCGACCGCCGCGTACGTCAACGGCGCGCAGTACCGCGTGCGCGCCAAATCCCTGGATAACACCTACAGCAACAGCACGCTGGAAGGCATCGAGTCCGAGTTCTCCGACGTCAACCTGGTCTTCAATTTCGACGTCACGGTGCCGACCGCCGTGGTCACGTCGGTTACGCCGGGGCAGAGGCGTTCCGGGGTCAGCGCGGCCAGCGGCACGCTTACCGAAGAGAACGTGCTGGCGAACAGCATCGGCTACCAGCCGGGCATGCAGATCCAGGGCGTGAAAGTCAGCATCAAGTACAATAATTTCAACCAGTACTGGGACCACGTTTCCGGCTGGCAGCCCGCCCCCGCAGTCTGGCCCGCCGCTTCCATCTATCAGTCTTCCTGGTCCTACACTAATATGCCGGTCTGGGCGGACGACGGGTCCTACACGATCTGGGCCGAGGCCACCGACAAAGCCGGCAATGTCCAGACGAACTTCGCCGGCAACAGCTCCTCCGTGACTTTCACCGTGGACAAGGCCGCCCCGGCGCTCGCGGTGCTCGTCCCGGCCGCAAATTCAAAGATCTCGTCCGTGGTCTCGCTCAGCGGCACCGCCGACGACCCGAACTGGCTGACCAATTCCGGCATAGCCGCCGCCTCCAATATCCAGGCCCAGGTCTCCTACCTGTCCGGCCCGGACACTTACTATTTCGACAACGCGGCCGCCTTCTCCTCCTCCACGCTGAACGACACTAACTCCTGGTACAATGCCGGCGTGTGGACCCCTCAGGGCCCGTCCTCCGGAACCTGGCTCTACCAGCCCGCCGGCCTGTCCGGCGCCATGGTGCCGGATAAAGTCTACCGGTTCAGGGCGCGCGCGCAGGACAATGCCGTGCCCGTGCCCAACCCCGCCTCGCTGATGGCCAATGTGGTAACCAACGCCAATGTGATCTACGACGTCACCAAGCCCGTCTCCAGGATAACCTACCCGCGGGAGGGCCTGAAGGTAAAGGCGAGCAACTGGGCGACGGTCACGGGCACCGCCGT
>JAVHPG010000373.1:0-1066 GCA_036170455.1 Elusimicrobiales bacterium
GCCTTCGGGGCGACTCTCGGCTCAGGCGCGGGACTCGCCCTCGGAGTGGCGTATCTTTTCAACCTTCAATCTTCATCTTTCATCTTTCATCTTTCATCTTTTCTCCCGCTGACAGGCTTCGCCCTGCGGCTGGATGCGCTCGGCGCGTTCTTTCTGATTGTGATTGGACTGGTCGGCATGTCCGCCGCCATCTACGGTTTTGGATATTCGGAATCCTACGAAGGGCGTTACTCCCTGCGGGTTTTGGGCGCAATGCTCAACGTGTTGTTGCTCTCACTGAATTTACAAGTGATGGCGAATAACGCCCTGACCTTTTTGATTATGTGGGAAGCCATGTCGCTCTCCGCCTACTGGTTAGTGTTGACCGAAAGCGACCAGCCAGGCACAGTCCGCGCCGCGAACTGGTATTTGGCGATGACGCATGCGGGTTTCGCCGCGCTGGTGGCGATGTTCTTCCTGCTCTCTGGCGGCGAGTTGACAACATCCTTTGCAGACATGCGTTCCAATTCAATTTTGCTTTCCCCGCTGACTCGTGACGCGATTTTCCTGCTGGCGTTGTTCGGCTTCGGCGCGAAGGCGGGCATCGTGCCGCTGCACATCTGGCTGCCGATGGCGCATCCCGTTGCGCCGAGTCACGTCTCGGCGCTGATGTCGGGCGTGGTGATTAAGATGGGCATCTACGGGCTGGTGCGCGTCTCGCTCGACCTGCTCGGCGGCGGGCCCGTCTGGTGGGGCGGAATTGTGCTGGGGGTTGGCTCAGTCTCGGCGGTGCTGGGCGTTTTGTACGCGCTGATGGAGCATGACCTGAAACGCCTGCTCGCCTATCACTCGGTTGAAAACATCGGCATCATTTTGATCGGCATCGGCGCGGGCTTGATCTTCCACAGTTACGGGCTGATGACTCTCGCCGCGCTGGGTTTCATCGGCGGGCTGTATCACACCATCAATCACGCCAGTTTCAAAGGCTTGCTCTTTCTCGGCGCGGGTTCGGTTCTGCACGCCACGCACACCCGCAACATGGAAGAGATGGGCGGGCTGATTAAGAAAATGCCCTGGACGGCGCTCT
>JAVHPG010000374.1:0-4744 GCA_036170455.1 Elusimicrobiales bacterium
AGCGTGCCGCACGAGACCTGCAAGCCTTCGAGATAATACACATCGCGCGGACGATAGAACTCATCGGCGATGAGCGCTTCGAGATCGGCGTCGGTGATGACCTTCTTGCGGTCAGCCAATTCTTTGAAACGCGCGAAGGCTTTGTTGAGTTCGGCGTCGTCGAGCGAATGTCCCATGATGGCAAGGCGCGAACGCAAAGCCGCGCGTCCAGAATGTTTGCCCATCACCAGCGTGGTTTGATTCACGCCCACATCTTCGGGGCGCATGATTTCGTAGGTGGTCTGATGTTTCAACATTCCATCTTGATGAATGCCCGCTTCATGCGCGAAGGCGTTCGCGCCAACGATGGCTTTGTTCGGCTGAACCACGATGCCCGTGTAATTGCTGACCAGTTTGCTGATGCGCGCGAGTTGCGTCGCGTCAATTCCTGTTTCGAGATTGAAAATCGGATGGCGGGTCTTGAGCGTCATCACCACTTCTTCGAGCGATGTATTGCCCGCGCGTTCGCCGATGCCGTTGACCGTCACTTCGGCTTGCCGCGCGCCCGCTTGAATTCCAGCCAGCGCGTTGGCGGTTGCCATGCCAAGATCATCGTGGCAATGCACCGAGACCGTGACGCCGTTGTTCATGCCAGGCGTGTGCTTGATGATGCCGTCAATCAACTTGAAATATTCGTCGGGCGTGGTGTAGCCCACCGTGTCGGGAATATTCAACGTGGTCGCGCCAGACTTGATCGCTTCGCCCAACACGACATACAAAAATTCGGGATCGGATCGTCCCGCGTCTTCGGGGCTGAACTCCACATCCGCGCACAACGTCCGCGCATACGCGACCATCTCCGAAACGCGCTGAACCACTTCTTCAGGGTCCATCTTCAACTTGTGCTTCATGTGGATCGGCGACGTGGCAAGGAAGGTATGGATGCGCGGCTTCTGCGCGCCTTTGACCGCTTCCCAAGCCGCGTCAATATCGGATTTATTCGCGCGCGCCAATCCTGCGATGATGGGGACTCGCGCTTCTTTGTCCGCGCCGATAGTTGGTTGCCCAACTTCAACAGCAATTCGTCTGACGGCTTCCAAATCATCGGGCGACGCGGCAGGGAATCCCGCTTCGATGACATCCACTCCGAGTCGCGCCAGCGAACGCGCCACTTCCAATTTTTCCGCGGAAGTCATCGTCGCGCCAGGCGACTGCTCGCCGTCTCTTAAAGTTGTATCAAAAATCTTGACGTAGTTATTCATGCAAACTCCAGTTAGTAAATAGTAATTGGTGATTGGTAATTACCATTTACCAATTACCAATCTCTATTTCTTCCAATTCTCTGGTCTAACGATCTCACCGCCGCGCCCGCCTGCCACATCTCAGAGTCGCGGATGGCGGCAAGTTCCTTGTCCAACTTTGCGCGGTAGTCGGGTCGGCTGTTGGCTTCGAGCGTGATACGCGCTTCATTGCCGCTGACCACGCTTTGATATAAATCTTTGAACACGGGCGCAACCGCGTCGCGGAATTTATCCTTCCAATCCAATGCGCCGCGCTGCGCGGTGGTGGAGCAATTCGCGTACATCCAATCCATGCCGTTTTGACCAACGAGACGAATGAGCGATTGCGTCAGTTCTTCGACCGTTTCGTTGAAGGCTTCGGATGGCGAATGTCCATGCTTGCGGAGAACGTTGTACTGCGCTTCCATCACGCCCGCCAACGCGCCCATCAAAATTCCGCGCTCGCCTGTAAGATCGGAATGAACTTCCTTTTCAAATGTGGTCGGGAATAAATATCCCGCGCCGATGGCAATGCCCAAAGCAATCGTCCGTTCTTTGGCGCGCCCCGTCGCATCCTGATGGACGGCGAAACTGGCATTGATGCCCGAACCGTCCAGGAAATTCGTGCGGACACTGCGCCCCGATCCCTTCGGCGCGACGAGAGCCACATCCACATGCGGCGGCGGGATGACGCCCGTATCATCTTTGAAGGTGATCGAGAAGCCGTGCGAGAAATACAGCATGTCGCCTTCATCGAGCGATTCAACAATCTTCGGCCACTGCGAACGCTGACCCGCATCGGATAATAAATATTGAATGACCGTCCCTTTTTCTGCGGCTTCTTCCACCGAGAAAAGAGTCTTGCCTGGAACCCAGCCATCCGCAAGCGCCTTATCCCAGTTGGCTGTGCCTGCGCGTTGACCGACAATGACTTTGATGCCGTTATCACGCATGTTCATCGCCTGCGCGGGACCTTGCACGCCATAGCCAAGCACCGCCACCACTTCATTCTTCAAAACTTCACGCGCCTTGTCGAGCGGAAACTCTTCGCGCGTTACTACATCTTCCACCGTGCCGCCAAAATTGATCTTTGCCATGATTACTTTTCTCCTGTTTTTTTATGTCATTGCGAGGAGCGCTCTTTGCGACGAAGCAATCTCCTTGCATATGAAATTTAATGTTTGATGGTTACATGAGATTGCTTCGGGCAGAAGAACACTGCCCTCGCAATGACATTTATCCCCTACGGCGCCATCACCGCCAACTCGTACTCGTCATCCATCCGATTACCCACCGCGCCTTGTTGCACGCGGCGGATGCCATCGTTGACTCCGCGCGTCATCGAGACTTGTCCCGTGCGAACCATTTCCACAATGCCCAGCGGACGCAGCAACTCGATCATGCCTTCGATCTTATCTTCCGTGCCAGTGATCTCGACGATGACAGAATCAGCCGCCACGTCCACGATGCGGGCGCGGAAAATTTCAGCGAGGCTGTTGACTTCGGCGCGCTTGTCGGGTCCGACCATCACTTTGATCAGAGCCAGGTCACGGGTCACCGAAGGCTGATGCGTCACATCCTGCACATCAATCACGTTGACCAGTTTGTAGAGATTCGCTTCGATCTTGTGCGCGTCAAAATCGCCGTTGGGACAATCCACCACGACGGTCATGCGCGAGATGTCAGGCTTCTCGGTGCGACCGACCGCCAGCGACTCGATGTTGAAGTTGCGGCGGCGAAACAAAGACGCCACGCGGTTCAACACGCCAGGTTTGTTTTCAACTAATGCGATGAAGGTGTAGTTCATGTTTGCTCCTCATGTCATTGCGAGGAGGGCGTTCTTCCCGACGAAGCAATCCCCAACTTGTGAGGAGATTGCTTCGGGCAAAGAACAAGAGCGCCCTCGCAATGACGTTATGCCTTCACAGGTCTCTGTATCATCTGATCCAGCGCCGCGCCTGCGGGAACCATCGGGTAGACGGCTTCTTCCTGCTCCACGCGGAACTCGATCACGGTGGGACCTTGGATGCTGCGCGCCCATGCGATGGCTTCGTCCACTTCTTCGAGTTGGGTCACGAGGCGGGCTGGGACTCCGTGCGCTTCGGCGAGTTTTACAAAATCAGGCGAGAGCATGTTGACCGCCGAATAGCGCTTCTCGAAAAAGAACTCCTGCCACTGACGCACCATGCCAAGAAAATTATTGTTCATGATCGCCACCTTCACGTTCGCGCCTTCCTGCACGGCAGTCGTTAATTCAGCGGCGGTCATTTGGAATCCGCCATCGCCCGCGATAGCCCAAATTTCCTGATCCTTGTGCGCGAACCACGCGCCGATCGCGGCGGGCAGACCAAATCCCATCGTCCCCGCGCCGCCCGAAGTCAGCCAGCGATTCGGTTTCTCCAACGCGTAATATTGCGCCGTCCACATCTGATGCTGACCGACATCCGTCGTCATGATCGCGCCGCCGCCCGTCGCTTTCCAAATATCGCCGATGAGATGCGCCACATGCAATTTGCCATCAGGCTCCCAGTTCATAATACTGCGCGTGTCGGCTTCGCTCTTCCACTCGCTGATTTGTTTCAACCACGCGTCGTGATCGTACTCATCCACCAACGGCACAAGATCAGTGATGACCGTTTTCAAATCGCCGACGAGCGGAACATCCACCGCCACGTTCTTGTGGACTTCGGACGGGTCAATCTCGATGTGAATTTTTCTGGCGTGCGGCGCGTACGTTTTCAACGTGCCAGTCACGCGGTCATCGAAGCGCATCCCGAAAGCCAGAATCAAATCGGAATTTTGAATCGCCATGTTGGTATGGACTTCGCCGTGCATCCCCATCATGCCGAGACTCAACTCATGCGAGGCGGGGAACGCGCCGAGTCCGAGCAGTGTGCTGGCAACGGGCGTTTGCGTCTTGACCGCAAAATTCATCAACGCCTCTTCCGCGCCCGACATCAACACGCCATGTCCGCATAAGATGATCGGTCTCTGCGCCTTCTCGATCAACTTGACCGCATGATCCAGCGCATCCTTCGGCGCGTGCGATACAGGCTGGTAGCCAGGCAGTTTCACATCTTCGGGATAAATAAACTCAGTCTGTTCCACTTGCGCGTTCTTGCAGATGTCAATCAACACGGGACCAGGTCGCCCGCTTCGCGCAATGTAAAACGCTTCGCGCACCACTCCCGCAATTTCATCGGCGCGCGTCACAAGATAATTATGTTTTGTGATCGGCAACGTAATGCCCGTCACGTCCACTTCCTGAAACGCGTCCCCGCCGATCAGGTGCGCGGCAACCTGTCCCGTAATAAAAACCACAGGCACAGAATCCATCATCGCCGTGGCAATGCCCGTCACCAAATTTGTCGCGCCAGGTCCCGATGTCGCCATCGCCACGCCCACCCTGCCCGACGCGCGCGCGTATCCGTCCGCCATGTGCGCGCCGCCCTGCTCATGCCGCACCAGCACATGATGGATGGGGT
>JAVHPG010000375.1:0-1060 GCA_036170455.1 Elusimicrobiales bacterium
TCCCATTCCGAACACGGCAGTTAAGGTCTCCAGGGCCGATGGTACTAACACCCAACTCGGTGTTGGCAGAGTAGGTCGATGCCGGTCTAATTAATCGCAGGGGGAGCAAAGTGTTGCGCTTGAATTTTCTAAGGATCGACTTGGCCGTCCGATAAGCATAGCTCTTTGGACGGCACTAGCAGAGCTCCGGATCTTCCTAATGAAAATCACTAAGACACAAAAAAAAGAGCAGTCTGACGTCCTGGCCAAGGAACTCGGGGTCAAGGATTCTTTTATTGCCACCTTCAGCGGCATGAAATTCAAGGACTCGAACGTCCTTCGCGGCAATCTGCGCCCCATTAAATCCCGCTTTCGCATAGTACGCAATACCATAGTAACGCACGCGCTTGAAATGGCTCTCCTTAAGTCAGAGGACGCTACCCTCGGTCAGGGCCCTACCGCCCTGGTCACCATGGACGACTCCAACGAGATTACCCGCGTAGCGAAGGAGCTGGTCGCGTTCGCCAAGACTAACCCCGGCGTGAAGTGGAAGGGCGGCTTCTACTCCAAGAAATGGCTTTCCCCGGCCGACCTGGAGAAACTCTCCAAGATAGGCTCCAAGACCGAGCTGCTCTCGCAGCTGGCCGGCATGCTCTACACCAATATTGCCCAGATCCGCTACGTGCTTGACGCTCTCAAAGAGCAGAAAGAGAAAGCGGAAACGAAATAACTATAAATTTGCTATACTGTAAGTAGATTGGCGAGTAAGTAGTCCGTGATTAGATCCTTCACTCCTCCATCTGCGTTTTTTTGTCTATAAAAATCTGTCGTAAATCCTGGTAGTCCCGCCAGTAAAACGGGATAAACTGCCCGCTTAGCGGACAGGCTACTAAAAAAATAACGCCGTAAGGCGTAATAAGGAGCCCTAAAATGGCAACATTAACCAAAGACCAGATAGTTGAAGCGATATCCACCTATACTATAATGGAACTTGCTGACCTCGTGAAAGGTATCGAGGACAAGTTCGGCGTGAAGGCCGCCCCCGTAGGCGTGGCCGCAGGCGCCGGCGCCGGCGCCCCGC
>JAVHPG010000376.1:0-1059 GCA_036170455.1 Elusimicrobiales bacterium
GTAGCAAGAGACTTTTTTTGGTGATGTAGGTAACCGGTTACAAAATTTAACCGGTTGAAATTGCCGGCTGAGGATGGGAATACACGCTTTATCGATGTCGCTGATCCGGAGACCCGCTACGCCTTAGCCGGGCAGTCCCAATGAATTTATGCAGGTATACAAATCTCTATGCCGGCAGCTTGGAATAGAATGAATTTAGGGTTTCAAACGCCGCGTCCAAGCCGACGGTCAGGCCGCATGCGCCGGCTAATGCCGCAAAGGGCGCCTTCCACGCGGCGGGCGGCCGGGAGATAACTGCCGGCAAGGAGTGAGTCTTCCGGCGCTTAAAGGTGGCGTCCAGCGCCAGCCGGACCCTGGCGCGATCCATCTTGCCGGAGCCGATCAACAGAAGCATATCGACAAGGTCACGGGCGCGGGAGTTGGGCGTCTCGCGCGGCAGGGTGTAGGAGTGAAGCTTTTCCGCGAAGTGCTGCTCCCGCGAAATGGTGGGGAACTCAGCGCCGGGGATGCCGGCGAAAGCGAGCCAGTCATGGGCCTGCGTTGTGTCTAACGGCGTAAGCACTACGTCGCCGGCGCCGACATCGAGGTGAAAGCGCACGAAAATCCGGCCGTCGAGGCGGGCTTCGACAGGGAAGCGGGCTCCGCCATAGGGCGCCGCACCCAGGTCCAGCATGGCCTCACCGATATTGAAAGAAAATAAATCGCCTAGATCCCGGGCCGCGGACTCAGCGAGCGCCTCAAGGATCATGGTTTTGAGGGGGAGGCCTTTCTCATTGCCCGGGGAATGGCAAAGCGCCAGATCGATATCCTTGGTTGCGCGGGCTTCCTTCATCCGCAATTCAAGGGCGTAGCCGCCTTTAAGGATCCACGCCGCGTCTTTTCGGGCGAACAGGCGGGCCAGCAGGCGGTCGAAAGCCACCTCGCGCATGAGACGCTGGAGATCTAATTCTTCTTTTTTTGCTTTTTGTTTAAGCCGGTCTTCTAAGGCGCGGCGGAACGCCGTCGGGGTTGCATACTTCTTCGGCTTATCCATTATTGGTCTCCCCTGAGTTGCTCGAT
>JAVHPG010000377.1:0-4672 GCA_036170455.1 Elusimicrobiales bacterium
GAGCCTGAGAGCGGGAGTTGCGAGCACGGTGTGCGAGACAACGTTTTTGCGTTCCGGCCGGCACGGTAGGCCGCCCCAGTTTTTAGCAAGTGTAAGTTATTAAGGATAAACAACAATGCCTCATTTCAAGATTCTGCACAACGATAAAGAAACCGCGGCGCGGGCGGCGGTGGTGAAGACCAACCGCGGGCTTATTCATACGCCGGTGTTCATGCCGGTGGCCACGCAGGGGTCGGTTAAGGCCGTCTCGCAGCGGGACCTGGCCGAAATGGAAGTCGAATGCCTGCTCTCCAATACCTATCACCTCTACCTGCGCCCCGGCCTGCCCACGCTCGAAAAATTCGGCGGCCTTAACGGGTTCATGAACCACCCCGGCCCCGTCCTCACCGACTCAGGCGGCTACCAGGTCTACAGCCTCAGCCGCCTCAGGAAGATCACCGACAACGGCGTCCATTTCGCTTCCCATATCGACGGCAGTCCGCATTTTTTCACGCCGGAGAAAGTCATAGACTACCAGTCCTCCATAAACTCCTCCATCTGGACCTGCCTGGACGTCTGCGTAAAGAACCCGGCCTCCCGCGAAGACGCCATGGACGCCCTTAAGAAAACCCAGCACTGGGCCGAAAGGAGCAAGGCGCACTTCATAGAAAAGACCAAGGATATAGAGCCGGCTAAGAAGCCGCTGTTCTTCGGCATCATACAGGGCTCGATCTATACCGACCTACGGGCCGACGCCGCCAAGCACATGGCCGACCTCAACCCGGACGGCTTCGCCCTGGGCGGGCTCTGCGTGGGAGAGAGCAAGGCCCAGATGATGGATTCCCTCGCGGCCATCATGGAGAACCTGCCAAAGAACAAGCCCGTGTACTTCATGGGCCTGGGCTCCCCTCTCGATATCTGGAACTCGGTCGAACTTGGCGTGGATATGTTCGACTGCGTGCTGCCTACCAGGAACGCCCGCAACGGGCAAGCCCTGACTTCGCGCGGCCGGTTCTATGTAAAGAACGCGGCCTATAAGAACGACGACACGCCGCTCGACCCCGACTGCGACTGCCACTGCTGCCGGAATTACTCGCGCGGCTACCTGTCCCACCTCTTCAAGGCCTCGGAGCTGCTGGTGAACCAGCTGATCTCCATCCACAACCTGCGCTTCCTTATAAAGCAGACCAGGATAATGCGGCTGGCGGCCGCCGCCGGGACCTTCAAGCAGGCCAAGAAAGACTTCCAGAACGCGTACAGCGAGGAATGTGTGAAGAAAGACAAGTAGTATTATTTGCTATAATTATTTTTTAATAAGTATACGACGGAGGAATAATGAACCCGAACCCAGCCTTCATGCAGCTTGTCCCTTTCGTGGCCGTGGCCATCATATTTTATTTCCTGCTTATCCGCCCCCAGCAGAAGCAGCTGAAGGAAACCAACCTGATGCTCGCTGCCCTCAAGCCCGGAGACAAAGTCGTCACCCGCGGCGGCCTGATAGGCGTTATCTCTTCCGTGAAGGAAGACGAAGTTGAGGTCAAGATCGCCGAAGGCGTAAAAGCGGCCTTTACCCGCAGCGCGGTGGGCGCGGTTCTGAACCAGTCCAAGCAACTTAAATAAGGAGCATCGGAAATGAATAAATTACACTGGAAGATAGGCACCATTTTGGGCCTCCTTATCCTTTCCTTCTGGCTGCTGTACCCCAGCGTGGAATGGTATACCAAGACCAATGACGACAGGGCCAAGACCGAGGCCATGCGCATGCGCCCCAAGCGCATCCTCAACCTGGGCCTGGACCTGCGCGGCGGCACCCACATGCTGCTCGAGCTCGACGTAGAGAAGCTCGACAAAAAAGAAAAGGTTTACGACGCCATGACCCGCGCCATAGAGATCATCCGCAACCGGATAGACCAGTACGGCGTAGGCGAAACCCCCATCTCCCGCCAGGGCGACCGCTGGATCTCCGTGGACCTTCCCGGCATCTCCAACACCGAGGAAGCCGAGAACCTTATCGGCAAGACCGCCCTCCTGGAGTTCCGCCTGGTCAACACTTCCAACGAGGCCCAGGCCGTGCTGTCCAAGGTGGACGGAATGGACAACCCGCCCTTCGACAAAGCCGGAACTCTGGTCCCCGAGATCGCCAAGATGATGCCTAAGAGCACCATATTGTGCAAAGCGGCCGCCGGCGACGAAGGCGACACAAGGGCCCGCTATTATGTTCTGGAGTCCACCGTGCCCGTGACCGGCGCGTATCTTGAGAACGCCCGCGTTTCCACCGACCAGCAGTTCGGCACGCCCAGCATCAGCTTCACTTTCAATAAGGAAGGCGGCAAGCTGTTCGAGCAGTTCACGGGCGCCAATGTGAACAAGTTCCTCGCTATCGTCCTGGACGGGGTAGTGCACTCCGCCCCCGTTATCAAGAGCCGCATCGGCGGCGGTTCAGGCGTGATAGAAGGTTCCTTCACCATGGAGGAAGCCCGCAACCTGGCCATCATCCTGCGCGCCGGCGCGCTGCCCGCCCCGGTCAATATTATCGAGAAGCGCGTGGTCGGCCCGGGCCTGGGAGAGGATTCCATAAAGAAAGGCCTCGGAGCATCCCTGGCCGGCTTCCTCATCGTGGTGCTGTTCATGATAATTTACTATAAGGGCGGCGGCTTCATCGCGGACGTCGCGCTGCTGCTCAACTTTGTCCTCCTTATGGCGGCCATGAGCTATTTCTCGGCCACCCTTACGCTGCCCGGCATAGCCGGCATGATCCTGGCGATGGCCATGGCCATCGACGCGAACGTGCTGATCCTCGAGCGAATGCGCGAAGAGCTGCATCTCTCCAAGCCCGTGGCCATGGTGATCCCCACCGGCTACGATAAAGCCTGGAGCGCCATCCTCGACTCGAACATGACGACCTGGATAGCGTCGATCTTCCTGTTCCAGTTCGGCTCGGGCCCGGTGAAAGGCTTCGCCGTGACGCTGACCATCGGCCTTCTGATAGGTATGTTCACCTCGGTATTCGTGACCAGGGCTATCTACGAGTTCTGGCTCACCTCTAATCCTAAGGAGCTCAGCATATGATCACATTGCTTCCAAAGACCAATATCGATTTCGTAAAGAAACGCTATATTTTCTTCGCGCTCTCCGCTATCGTAACTCTTGCCGGGATCATCTCCCTTTTTACCAGGGGACTGGATCTCGGCCTTGACTTCACCGGCGGCACGCTGGTGCAGGTCAAGTTCGATAAACCGATAGAGATCTCCGCCATCAGGACCGCTCTTGAGGCCGCCGGGATCGAAGCCGGGATACAGACCTTCACCGGAGAGAATTCCTTCGCCCTGAAAGTCAAAGGCGCGCTGCAGAGCGTGAACGAGACCGCGGACAGAATGAACGCGGCGCTCAAGACCATCCCGGACAATTCTTTCACGGAGGAGAAGCGCGACTTTGTCGGCCCCGTGGTCGGGCGCGATCTGAGCAAAAAAGCTCTTTTCGCCATTATGCTCTCCATGTTCGGGATCATCGTCTATATCGCCTTCAGGTTCTCCAACCCCGTCTGGGGCGCGGCCGGCGTCATCGGCCTGCTGCACGACGTCTTCGTGGCCATAACGGCCATGTCCCTCGCCGGGCGCGAAGTCGACCTGGTCGTGGTAGCGGCTTTCCTTACTATCGCCGGCTACTCGATCAACGACACGATCGTCATCTTCGACCGGATGCGCGAGAACATGAGGAACTTCCCGAAGATGCACATGGGCCAGCTGATAAACCTGAGCATCAACGAATGCCTTTCGAGGACCCTCATTACCACGCTGACCGTCTTCGTCACCGTGCTGGTGCTGTTCCTCTTCGGCGGGACCGGGATCAATAATTTCGCTTTCGCCATGCTCCTCGGGACGATCTCCGGCGTATATTCGACTGTCTTCATCTGCTCGCCGATCGTCTACCAGTGGGAGCACCGCCCCAAGTAACAGGCCGATACGGAGCTGAAGTGAGAAAGATAAAAAAATTCAGGATACCCGTGTACTCCTACGAAGTGCTGGTCAAGGCCCGCAAGCATAAGCTGGACCTCGCTTCCATCGGCCTGCAGGACGAGAAGGCAGTGCGCGAGCACGCCTCGACCCTGGCGGCCGCCCTCGAACCGGCAGTGGTCTTCGAATACCTCGCCCCTGAAGACGAGGCCGCGGCCAGGATCAGCGGCTCCCCCCGCCAGCCGCTTACGGCCGCGATACTCACCCTCGGAAAAAGCTTCGAAGAAAAGCTGGCGAACCCGGTCGACGAGACGTACAAGCGCCTGGGGCGGATAGCGGCGCAGGTTTTCATGAAGACCGCCGTAAGCATCACCGCCGAGCTGGCGGTGAGGGAAGCCGACCCGGAGGGCTTCGAGCTGGGCTCCCCCATCTATATCGCTTCCTGCCCCGAGCCGGAGCTGCCGCAGCAGGAGGCCACCTCCGTCCCTCTTTACGAGAACGAGCTCATCAAGAGCCTGTGCGAGCGCCTGGAAGCCTCGAAGATCGGCGTCACCTTCGACGGGGTTTTCACTCCCAAATATTCAGCCGTCTTCGCCCTGCCCTGGCTCTCGAAGAAAAAGAAAAAGGCCGCGGCGAAGAAGTAAGGCTTAAGTTAAGCGTAAGCTCTCGTTCCCGTATATGGATCCTTGCGATTCACCCGCTGCTCCTTTCACCGCATGGGACATTTAATCTTACTTGCT
>JAVHPG010000378.1:0-21587 GCA_036170455.1 Elusimicrobiales bacterium
GGTCATAAGCGCTATCTCCCGGTTGGCCAGCCCCGAGCTGAACTTCAGCGCTATTATATCCCTGGAGCGGTCGTCCAGCGCTCCGACCGCCTCCAGGAGCAGGCCCGCTTCCTCTTTTCTTTCAAAGACCGTCTCGGGCCTGGGGTCCGCTCCCGACCGCTCCGCCGCGTCTTCCAGGGAGACCTCGCCCCTGCGGTTCCGGGCCCTGGCCCAGTCTATTACCGCGTTGCGCGCTATCGTAAAGAGCCAGGCCTGCACCGGGGAGCGCGCCGGGTCGTAGTTCCCGTAGTTGTTCAGCGCCGATTCAAAGATCCTTCCTGTTATATCGTCCGTCTCTGCGGGCAGCCTGACGTGGTAGAGCACGTAGTTATAGACCTTGCTGAAAAACCGGTCGTATAGTTCGGTAAAAGTCATGGCTGCCATTCCCTCTATACTAATAAATACGGCGGCCGGGTAAAAGTATTACATTCGTCCCCCGCAAATGAAAAACCCGGCCTGGACAGCCGGGTTCTTTATCGCTCTTTTCCTTTATATCTTAGGAGAGGCCGGGGATCCCGCCCAGGGCGCTCATTTTCTGCGCGGCGGCCTTCTGGCTCTCGCGTACCGCGCGGTTGACCGTCTCGGCCAGCGCGGCTTCCAGCTTCGCTTTATTGGCGGTGGCCAGGTCGCATTTCAGCTCCACGCTCTTTATCTCCTGCGAGCCGGTGATGCTGACCTTCACCAGGCTGTCCTCGCTGGCCAGCAGCAGGACGTCCAGCTCCTTCTTGATCTGGTCCATCTTGGTCTTCATTTCCCAAAGCTGTTTCATTTTATCAAGCATATACGCTCCTTTAGACTATCTTTAGAATTCGTCGGCCCCGGGCAGGATCGCTCCCGGATTCAGTGCAAGGTCCCCGTTGCGCAGGCGCGAATGCTTGTAGCCGTACATGAAGTAGATCACAAGCCCTATCGCAAGCCAGACGAAAAACCTGAGCCAGGTGACCTTATCCAGCCCCATCATAAGGAAAAGGCAGAAACCTATGCCCAGCGCCGGGGTAAAGTAACCGCCCGGGGCCCTGAAAGGCCTGACCCGGTGCGGATCCTTAACGCGCAGGATAATGACGCCGGCGCACACGAGCACGAAAGCGAACAGCGTGCCGATATTGCAGAGATTGGCCATTTCGTCTATATTGCAGAAGGCCGAAAGCACCCCGACGATGACCCCGGTCCAGATGGTGGTAACGTGCGGCGTATTGTACTTCTTGTGGATCCGGGCGAAATACGAGGGCAGCAGCCCGTCGCGGCTCATCGAGAAGAAGATCCTGGGCTGCCCCATCTGGAAAACAAGAAGGACCGCGGTGTGCGCGATCACGGACCCGAGGGCCACTACGACAATTATCCACCTGGCGGCGTGATTATAATCCAGCCCCGCTATCAGCGGCTCCGCTATCTTGTTCCTCAGCTCCATGAAAGGCATCATCCCGGTTAGAGCGATGGTCACCAGGATATAGACAAGGGTGCAGATTATCAGCGAGCCGATTATGCCGATCGGCATGTCCCTCTTCGGGTCGCGGGTCTCTTCCGCCACGGTAGAGACCGCGTCGAACCCGATATAGGCGAAGAAGATCGTGGCGGCCCCCACCTGCACGCCCTTCCAGCCGCCCGGGGCGAAAGGCGTCCAATTCCTGATATCGAAGTAGTAAAAGCCTACCCCGACGAAAAGGGCGAGCACGGCGAGCTTTATCATTACCAGGAAATCATTGAAACGGGTGCTCTTCTTTACCCCGACGACGAGCAGTACCGTAAGCGCGAAAACTATGAGTACCGCCGGCAGGTTGAAGATTATAGGGACGCCGAACAGGTGGGGAACCAGGGCCGGGTCGAAAAGCTTAAGGGCCTCCGCCACGGCAGCGTTCCCGCTTTGCGCCGCGGCGGAAAGCGCGTCCGCTTTTGCGAAGAAAGTCCTGTAATCTATCCTAAGCCAGAGCGGGATATTGATGCCGAAAGCGCTGTTGAGGAAATCGTTAAAATAACCGGACCAGCTGATAGCTACGGCCACATTGCCTATCGCGTATTCGATGATAAGGTCCCAGCCGATTATCCACGCCACCAGCTCTCCCATAGTGGCATAGGTGTAGGTGTAGGCGCTGCCTGAAATAGGCACCATGGCGGCGAGCTCCGCGTAACAAAGCGCGGTGAAGCCGCAGGCTATGGCCGTGAGAATGAAGGAAATTATTAGGGCCGGGCCGGCCGGGTAGCCACTGGAGGCGCCGACCGCCGCTTCGCCGACCATGGCGAAGATGCCGGCCCCGATGATTGCGCCTATGCCGATCATCGTCACGTCGAAGGAGCCGAGGACCCTGGAAAGCTTGTGCCCTTTCTCCCTGGACTCGGCTATTATCTCGTCTACCGACTTAACCTGGAAAATTGACATAAAGCTCCTGAATTATAAATCGGGAATCGAGGATCGAGAATCCGGGATCAAGGAAAACCGCACCTTAACACTCTGCGATTCCTGATCCTCGATTCCCGATTATCCGATTCCTATTCTATATTATTAAAATACAGGGCGAGTTTTGAAGCGGTTTCTTCAACTTCAGGCGAAAGACCTTCTTTATAATCCAGGGTTTTGACCTGCACGCCCAGGATCACCAGCTCGGCGCCGGTATCTTCCTTTACTATCGAAAAGGTGACAGAGAGCGGGAAGCTGTGGGTGGAAAGCACGGGCTGGCGGTTTATGGCCTCAAGAGGGATAACCCGGACTTCCCCGGCCTCTCCCCCGAAATTGGCCGCGTCGATAAGGATGATCTTCTCGGGTTTCCAGTCTATCGCCTTCTGGGCGATGTTCTCCGGGACGGTGCCGCCGTCCATGACCCGCAGGCCGGCGCGGCGCGGTTTGAGCCGGGAAAAAACGGAAGGGCCGGCGCCGTCGTCGGCCCTCAGTTCGCTCCCCAGCGTTATCACCAGCGTCCTGCCCCTGGGCGCCAGCGCGCGGGCCACCTCTTCAGTCCACGAATTTGACATCGAGGTAATGCGTCGAGCACGAGATGCACGGGTCGTAGGCCCGCACCAGCATTTCCAGGCGCAGGCGGATCGTCTCCTTCGGGAGCGTGATGATCTCCGGCAGGAGCTTGGCGAAGTCGTGCTCGATATTGTTTATGTTCTGGTTGGTCGGGATGATGCAGTTAGCCTTCTTTATCATGCCGGCCGCGTCGGTCTCGTAGTTGTGGTAGAGGATGCCGCGGGGCACTTCCACCGCGCCCACGCCGTTGCCGGCGCGCACGGGCACTACGCCCTTTTCATTGACGCCGACGGTGACCTGCTGGCCGTAATCCAGGCCGGTCTTCTTCAGGTCCTTCAGTATGTCCAGCGCGTGGTAATAGCAGTGCACGGTCTCCACGATCTGCGCCACCGTGTTCAGGTAAGGGTTATGGCAGACGGGCTTCAGGCCCAGGTCTTTCGCCACCGCCTTGGCCTCGGGGTGGAGCTTGTCGGCGTTGAGGTTGAAGCGGGCCAGCGCGCCCACGAAGAAGCTGTCGCGGGAAAGCCTCGTGAACTTGGCCGAGCTGCGCGGGTCGATGAACTCGTTGGTGGCCTTCTTATAATCCTTTTTATTGAAGCGCTTCCCGTCGGTGGAGCCGATCCGGCCCTCCAGCAGCGGGTATTCGGAGTCGTCCGAGACCAGGCCGACGTACTCGGTTTCGCGGTGGAAGTCCGGGAACTTGAGGACCTTGGCGAGCTTCAGCGTCTCCGCCATGTCGCCGGCCATGCTCTTGAGGATCTCTATCTGGGCGTCGATGTCCCCCGGTCTGGGCAGTTTGGTGAAGCCGCCGACTATCGCGCTTATCGGGTGCACATGGCGCCCGACCAGTATGTCGCAGACGTCGTTGGCGGCTTTCTTCATGCGCAGGGCGCGGCGGACCACCCCGTTATGCGTCTCTATCAGGGGGACGAAAGACGGCACGCCCAGCACGTCGGGCGCGGCCAGCAGGTAAACGTGGAGGATATGGCTGTCCAGGAACTCGTAGTCTAGCAGCAGCTTCCTCAGTTTCGTGGTCTGCGGCGAGGGCTTCACGCCCAGCGCGTCCTCGGCGGCCTGGATGGAGGCCAGCGAGTGCCCGCAGGAGCAGATCCCGCAGATGCGCGAAGTGATATGCTGCGCCTCGAAGACGGAGCGGCCGCGGAGCATCCCCTCGAACAAGCGGGGCGACTCCACCACGTGGAACTCGCATTTCTCTATCTTCCCGTCCTTCACGCTGACCACGATATTGCCGTGGCCTTCGACGCGGGTGACGTACTCTACTTTTATATCGAGGTTCTTATTTACGGTCGCCATTGTTGTCGCCCTCCTTGCACTTGTTGTACATGTCGAACTTGTTCTTGATAAGTTCGGGCTTGAGATTATATTTACCGATCACGTCATTGGCGTTCCCGGCGGGGTTCGTCACCTCGCCGCGGCAGCCGTAGCAGATGTTCCCGTTATTGACGCACCAGGAGTTGCACCCCGCCTTCGTCCAGGGACCGAGGCAGCTGACGCCCCGCTCGTACATGCAGACGTTCTCGTTCAGCTTGCACTCGGAGCAGACAGGCTTGTCCGGCACCGTATAAGGAAGGCCGCGGAGCGCGTGCTTCAGCACTTCGACAAGCTCCGGCGGGTAGATGGGGCAGCCGTTGATAGTGTAGTCCACCTTCACCACCTGGTGGAGGGGGCGGGTCGGCGAGCTGGGGAACAGCTTGAAGTCCTTGCCGTAGACGGACTGGCGTATCTCGTCGAGGTCGAAGGAATTCTTCATCCCGTTCACGCCGCCGATGGCCGCGCAGGCGCCGTAGGCGATCAGCACCTTGGAGCGCGCGCGGATCTTCTTCAGGCGCTCTTCGGCGTGGGGGTCGGTTATGGAGCCCTCTATGATCGCCACGTCGTAATCCTTGCCGTACTTCTCGCTCATCACCTCGCGGAATTCCACCACGTCGATGGCGCCGAGGATGTCGAGCAGCGCTTCGCCGATATTCGCCACCTGCAGCTGGCAGCCTTCGCAGCAGGCGAAGTCGAAGAAAGCGACCTTTGGCTTGTGGGCGGCCTTTACGGGCTTATTCTCTGTTTTCATCATGGTTCTCCGTCTTAAAGTTTCTTCGCCGCCTTCACTTCTTCATAAGTGAAGGTAGGGCCGTCCTTGCAGCAGTAATAGTTTTTGGGATGGTCTATCTGGCAGTGCCCGCATTTCCCCATTCCGCATTTCATGTGCCTCTCGAGCGACAGTATTATCTGGCGCTCGGGCAGGCCCTTTTTAAGGAGTTCGGCTATGACGAATTTATACATTATCGGCGGGCCCACCACTACGGCGAAAGTCTTCTCCGGCTTGATGGTCACGCCGGGGATCAGGCTGGTAATAAGGCCGACGTTCCCCTTCCAGTCCGGGTCGCTGCGGTCGACCGTGCAGGAGAAATTCACGTCCAGCCGCTTCTGCCACCCGGCCACTTCGTCCCCGAACAGCATGTCCTTCGGAGTCCTGCAGCCCAGCAGGATGTCCACTTTGCCGAACTCGCGGCGGTTATCCACGACATAGTTTATCAGCGAGCGGAGCGGGGCGATACCGAGCCCGCCGGCCACGAACAGGAGGTCGTTGCCGGTCATGAGCTTGACCGGGAAAGGCTTGCCGAAGGGCCCGCGGATGCCTACCCAGTCGCCCTTGCCCAGCGCGTGCATCGCCTTCGTCAGCCTGCCGGCCGCGCGGACGGTCAGCTCGAAAGAGCCGCGCTTGGTCGGGCTGGAGCAGACGGAGATAGGCGCTTCGCCGATACCGTAGAGCTCGACCTGCACGAACTGCCCCGGCTCGTGGTCCAGCCTTCCGTCGTCCAGCTTGATGTCGAACCACTTCTCGGAGGCCGTCATCTGTTTGGCGGCCAGGATCCGCCCTTTGCGGAGCTTCCAGTTGGAGTGCTTGATTTCCTCGGTCATATTTATCCCTTTATTATGCGCTCGGCAACCAGGGCCTTCAGCGTATCTTTAAGGCTGATCCCGGCCATGCAGGTCCGCGTACAGCGGCCGCAGCCGGTGCAGAAGGAGCGGTAGAACTTGTCCAGCGGGTAGCTGAACTTGCGGTTGATGCGGTGGCGCTGGCGGCCGGCTCGCTCCGCCCGGAAATTCTCCCCCCCGGCTACCGTCGCGAAAGTTTCGAACTGGCAGGAGTCCCAGGTGCGGGTCCGGAAGCCGGTCTTCATGTCCAGGTTGATCGTGTCGGCCATATCGAAGCAGTAGCAGGTGGGGCAGACATTGGTGCAGTTTCCGCAGGAGACGCAGCGGTTACCGATCTCCTGCCAGACCTTGCTTTCCTGGGCCCCGGCCACGATCCCGGCCAGCGTCTTCAGGTCCACGCCTATCTCGTTCCGGAAAACGGTCCTTTTCTCCTCGCGCACGTCGTCCAGCGACTCCAGGTAGGCGGCGGAGGCTTTGGGCAGGCCCAGCCCCTCCACCAGGTCCTCTCCTTTCTGCGTATTGACGTGTATGATGTATTTGTCCCCCAGCCCGGTGAAGAGCAGGTCATACCCGCCGTTGGAGTTCTGGTTTCCCGCCAGGGCGCAACTGGCTTTGTCGTCGCAGTAGCGCAGGCATTCCAGGCCGATTATGAAGATATTCTCCTTTCGGAAAATATAGTTATAGTCGCGCGGCTTCTCGGAAAAGACCATGTTCAGGCACTGTATCCCGGCCAGGTCGCAGGTATGGACGCCGAAGATGGCGAGTTTTTCGGCGTCGACCGAAGCCGTGTCCCCGGGCTTGCCTCCGGAGATATCGAAATCCAGCAGTTTTTCCCGTGGAGGCATGAAGTACTTCTTGGGAGGAAGTATCGTAGGTATATAATCCAGGGCGATCCCGGCGGCGGAGGAGACCTCTTCGAAAGCGAAGTTATTATGCCCTTTGGCCACGGGAGCGCAGACTTTCATCTTCGCGGAGAGTTTTTTGATAAATCCGTCAAGCCCGTCTTTTTTTAATATATGGTAGTTCACCGGTAACCTCCGTTAAAACTGGCGCTATACTTACATTATATGCAACTTTACCTCTTTGTCTACCCGCGCCAAAGCCGGCTGAAAAAGAGCCCGGCGCGAATGCATTAGCAAAACTAATACTTTCAGCGCCGCGGCGGAGGGGGGCCCACAATAGAAGGGTTTGCGCCGAAAAAGCGCCGGCGGCGAAACCCGGATAAGAAGAATTAATATGCCTCCTCCCGGCGAAGGTGCCCGGGCCGCGCGCGGGCCCCCGCCTGTTAGGGCACAAACAAAGTTTTGTAAAATTTAGGGATGGCTGAAATCGTATTAATGAGGCACGGACAAGCGCTTTCGGCGCGCGAAGCGGGAGTATCTTCCGACCCGGAGCGCCCGCTTTCCCCCCTAGGAGAAAAAGAGGCCCTTGAAACCGCGCGCCACCTCAGCGCCTCCGATTTCGTTCCCGACGTGATAATTTCCAGCCCCTTCCTGCGCGCCGACCGCACCGCCGGGATCGCCGCCGCCGTTTTTACCGGCGCCGCGAGGCGGACTTCGGACGCGCTCAGCGGCGGCTCCCTCCGGGAACTCCAGGAACTGATACTGAGCGCGGCCTCGGGGAATTCCCGCGTGCTGCTGGTCGGGCACCAGCCCCTCCTGGGCGCCATCGCGGGTTTCCTTACCGGCGCGGACAACTTTGACGTCTCTCCGGCGGGCTTCATCCGGATCAGACCGGCCCAAAAGCCCGGGCCGGGTTCCCTGGTTGAATTCTACACCCCCCCGCCGCCCGAGGAAAAAAGGCGTTGAAAGCATTTCTATTCCTGCTGTTATTCGCCGTTTGTTGCCCGGCCCGGGCCGCAGCCGGCCGACAGATAGCCGTACGCCTCTATTCGCTCCATAAAACAGCTTCGGTCACGGTCGAGCCGGCTAACGGAGGAGTTTCTGCGGCCGGACGCTTCCTGGGCGGCCGGGGCCGGGTCTACGCCCGCGGCTCCTCGGTGCTCCTGGACGGGATCATCAAGGCCGGACCGGCAAAGAACCTGCGCTTCAGCGGCACGCTCTGGCTTTCCGGCAGCGGTCTGCCGCGCCGGCTATACAAAGGAGAGCTTATTTTTACCGCGGAAAAAGGGCTCCTCAAAATAATCAATACAGTGCCTCTCGAAACCTACCTGGCCGGCGTCGTCTCGGGCGAGGCCTCCGACCTTTCCCACCAGGAGGCGTACAAAGCGCAGGCCATAGCCGCCCGCACCTATACCGTGAAGTATATGAAGAACCACGCCGGAGAAGGTTATAACATGTGCGACTCCACCCATTGCCAGCTTTATACCGGCCTGGGAGAGATCAGCCCCAAAGCCCGGGCCGCCGCCGACGCCACCAGCGGGGAAATGCTCCTTTACAAAGGCGAGCCGGCCGCCGCCTTCTACCATTCCGTCTGCGGCGGCCGCACCGCGGACATGACGTATGTCTGGCCGTTCGAGTACAAGCCGTACCTCGTCTCCGTGCGGGACGGCCCGCCCGGCCTCCCCTATTGCTCCATAGCCCCGGGCTTCAAGTGGAAAACAAAGCTCTATTTTACAGGCCTCACCCGGCTGGCCCGGCAGGCGGGCTGGCTGGTCTCCGACGAGGAGGCCCGCGGCCTGCGGATAAGCGCCTGGGGCGTCTCCGGCCGGGCCGCGGAGCTTGAGATCTATACCCAGCGGCGCAGGGCGAAAGTTACGGCCACGGACTTTTACCACGGGATAGGCCGCAGGGCCGGCTGGCAGGCCGTCAGGAGCTCTTTTTTCAAGCTCCTGCCCGGCAAGGATTATGTGCTGCTAGACGGGATCGGCAGCGGGCACGGCGTCGGCCTTTGCCAATGGGGCGCCGAGGGGATGGGGCGGAAAGGTTTTAAATACCGGGAGATACTGCGGCACTACTACCCGGGCACGGAGGTGGCTGTTCATGACTGAATTCCAGGCAGTTGTTCTGGGGATACTGCAGGGGGCGGGAGAATTCCTGCCCATTTCCAGCTCGGCGCATCTCGCGCTGGCGCCGCGCGTTTTCGGCTGGCCCGACCAGGGCCTCGCCTACGACGTGATGCTTCACGTCGGGACGCTGCTGGCGGTGGCCGTCTATTTTTGGAGGGACTGGCTCAAGATCTTTTCGGACGCCATAAAGCGCCCGGCCGAAAAAGAAGGCCGCCTGCTCTGGCTGCTGGCGGCCGGCTCGGTGCCGGCCGGCGTCGCGGGGCTCCTGCTTAACCACGCGGCGGAGACCGGGTTCAGAAACCCGGTCTGGATAGGCTTCAACCTGCTTTTCTTCTCGGTCCTGATCTACCTGGCGGACCGCAAGCCGGCGCTGGAGCTCGAGGAAAGCTCTTTCTCCCTGAAACACGCCCTGCTGATAGGCCTGGCGCAGTCCCTGGCTTTGATGCCCGGGGCCTCGCGCTCCGGGATGACCATCATGGCCGCCCTTTTCCTGGGCTACAGGCGGAGCGCCGCGGCGCGGCTTTCCTTCCTGCTGGGCACGCCCATAATCCTGGGCGCCGCCCTGATGGAAGCCCGCAAGATCTCACCCGAACACCTGAACGCGGCCTTCGCTACCGGCCTGGCCTCCTCCATGATCGCGGGCCTCTCCTGCATCTGGCTGATAATGGCCTGGCTAAAAAAGCGCACGCTCGCGCCCTTTATCGCCTACAGGGTGGCGCTCGGCGCCGCGATATTATGGATGTTCCGGGGGAACGGGTAGGAGGCGGCGGTTTGCCGTTTACTTGGCTTTGCTTTTAACCTGCGGCCCGTCGACAGGAAGATGAATAGTTATCATGGCGCCGCCGGCGGGCAGATTGCCCAGGCTCAGCTTTCCGCCGTGGCGCAGCGCTATCTGCTCGCAGACAAAAAGTCCCAGGCCGGTACCGCCCTTCTCCTTGCGCGTGGTAGAGAAGGCTTTTACGCCGGATTTCAGCATCTTCTCCGGGAAGCCCGGGCCGTTATCGGAAATTTCCAGCACTATCCATTTCCCCTCGTGCCTGGCGGAAACCCGCACCTTGCCCCCCTCCGGCACGAAGGACAGGGAATTGGAAAGCGCGTTCATAAAAACCCTTTCTATATGAGCCCTGCTGATAAGCGGCGGGGGCAGCCCCTCGGGAAAATCCAGTTCCACTACGGCGCTCTTCTTCTTCGCCGTGAAATCCACCAGCAGGGCCGCGCTTTCCGCGGGCTCTTTTATATTCACCGGCTCGAAAGTATACTCCTGGCCGCGCACGATGCTGAGCGCGGCGGAGAGCAGGCCCCTGGCGTACCGGGCGCCTTTAAGGATCCTTTCCAGGTCCTTCGGGTCCGGCTTTTCCTCCCCAACGGCCAGTTCCGCGCTCAGCATGATCACCGAGACGGCATTGCCCAGGTCGTGCAGTACCCCGCTCACCAGGGTCCCCACCTCTCCGGCGGAGGCCGTTTTTACTATCTCGCTTTCCGTTTCGGTGACTTTCTTCTCCAGGACCTCAACCTGCCCGCGTTTGAAGGCCAGGCCGGCTTCCGCCCTTTTGCGGGATTGCGCCGTGCTGTAGACGACGCCGGCGGAGAAAACCAGGACCGATATTTTAACGGCCAGGGACAGCGCCCCGGCCAGGTCCCCGCCCGCTACAGGCCAGGACATGAGCACTATCGACAGCACGCACAGGAAAACCATGCCCGCCGCGTCCTTGAAGCTGGCCATCAGCGAAGCCGCGAAGACCGGCAGGAGATAGAGCACCCAGAAATAAGAGCCGCCGCGGCCGGAATAATAAAGCACGCCGGTTATCAGCCAGAAGTTTATCAGCAGGATAAGGTCTATCAGCCAGACATTTACGGCCGAGCGGCGCCTGAGCAGGTAATTGAACAGGAAGTTAGAGCCCAGCAGCAGCAGGAAGAAATAAAGTATGCGGGGGTAGACTATCTGGGGGTTGTCGCGGTAAAAATACGCCAGCGCGATCATGAAGATGGCGAAGATAACCTCGTAGGAATTACGGGAAAAATTAGTGACCTCTCCGCGGTCCAGCGCTTTAAAATAACGCATCATGCTTAACTCAATTAAAACAACTTATGCGGCATAAGGCAAGGGAGCAAAAAGACCCGCCGCCGGGCGGGGCGCCGCGGGCCGTCATCTTATAGTATAATTATCCTTTATGAACGGAACCCCCCCGCTCCCCAAACTGCTGCGGTTCGACAAGGCGCAGCTCTTCAATTTTTTCTTTTTCGGCATACTCTTTTTCCTTCTCTACCAGCTCCTGCGCATCCTTTCCCCCTTCACCGGCGCCATCCTCGTCTCCGCCACGCTCGCGCTGATCTTCTACCCTCTCAACCTCTGGATACGCCGCCGGGTGCTGGAGAACAGGTCCTTCGCGGCCGCCGTCACCACTCTTACCGCCGTGCTTACCGTGGTCCTCCCCCTGCTTGTTTTCGGCTGGCTGCTTTTGCGCGAGTCGAGGGACCTGTACCCCAGGACCAGCCAGTGGCTCACCACTTTCTCCGGGCGCGACCTCCAGATCCAGCTGCCGGAAACGCTGAAAGCCTATTGGGACCTCGACCTCGGGGATATGGTGGCCGGCAACCTGAAAACCATCCAGGAAACCATCACCCGCTCCGGCACGGTGCTGCTGAAGAATATTTTCTTCTTCCTCGTGAGCTTCATGGTGGTGATCATCACCCTCTTCGTCTTTTTCCGCGACGGGGAGCGCTTCCTTCACTGGCTGATAGACATCCTCCCGATGGACCAGGAATACAAGAGCCGCATAGCGGGCCAGCTCTACATGACCACGATGGCCGTGGTCCGCGGCCTGCTCCTGACGGCGGTTTTCCAGGGCCTGATGGGCGCGATCGGCTACTGGCTCGCCGGTGTCCCCGCGCCCGCGCTTTTCGGCGTTATGACCTCTTTCGCGGCGCTCGTGCCCTTCGTGGGCACCAGCCTGATTTGGCTGCCTCTTTCAGCCGCCATGTATTTCTGGAAAGGCGCCAGGATCGGCCTGATCGTGCTCCTCTGGGGCGCGATAGTCGTCGGGCTGCTGGATAATATCCTGCGCCCGATCCTGATAGGCAAAGGCGCCAAGCTGCCGATCTTCCTTCTTTTCCTCGGTATTTTCGGAGGGATGAAAGTCTACGGCCCGGTCGGACTTTTAATGGGGCCGCTTCTCATCTCGTGCGTCACGGTCTTCCTGCAGATCTACCGCGAGACCAAGAACCTGCCCCATATCGGAGAGCAAGGCAAACCCTAGCCGCCAGGCCGGGCGCAAAAAAAACACGGGGAAGACCCGTGGTTTTTTTATTTAAGCGGGCCCCGCCCTGGTCAGCCGCCGCCCGCCACGAACTCCGCGCACAGCTTCCTGATGGGACAGCGCTCGCACTTCCCCTTGCGGGACAGGTCCAGCGCAAGCATCTTTTCTGCGGTCTCGCGCACGAGGGCGAGGATAGCCTCCTCGCCGGAGGGGTCATAAGGGATGGAAACTTTTTTGGGTCCGGTCAGGACGAAATAGGCCATAGCGCCGACTTTCAGCTTAAGGGCGCGGGAGAGGCCTATCGCGTATATGGCGAGCTGCAGGCTTCCGGCCACGTCTTCGCCGGTCTTACCCTCGAAACCCATTTTATAGTCGATAAGTTCCACAAGCCCGCCGGGCATCCGGTCCACCCGGTCGATGGTCCCTTTTACGCGCCACCTCTCGAAAGGGAACTCGAAGCTCTTTTCCGAATAGATCACCTGCGCCGGGTTCTCCTGGAAATGAAGCCACCAGTTCTCCAGCACCAGCGCGCCCTTGTTGTAGAACTCCATGCTCTCCTGCGGGGTGGCGTAGCCCTGGTGGAGCCAGACGTTCTCGTAGTGCCCCAGCAGGTCGGTCAGGTCGCCGCCCGGCGAGGCGTGGAAGCGGGCGAGGGCCTTATGCACCGAGAGCCCCAGGGAGGAGAAAGAGGTGGGCGGCGTGAAGCGCCTCTCTACGTAAATATAGCGGTAAAGGAACGGGCAGTCCAAATAGGCGCGTATCTTGCTATAGTTCAGTTCAAAGGGATCGAAGATCATCGTGTAATCGGGCGCCGGCGGCTATTCCGGCTCCGGCCCCCCCTTGACCGGCTCGGCCGCGCACCCGGGCTTCTTCGCGGGCCGGAAAAAATCCACGTCGGTATCGCCGTATTTTTCGCGCCGGACATGCTCCAGGCCGGGAACGCCGGTCACTTCCTCTTTTCTGTGGTGCTGCACGACGATAAGCGCCGTCGGGCTGGTAATCCCCGCCTCGGCCAGCAGTTTAAGCGTCTCCATGCTGTAGTACAGTGGGAGGTTCTCCTCCGTGCGGTACGGGGGGCCCATGAAAACTATGTCGTAGCCTTTGTAGTCGGAAAAGTGTTCGAGCCATTTCACGCCGGTCAGGACGTCCGCCTTCAGGGCCTTGGCCTGCTCGGCAAATTCCAGGTGGACGATATTCTTCTCGATGGTCTTCATGCAGAGGCCGTCCTTCTCCACGAAAACGGCCTTCGACGCGCCGCGCGAGAGCGCTTCCAGCCCGACGGCCCCGGTACCGGCGTACAGGTCCAGGAAGATGGAGCCGGTGACATAAGGGCGAAGGATGTCGAAGAGGGACTGCCGGATGCGGCCGGAGATGGGCTTTACGAATTTATCTTTGGGGATGGAGAAGATGCTCCTGCCCCGCTTTGTACCGGCTATAATTCTCATCATAATTAATTTAATCCCGCCGCAACATTTCCTTAACGGGCTAAAATGTATAATATATTATAGTAAATACCGAATGTGGACGCCTTGAAGCCTTGCGGTCTTAAGCCGGAAAAAAATGGCAAACCCCGATATAATTATAGTCGACGACGACCCCATGGTGGGCGAACTTTCGCGCGACCTCCTTACCGACGCGGGCTATACCGTCACGCTGGTCCAGGACTCGCTCGAGGCTATTCCCACGATAAAAGCCCAGATGCCCCGCCTGATAGTCACAGATATCATGATGCCCGGCATCACCGGCATGGATATCTGCAAGTCCGTAAAGAACGACCCCTCTTTGAAGCATATAAAGATCATAGTCGTCTCCGGCAAGTCCTATGACGTGGAAAAACAGCGCGCTTTCCAGTTCGGAGCCGACTTTTTCCTGCAGAAGCCGTATAACGTCGACACTTTCTCCGCCACCGTAAAGACCATTTTGGAGGGCTCCTCCGGCCCGCAGTCGCCGGCCCCCCCCGCCCCTTCCGCCCCCGAGATCATCCGCGAGGACGAGTTCGTGCAGGCGAGCGACCTCGGCGCCGGGCAGATCCGGGTCACCGTGTGGGGCGCCCGCGGCCTGCCGCATGTGATGCCGAACACCACCTCCCGCTACGGCCGCCAGACCTCCTGCGTTTCAGTGGAAACCAGGGAACACCTCTTCATCTTCGACGCCGGCACCGGCATCATAGAGCTCGGCAAGGAAATAATCGAGAAAAAGCGCTATTACAAGGACATCTGGATCTGCCTCACCCATTTCCACCTCGACCATATCCTCGGGCTGGGGCGCTTCGCCCCCATCTACGACCCCGCCTATTCCGTCCACCTCATCGGCGCGAACGACCCCGAAAAGAGCCTGAAGGAAGTGGCCCAGGCTACCTTCTACAGCTCTTTCTCCCTCACCAAGCAGCCGCCCAAGGCGAAGATAGATATTTACGAGATCCTCGAGGATAACTACGAGCTGTTCCCCGGCGTCAAGCTCTCCTCGATGTATTCCAACCACCCTACCAACACCCTGGTCTACGTGCTGGACATGTTCGGCAAGAAGATCACTTTCTCCCCCGACAGCGAGATCTGGGGCGACGCGACGGCTTTCCAGGACTACGACGAAAAGCTGGGCGGCTTCGTGAAGAACTCCGATATCCTGATCCACGACGCGGTTTACACCGACGCGGACTACGAGACGGGCAAGCACCAGGGGCACTCCGGCCTTTCGATCGTGGTGGATTTCGCCTTCGAGAAAGCCCAGGCCCGCGACCTGATCCTCTTCCACGCCAGCCCGGACTACTCCGACGAGAAACTGGACCGGATGCTGGCCGACGCCAAGGCCCGGATCCTGGAGAAGGGCTATGCCCTTAACTGCCACCTGCCGGTCGAGAAGCAGACTTTCATGCTGCTGGGAAAGCAATAGCAGGGAATCGAGAATCACGAATCGAGAATCAAAGAAAAACCCGGATTGCTCCGGGTTTTCTTTTGGGGAGCATCTCTCGTCCCTGATTCTCGATTCTTGATTCTCGATTTTTTTAGCTGTGTCCCTGCGTCAGGTTCACCGCGCGCTCGGGGATAACCCCGAACCGCTCTTCGTACCTCTTGATATTCTCGAGCAGGGCCGCCAGGAAGCGCTTGGTATGGACCGGGCTTGAAATAATGCGGGAGCGCAGCTTGGCCTTGGGCTGGTTGGGCTGGAGAAAGAGGAAGTCGAAAATAAATTCCGTCTCACTGTGGGTAACCCCGGCCAGGTTGGCGTAATTGCCCTGCGCCGTGACCTCGTCCATCTGCACCTCGAGCTGCATGGGCTTGTTCGCGTCCTGCTTAGCGTCTGACATAGAGTTCTCCTTAAATCGTTTCAATTCCCGGCAGCTAAAAGTATAATATATTTGATAGCGCTCTGCACCAGCCAGCATGCGGCTGCGCGACGGAGAACCACGGAGGCCGACAAATGAGACACGCAGCAGTACTTACGCTTTTCCTATGCCTGCCGGCGGCGGCCCAGACCGACCTGAAGTGCCCCGGGCTGGCGCCCAAAACGCGCTTCCTGAAGATCTCGCGCATGCAGCCGCAGCGCCGCGGCAAAGAATGGCTGGAAGGCTCCCCTAAAAGCGTTAATTCCGTTTCCTGCGACCTGTACGGGATGAAGACCGAGGAAGCCGAATACGACTTGAAGAACCTGGTGCTCAAGAACTCCTATATTTACAAGGAAAAAGCCGAAGCGCGGGCGCTCTGCGAAAAGATCAAATCCGAGGAAAAACCGGTCAACACCTTCAGCGACGAGGACCGCTCAACCCTCGACGATTACTGCCGCAAGTACCTCAAGAAAGATTTCGGCGTGGTGCAGGTTTACGACGCCTCCCCCTCCCAGGGCGGCGAGTCCTCCCGCAAGCCGGTAAGGCAGATCTTCAGGCTTTACAACAAGAGCGGCTTCCCGGTGGAGGAGCGGGCTTTCGACCCCTTCCTGAAGCTGGAGAACGTCATCCTCTACACCTACGACAAAGCTAACAACCTGACCGAGCTGGCCGCCAACGACTTCGACGACCGCCAGCTGCGGCGCGAGACCTGGTCCTGGAACAGGGCCACGAGCTCGAAGACGCATTCGGTTTACGGCGAGACCAACGAGCTGCGCAAGAAGACCGTCTACGAGCTGCGCGAGGACGGCACGCTGCGGCGCGAGGTGCGCTCGGCTTACGACTCGGGCGAGCAGCCCGTCACCCGCAGCGAGATCTACTGCGACGCCAAGGGCCACCCCGAAAAAGAGCTGGTCTACGACGCGGACGCGACCGACCCGAAGTACGAATACACCTACGGCTATAAATACGACGCGAAGGGCAACTGGACCGAGGAGCGCAAGAGCCGCGTGATCATGTACAGCGGCAAGCGCATGCAGGACTCCCAGTACGCCCCCGAGATCACCAAAAGAGAATTGCAGTACTATTAAAGTTCGTAGTGCGGTGGCGCCGGGCGGACCGGAACGCAAAAACGTTGTCTCGCACACCGTGCTCGCAACTCCCGCTCTCGCCCTCCGCGCTTACGCAAGCGTCGGGCTCCGAGAGGGTTTTGCTTATCCGATCCTCCCGCCACCACCAGACATTTATCAGGCATAAAAAACCGGCCCCGTTGAACGGGGCCGGTTAATTTTAAAGAAAGGCCTTCGCTACTTGCCGGCGGCTTTCTTCACGTTGATGGCTTTAGGGCCTTTATCCGTGTTTTCGGTCTCGAATTCAACTTCCTGGTTTTCAGCCAGGGTCTTGAACCCTTCACCGGTGATCGAAGAGTGATGCACGAAGAGGTCTTTTGAACCGTCTTCAGGTATGATGAAACCGAAGCCCTTCTTGTCGTTAAACCACTTTACTTTGCCTTTTGCCATTTGCTTATTTACCTCTCTTTAATTGTACTACCGGGCCGTTTCCGGCCGCTATCCCTATTATATATTAATTATCGCGCAAAAACACAAGCGCTGCCGTCCCGGCCGGCCGGCGCCCCTACTCCTCGCTCCATTTCACGTACAGGGGCATAAGGGCGTTCACCGCGTCCGGATGCCTGCCTATCACGCGGACCGAGAAGTCGTGGCGGCCGCTTTTATAGCAGGGGATCTCGCCCTTGTAGACGTAGGCGTCTCCCATGCGCGCGTCCTGCGCCATCGAGACCGAGCGCCCCTCCTTGAAGAGCGCCTCGCCGCTGGCGGCGCCGATATGGAGCTGCACGTCCACCTCCGCCGGCTTCAGGTCGCCCAGCCAGACCACGGCGCGCACGGGCAGCTTCACTCCGGCATGCACTTCCATCTGCGGCTTGAACTGGTCGGTGACTACTTTGACCAGGGGCCAGTTGTCCCCAAGCCTGTCGCGCCACTCCGCGATCCCGGCTACGCGGGAATTATCCAGGAATTTTTTCGAGGAGGAATGCGCGTGCGCGTAGAATTTCTCATAATACTCGCGCAGCATGCGGTTGGTGTTAAAGTGCGGCACCAGCTTCTGCACGCAGACTTTCATCATCTTTATCCAGCCGTGCGGCAGCCCGTCGTCGCCCCGGTCGTAATAGAGCGGCGCCACCACCTTCTTGAGCAGGTTATAGATGGACTCCGCCTCTACGTAATCACGCTCCTCGTCGGAGTTATAGGCCTCGGTGCCGCCTATGGCCCAGCCCACGTCGGGAGAATAGCCCTCCTCCCACCAGCCGTCCAGGACGGAGAGGTTCATCACGCCGTTTATCACGGCCTTCATGCCGCTGGTGCCGGAGGCCTCGAGCGGCCTGATCGGGTTGTTCATCCAGACATCGACGCCCTGCACCATATACCGGGCGACGTTCATATTGTAGTCTTCTACGAAGATTATCCGGTTCTTGAAGCGCTTGTCCATCGAGAGCTTCGCCACGGCCCTTATGAACTCCTTGCCGCTGGTATCGGCCTGGTGGGCCTTGCCGGCGAACACGAACTGCACGGGCATTTTCTCGTCGTTGACGAGCTCCAGCAGGCGCTCCAGGTCGCGCATGAAAAGCGTGGCGCGCTTGTAAGTGGCGAAGCGCCGCGCGAAGCCGATGGTCAGGAAGGCGGGGTTAAGCACGGAGCCGGCTTCGTCGAGCACGGTGCGGTCGGCGCCCAGGCGCTGGTGCTGCCGCTTCAGGCGGTCGCGCACCAGTTTTACCAGCTTGGCTTTCCGCACCATGTGCGTGTCCCAGAATTCCCTGTCGTCGATCTCGTTCATTTTCTGCCAGTCGCAGGAATCCGGGATGCCGTTATGGCCGCCGGCCAGGGCGTTGCTGTAGAGCTTATGGTGCTCGTGGCTTATCCACGAGCAGGTATGCACGCCGTTGGTTATTCCCTCGATCGGGATCTCGTAGCGGGGCAGTTCCGGCCACAGCTTGTGCCACATATCGCGCGACACGTCGCGGTGCAGCAGGCTCACCCCGTTGAGGAAGGCGCTCATGCGCATGGCCACCACGGTCATGCAGAAAGCCATGGAGGAGCGCTCTTCCTTGCCGATCTCCAGGAACTCGGGAAAAGTCAGGCCTAGCTCCCTGGAATAATTCTCGAGGTATTTCCGCACCAGCTCGAAGTCAAAATGCTCGTTGCCGGCCATCACCGGGGTGTGGGTAGTGAACACGGAGGAGGCCCAGACCACCTCGCGCGCCTGGGCGTACGACAGGCCGCGGCTCTTCATCAGCTGCCGGATGCGCTCGAAAAGCAGGAAAGCGCTGTGGCCCTCGTTGACGTGGAAGACCGTGGGCTTCAGCCCCATGGCCTCCAGCGCCCTGGCCCCGCCGATGCCCAGCACTATTTCCTGGCGGATGCGGTTCTCGCGGTCGCCGCCGTAAAGCTGCTCGGTTATGGTCCTGGCCGCGGGCGAATTTTCCGGCAGCGCGGTATCGAGCAGGAACAGCGACGTCCGGCCGATCGGGACCTTCCACACTCCGATCTGTACTTTTTCTCCGGCCAGGTCCACCTCTACGCGCAGCGGCTTGCCTGAGGCGTCGTTCACTATCTGCACCGGCATATTGTACCAGTCGTTCTCGGGGTAGCGCTCCACCTGCCAGTTGTCGCGGTTAAGCACCTGCTGGACATAGCCCTTCTTATAAAGCAGCCCCATGCCGACGACCGGGATCCCGAGGTCGGAGGAGGATTTCAGGTGGTCGCCCGAGAGCATTCCCAGGCCGCCGGAATAGATCGGCAGGCCCTCGCCGATGCCGTACTCCATGGAGAAATACGCCACCTGCATGTCCTTCTCGTGCTCCTTCGCGTTCCTGGCGAACCAGGTGTCTTTATAGGAGATATAGCTTTCGAACTTCTGCTGTATTTCCGCCAGCCTGCCCAGGAAGGCCCCGTCCCGGCTGAGCGCTTCAAGGCGCTCGGGGGCCAGCGTGCCGAGGATCCATTTGGGATTGCGGCGCGAGCGGTGCCAGAGGTCCTCGTCAATGCTGACGAACATCATGATGGCGTCCCAGTTCCAGGTGAACCACATATTGGTGGACAGTTCCTCGAGCGCCTGCAGGCTGGCCGGAAGCTTGGGAATAACGTTAAAAGATTTGATTTTCATTTTTTCTCCACTTGACAGTATCACCGCATAACAATTCTATTAAATTATGAACCGCACAAAAAAGAGGCACGTCTTTTAAGTGCTTGAACCTGGGCGCGTTTTTTTTATATTATATTCCTAGTTCTTTAATCAGCGACCGCAGTAAGCAAGAACTGTTTTGGGCGTGTAGCTCAGTTGGGAGAGCGCCTGCATGGCATGCAGGAGGTCGCAGGTTCGATCCCTGTCACGTCCACCAAATTTAAAAGCCCCGTCGTACGGGGCTTTTAAATTTTGGGCGGGAAGCGGGCCGAAAATTTAAAAATGAAAATCCTGATAGTCTCCCTGGACAATGTCGGCGATACCATCGTAAGCCTCGCCGTTTACCGCGCCCTCCGCGCCAGTCCCGGCGTGGAGCCGGCTTTCTGGACGAAGGAATATTCCCGCGACGTGGTCCCGCTGGCCGGCGCGGGCATCGAACACTACCACTGCGACCCTTTCTGGGACCGCTCGCCGGGCAAGGCCAAGGGCGGGCTTTATAACTATTTCAAGACCCTGCTCGCCATCCGCGCCGCGCGCTTTGACGCGGCCGTGATCATTCACGCCAACTGGCGCAAGAATTTATCCTGCCTCCTGGCGGGGATCCCCTCCAGATACGCGCTGAAAGGAGCCTTCGCCACGCATTATGTCACGCCCGGCGCCGAGGTGACCCATATCCTGGACACTTCGCGCCTGCTTGTCGAAGCCGCGCTTGGAAAAGACCCCGGCGAACTGCGCTACCCGGCCGCCGCGACCAGCTACGGAGAAACCCCGGAGACCGCCGCCCTCTTCTCCTCCGGCGCCTGGGCCGTCATCCACCCTTTCTCGGGAAACCCGAAGCGGAACCTGCCGCTCGCGCATTGGACGGGCATCCTCCGGCTGCTGGAAGCCCGCGGCCTCCGCGTCCTGGTGAACGCCGGCCCCGAGGAAAAAAAAGCTTTCAGCGCCCTTCCCCAGGCGGCGGGCAGCCTGGTCTATTCCTGCGACCTCGGCCTCGACATCAGGAACCTGGCCTACGCCGTCTCGCGCGCGAAGCTCTTCATCGGCAATAACTCCGGCCCTCTCCACCTGGCCAGCGCCCTCGGCACGCCCTGCCTCGGGATCTTCCAGAAAAGCTGGATAGGGAAGATCTCCCCCCGCGGCAAATTCCTCCCCGAGCTGGCCGTGTTCGAGAACGACCCCGCGGAGATCGGCGCGGAGGAGATCTCCGCCAAAGCCGTCAAGCTCCTGGGCCTTTAGCGCCGCCGCGGCTTTTAATTGTTAAAATATTCCTTTATGATGGAAAACCGGCTCTCCGTATTTCACCTTGACGATGGGAAGGAGCTGCGCGGCGGCCAGCGCCAGCTTCTCTACCTCGTAAAAGAGCTCAACCTCCTGGGCCACGACAATACCGTCGTCTGCCGGGAGGATTCACCGCTGCAGAAAGCCGCCCTCCGGAAGGGGTTCAAAACCCTCACCCTGCCGTATTTTTTCGAATGGGACCCGGTTTCCGCCCTGCTTCTCCGGCGCGCGCTTAAAAGCCTCCCGGCGGGGAACTTCCCCCCGGTGCTGCATTCGCACACCTCCCACGCCGCGGCGGTCTCCTGGCTGGCCTCGGCCGGCCTGGACTGCGTGCGCGTCGCCCACCGGCGGGTAGATTTCATCCCCGGCGCCTTTACTGCCCGGTTCAAGTACGGGGAAGCCCACGCGGTGATAGCCATCTCCGAAGCCGTAAAAAAGATACTTTTGAAAGCCGAAGTCCCGGAAGAAAAGGTCGCCGTCGTGAACAGCACTATCGACCTGGACGAGACCCCCTGGAAGCCGGGCGAGTTCCACGCTTACCGGGCAGCCGCGCGGCAGGCCCTCTCCGCCGAACTGAATAGCCCGCCCAGAAAGCGCCGGCCGGGATATTCA
>JAVHPG010000379.1:0-1049 GCA_036170455.1 Elusimicrobiales bacterium
ATGGAAGCGCGCACCGTGGGCTTCGCCAGCGTCGCGCTGGGCGCCGGCCGCGCCAAAGCCGAGGACGCCGTAGATTTTGGCGCCGGTTTTATCCTCGCGAAAAAGCCGGGCGACCGCGTTATACCCGGAGACGTTATCGCCAGGACCTACGCCTCCAGCCCCGCGAAGCTGGCCGAGGGAGTAAAAATGTTCGAGTCCTCGCTGGCCTACGGGCCCAAAGCGCCCCGCAAAGAGCCGCTCATCCGCGAGATCATTAAGTAGGAGGCCTATGAAAAACGTTCACGTCTCAAAGCACCCGCTGGTCATGGACAAGATCTCCCGGCTGCGTGATAAGCGTACAAGCGTGGCCGATTTCAGGCGCCTGACGGGCGAGGTGAGCATGTTCCTCTCCCACGACGCTTTCCTGCACGCCAGGGTCAGGAGCGCCAAGGTCCGCACGCCGGTCGGCACGGCGAACGTCATGAAGCTGTCCCACGACCTGGTCTTCGTGGCGATACTCAGGGCCGGCCTGGGCATGGTGGACGGCCTGCTTAAAATGTATCCCGAGGCCAAGCTCGCCCATATAGGCATTTACCGCGACGAGGAGACCCTTAAGCCGGTGAAATATTACGCGCGCATGCCGGAGAACGTGTCGGGCAGCCTAGTCGTCATAGCCGACCCGATGCTGGCCACCGGCGGTTCGGCCGTCGAGGCGGTAGAGATAATGAAGAGCCGGGGCGCGAAGAATATCTGCTTTATCTGCATGATAGCGGCGAAGGAAGGCTTGCGGCGCCTGGCCGCCGCCCACCCGGAGATGCCGATCTACGTCGGGACCGTGGACGAGAAACTGAACAACAAGGGCTATATCGTGCCGGGTCTCGGCGACGCCGGCGACAGGATGTTCGGGACGAATTAAACTCTCCGGGCGTAAAAAGGGACAGGCTGCTTTATTTAAAATAAAGCAGCCTGTCCCTTTTTTGCTTATGGCTATTTCTTCGAGTGAGGGTCAGCTATCTTCGTCAGCAGGGCGCAGTCCAGTATTTTTATGGCTTTCGGTTCGCGCTTTATAA
>JAVHPG010000380.1:0-4633 GCA_036170455.1 Elusimicrobiales bacterium
GGGCGAACACGGAGTGAGGCCACGGTGTGGCCGAACGCGTTTTGCGTTCCGGCCCGGCCGGCGCACGCACAAGCGATGGGTAGTTATTTTCTGCTGTATCGTTTGCTCTTCATCGTATCGAAGTAAGCGACATCGGATTTCGTGAGGAATCTCGGCGTAAATTTAAGCAGCTTGATGCAGTCCAGGATATAGAACAGGGCCGTAAGAACTTCATTCACCGCGTCCATCCCGCCCTTCCCGTCCAGGTCCGCCGGCCCGCAGTAAAGAGCCTGGTCGGGCGAAAGAACATTTTCAAGCATGAAGTCCCGGCCATAATGAGCCAGGCGGGCGGCATTATGAGCCGAAAGCCCCGCCGAAGGCTTCACCGCCGGGTAAGACGGCAGCGAAAGCCCGCGGCGGATGGTCTCGTTCACCCGCTCGTTCAGCTCGAGCGCCCCCTCCGTTCCGGCATGGGCCACCGCCAGGCCGTGGTTCCCGAGAAAGAAAGTCTGCGGCCCCGAAGCCCGCGCCCTGTCGTTTATCGCCGAGCAGAGCTGCGGCCCCGGCGACTTGTAAGGCACGAACTCCGCTCCGGGGAACATTTCGCGGCCCAACGCGTGTCCCTCTACGCTCATATTCAGGATATTGGCGTATACCGAGTGAGTATGAATCACCACCGTGTTCAGCAGGGCGTGAAAGCCCGTCTCTATGGAGGGATCGGCCCGCCTGACCCCCTTCACCGGCAGCGCCTGCGCGCGGATAAAATCGGCGAATTCGTTCTCGCCGCCCGGGCCGCCGGCGATCCGGCGGCGGATATTGCCGTAGCTCACCAGCGCGTAACCGCAGGCCGGCGTCACGTCCTTGAGCTGCGCGCCGGAAGCCTTCACCAGCATCCGCTCCGCGCCGATCTTGATCGAGACGTTCCCCCCGCCCCCCTGCGTCAGGTCAGGGCGCGAGCCCGCCGCGCGGGCCGCGCGCGCCAGGAGCTCGGGAGCCTTGTCCAAAGACGGGTCGTAAGACATGCAGTATAAATGAGGCTCGACCTCACTTCCCCGAGGTTGAGCCTCCTCCTTTCCCGGACCTCGGGTGCGCCTTGTCGTACACTTCCTTCAGGCGCTCGAGCGAGACATGCGTATAAATTTCTGTGGTCTGCAGGTTCTTATGCCCCAGCATCTCCTGCAGGGACTTCAGGTCGCAGCCGTGGTCCAGCATATGCGTGGCGAAAGAATGCCGCACCGAATGCGGGTTCATCGGCCTGACAAAGCGGGCGCGCTTCGCCATCCTCCTGAATATCAGCGCGATGCCCGCGCCGGTCAGGCGCGTATTCTTATGGTTCAGAAAAAGCGGCAGCCCGTGGGCCAGCGGCTTCGGCCTGGTCCCCAGGTATTCCCTTATCGCCGTGAGGGCCTTATCTCCCACGGGAACCAGGCGCTCCCGCGAGCCCTTTCCCATCACCCGGGCGAAACCGGAATACTGGTCCAGGTCACCGATATTCAGCCCGGCCGCCTCGGAGCGGCGCAGGCCGCTGGAGTAGACCAGCTCGAATAGCGCGTAGTCGCGCAGAGAATGGAAATAGGTCTTCTCCCTGACGTCGATTTCCTCTGGGCGGTTATGGTCCTGCAGCCGGCCCACTTCCCCCTCCGTCATAAAGCGCGGCAGGCGTTTTTCCTTCTTCGGGATGGTGATCAGGTCGAAAGGGTCGGTCTCTATCTGCCCGGTCTCAAGCAGGTAACGGATAAAAGACCGCACGGCGGAAATTTTGCGCAGCAGCGTGTTGCGCGAGACCTTCCTGTCGCTAATGGAGGCGATGTAGCCCCTCATCAGCAGGCGGTCCAGGCTCGCGGGCGCGGTCGCCTTACCGGCGGCCGCGTAAGCGTTAAACTCGGTAAGGTCGAACTGGTAGGCCTTGATCGTATTGCGGGAGAAGTTGCGCTGCGCCTTCAGGTGCAGCAGGAATTGGTCCACCAGCAGTTTCATACTGAAATTTTAGCATTTCCCCGCCGGGGCTACACTTTCTTCAGCAGGCAGGCATGCGCCGAAAGGCCCGCCCCGAAAGCCAGCATCACTACCAGTTCGCCGGGGCGCAGGCCCTCCCGCTCCATCTCGTCCAGTATGAACCAGACCGTGGCCGAGGACATGTTCCCGAAACCGGAAAGCACCTTCCGCGTACAGCGCATATCCTCGTCGGACAGTTCCAGCCTTTCCTGCACGGCACCAATAACGTTCTCTCCGCCCGGGTGCACGGCCCAGCGGCTTATATCGCCGCGCTTCAGGCCGTTGGACGCAAGGAGTTCCTGTACCAGCGAGCCAGCCGTTTCCGCGGCCAGGCCGGGCAGGCGGGCTGAAAGTTGGTTGTGGAGCTGCCCGTTCCTGTACACGAACCTTATATCCTCCCTGTATTCCGGCGCGAAGCGTGAAGCCGAGGAAACAATGGAGAAGCCGCCAGGCCTGGCGCGCACCACGGCGGCGGCGGCCCCGTCCCCGAAGAGAGCGTTGGAGATGATAAGGCTCGCTTCGTCGCCCATCTGGAAAGTGCAACTGCAGATCTCCACGGAAACGCTCAGCACCGCGCCGGCGGGGTTTTCACTGGCAAGGGCGCCGGCCAGCTGCAAATTGGGCACTGCGCCGCCGCAGCCGCTGCCGACCAGGTCATAGGCCCTGACGGAACGGCTGAGCCCCATTTCCTCGATGAGGTAGGTGGAAATTCCGGGGCAGAGATAACCGGTGCAGGTGTTCACCACCAGCCCGGTAACGTCGCCGGCCGCCAGCACGGTTTTCTTAAGCGCGGCCCTGCCGGCCTCGGCTGAGAGCCTGAGGGACCAGAGCCTGAACCGCTCCGCCCTCTTGTCGGGGTCCTCGTCTATAAGAGAGGAAACGTCAGTAAAAGCGAAACGGCGGCTTTTCACCGACGGGTGCGCGAAAACCTTCTCCATCAGCTTTATGCTGCCCGGCCTGAGCCTGCCGGAGTAGTTCTTCTTCAGGAAGGCGGCTCCAGCCTCCTGCGCTATGGCCAGCGGCGGCAGCGCCGTAGAGATCCCGTCCACGAAAAAATTCTGTGTTTTCAAGATCTTGCCCCCAGTTTTTTCAATACCCGCCTTATGGCCCCGGTATGCTTCCACAGCGGCTGTTTAATTCCCGCGAAATGCGCCAGCCCGTAAAGTCCGGAAAGGAAAGGCAGCGCGAGCGTATCCGAAGCTATAAAATTCAGATTCTCCCGCGTAGCGGCCGCGAGGGTTTCAAACAGCCACTCCTTGTCCACGCCGGGAGAAAGATAAAACACCGGCTCAAGCATCCCGGCCTGCGGCTTTGTGAGCGAGCCCTCCAGCCTGGCCGCGGCCTCGAGGGCCGTGCCGGGATAAAGGCGAACCCCGGCGTTAAAGAAGACCGTATCCGAGGGCCGCACACGCCGCCGGGCGAAATCCAGCGTGCGCCGCACCGTATCCGGCGTCTCGCCGGGGCCACCCAGCATGAACACCCACATACACGGCATCTTATGCTTCTCAACGACCCTCGCGGCCCGGTCAAGATGCTCATAACGGTAGTTCTTGCCGAGGGAATCCAGGACAGCATCGTCGGCGCTCTCGGCGGTGATACCAATGCCGGCGAAATTCGCGCGTTCCATAGCCGCCAGGAGCGGCTCGTCGGTAAATTCCGGGTTCAGTTCCATAGTGTGGAAACGCGCGCCTGTATCGTTCTCCGCCAGGAGAGCGCAAAGCTCCAGGGCGTGGTCGTGAGGGGAGTTAAAGACATTATCTACAAATTCTATATCGCGGACGCCCCGCGCAGCCAGCTTTTTCACCGCGGTCAGGACCGCGCCCGGGGGGCAAAGACGGTAGCCGCTCCCCTCCCCGGAGGGATAGGTGCAGTAAACGCAGCCGAAAGGGCAGCCGAGCTTGGTCTTCAGAGGAACGGAGGCCATATGCCTGGCGTAGGAGGGCAGGTCCACCCAGCGCCCGAAGTCGGGGAAGAGCCCCTCTCCGGAGGGAGTCGAGAAGTCGGGCGGGTTGGCTGAAAAAAAGCCGTTAACTACGGCGCAGACGCCCCGCACGGAAAGCGGTTCGCCGCCAGGAGACAGCGCCGCCAGGAAAAGAGGGAACGACGAGGACGCCTCCCCCAGAACGCACCAGTCCGCGCCGGTAAGGCGAAGCAGGGCTTCCGGCATGACCGCCGCCGCCGCGCCGCCCAGCACCAGCTTTGCGCCGCAGGCCCGGCGGGACGCGGCTATGAAAGAGGCCGCCTCGGCCGTATACGAAACCGGGTTCCGCATATCGTTATTGTCTATGTTGCGCAGTGAAAAGCCGACCACATCCGGCCTGAAACTACGGCAGTCGCGCTCAAGGGCTTTAACTGGCTCTTTCTCGAACATCAGGTCGAGGAGCCTGGTCTCGTGCCCGGCCCCCAGCGCGGCCTGGGCGGCCACGCAGGCGCCATAGGGTACCACGACCGCCGGCTGGCGGTTTCGGTTCACGCTTACGATAAGGACTTTCATTTATCTTTCCCCGGGAAAATATGCCGGCTGGCGGGACGCGGCCTCGAGCTACATCTTAACACTATCCACCCGCCGGCGCAAACGCCGACACCTTCTCCGGATGGCCCTTGAATCGGGTAGGAGGCGGGTGATTAGTTCACCCGCCGTCCTCACCACACCACCGTA
>JAVHPG010000381.1:0-4598 GCA_036170455.1 Elusimicrobiales bacterium
CCCTGGACCTTTAAGCCCCCGCCTTACTCTTTTGGATAGCGGACTGAAATTATATCGAGCTGTACCGCCCCGTTCTTGCGCGGGAGCATCACCTTGGCCCCGGCGGCGGCCCCAAGCAGGGCCCCGGCCAGCGGCGAACCCCAGTTAAGCTTTCCCGCCGCGGCATCCGCCTCGTCTTCCCCCACCAGCTTGTATTCCCTCACCGCGCCGTCGGGCTCCCTCACGGCCACGGTCGCGCCGAAGCGCACGTCTTCGGCGGCCTGCCCGCGGTTATCCACGAGGATCGCGCGCTTTATCTGCGTCTCGTAATATTCGATGTCCATTTCCGCCTGGCGCAGCTCGAGGCTGCGCGCCTCGTCGGGACGCTGTTTGGAGACGAGGCTCGCGCGCCGCCAGGCCAGCTCCGCCGCTTTCGCCCTGAGCAGCTCGAGCCCGGCGGGCGTGACATAGTTGGGCCGGCCGCTGGGCTGCCTTTTAACGGGCTCCCCCGGGTCTTCTTTATCGTCCCTGACGAAAGCTCGGCTCATAAATTTATGTCAGACCGTTTTTTCCGCGGCGGGCTGCGCCGCTTTTTCGGCCTTCCACCCGGAGATCCTGCGGATCAGGAAACCGGAGCCGTAAAGCGCCGCGCCGGTAAGGAGCAGGCACATGATGCGCACCACGGTCGGGGCGGAAGCCGCGTCGTAAAGCAGCGCCTTCCCGGCGGCGAAGCCGAGCACGAACATCGCGGATTTGGCCATCACCTCGTCCCTGCGGCTGAAGGCATAGCCGATCACGCAGACGGCGTAGAAAAGCCAGGAAGCCGAAACCTGGAGGGAGCCGGCGTCTTTCGTCAGCCGGTAAAGCCCTAAGACCGCCAGCAAATGCGCAGCGCCCAGCAGCGGGGCGTAGCCGTTCTGCGGGTGCAGTTCGGCGCCCTTGAAATCTATAACCACCCACAGGCTGCCGACGGAGACCAGGGAAACCGCCAGCCAGGACAGCTCATTCCCGGACAGCAGGTTGGAGACCATGGACAGGTACTCTATAACCAGGACCGCAAGCAGCCCCAGGGCCGGGATGCGGAGCGCGGAATCGCTTTTCTGCGCGGAGAGGCTTACTCCGGGGATGGCCATGGCGAGCGCGATAGCGACGAACAGCCAGGGACGCGCGTCGGCAGGCAGGAGCTCTAGGTAAAAAGAATGGAAACAGACCACGGTCACGAAGGAGAAGACCATCGGCCTGCTGCCGAGGCTTCCCTCGGGGAACTTCTTCCTGGCGGCGAGGTAAAGCCCCAGCAGGAAAGCGGCGAAGCCCAGCGAAAGCCAGGGTGCCAGGCCCGGCTTTATCCGGTCGATAAAGAAATATTCCATCGCGTAAAAGAACAGGAGCACGGGGAGGAAGCTGCCCGACTCGCTTTCGGTAAGGGGCTTCTGGTTTTGGCGCGTGTAGAGATAGGTGCCGGCGGAAAAGACCAGGAAGTGAAGTACGAGCATGCCCGCGATAAGCTTATCCTGGCCGAGCCCGGTGCCGATCGCCGCCGTCATGAAAATGGCCAGGTAGGCCGAAACGAGGGTCAGGGTGCGGGACTGCACCCAGATCGAGATGACGGAGAAGGACAGCGAACAGAGCAGGAAATAATAGACGGAGAACGTGGATTCGGAACCGAGGCTGATTATCAGCGGGGCGCAATAGGAGCCCACCGCGGCCGTTATAGGATACATGTCCTCCCTGATCTGCGTATAAAGCCAGATGCAGAGGCCTGAAACGAGGCTGGCCATTGAAATGGCCGCTTCGAAGGTGATCAGCGAGTAAAGCCGGTGCGCGGCGAACACGGTCAGATAAAGCACGATAATACCGGCGCCGGGCAGCAGGCTGGCGTATTCGCTGTCCGACTTCATCAGCGCGAACCCCGCCCCGATCAGGCCCAGCCCGAACAGAACCGCCAGGCCTATCTGCCTTTCCGGCGTCAGCCAGCCAGAGTCTATAGAGAGCTTGATAATGAAGGCGGCGGCCAGCACGAAGCAGACGATCCCGACGACGCCGAGCCAGTTGCCGGATCTTTCCTTCCGTACCGGCGCGGCGCGAGGAGCGGGAAAGGCGGCGGGGCCGGAAGGCGGCAGCGGGAGAGCGGGAGGAGGAGGCGGAGGAGGAACGGCCGGAGGCCGGGCAATATTCAGGAAAGTTTCCAGCCTGGCCAGGCGCTGTTCTATCGTGCTGAACCGCGTTTCCGCTCTTACTTGTTCTTCGAAACCCATCAGGCCCCCTTAACGTGCGCGCGCGAATGTTCCCATATAATAACATTGAATATCCGCCAAATCAACAGTTATCCCGTCCCGGCGGCCGGCTGACGGGCCTACTTGCCCGGCACTGTTCATATTTGTTATAAATTTATATACCTTTCCGTAAAAATTCCGCAGGAGGCCACATGTCCACCACAACTACCCTGAACCGCACAGCCCTGAACGAGACCATGAGAAAATACGGCGGCAAGATGGTGGATTTCCACGGCTGGGAAATGCCCATCCAGTTCGCGGGCATACTCAAGGAGCACGAGGCCGTAAGGAAGTCGGCCGGCCTCTTCGACGTCTCCCACATGGGCCAGGTCTTCGTGACCGGCGCGGACGCTTTCAAGCTGCTCCAGAAAATAAACACCAACGACCTGCGCAAGGCCACCCCGGGCAAAGGCGTCTACTCCCACGTCACCAATCCCAACGCCGGCCTTGTAGACGATGTCATCGCTTTCTGCCTGGCCGCGGACCGCTACCTGGTCATCGTGAACGCCACCACCTCCACCAAGGATTACGAGTGGTTCAAGAGCCAGGCCGGCAAGATGCTGGTTAAAATCGAGAACAAGAGCGACGATTACTCGATGATAGCCGTGCAGGGCCCCGCCGTCCCCAAGATGTTCGAGACTTTCGCCCCCGAGGCCCTGAAACTCCCCCGCTTCGGCATAGTCGAGAAGGACCTCATGGGCGAGCACTGCTACGTGAGCCGCACCGGCTATACCGGCGAGGACGGCTTTGAAGTAACGGCCCCTAACTCCATAATCAACAAGCTCTGGGAGCACCTGATGGAGCTGGGCAAGCCCTACGGCATAGTGCCCTGCGGCCTGGGCGCGCGCGACACGCTGCGCCTGGAATCCGGCTACCTGCTTTACGGCCAGGACGTGGACGATTTTCACACCACCTACGAGACAGGCTACGGCTGGGTGGTTTCACTGGACAAGGGAGACTTCATCGGCCGCGACGTGCTGGCCAAACAGAAAGCGGAAGGCGTGAAGCGACGCCTTACCGGCCTGACGCTTACCGGCGGCGTACCGCGCTCCGGCTGCAAAGTCTTCATGGACGGGAAACAGATAGGCGAGCTGGCCAGCGCCACTTATTCCCCCACCCTCAAAAAAGGGATAGGCGTAGGCTACATGGCTCCGCCCGACCTGAAGCCCGGCGCCGCGGTCGAGGTAGAAATACACGGCAAGCGCGTAAAAGCCGAGGTCGTGCGCGTGCCTTTCCACAAAGGGACCGCCTTCAACAAAGGAATAGGGGCCTGAGCGGAATTTATAATTTTCTAACATTCAAGGAGAATACAATGCCTAAACCCGAAGAAGTTAAATACACCAAGACCCACGAGTGGGTGCACCTCGGCGCGGAAGCGGCCGTGGGCATCTCTGACCACGCCCAGCACGAGATGGGCGACGTAGTATTCGTGGAGCTCCCGAAAGTCGGCCAAAAGCTCGAAAAAGAGAAGCCCTGCGCCGTGGTGGAATCCGTTAAATCCGCTTTTGACATCTACGCCCCGGTCTCCGGCGAAGTTACCGCCGTCAACGAAGCCGTCACCGGCGACCCCGCCCTGCTGAACCAGGCCCCCCTGGAAGGCGGCTGGCTGTTCAAGATGAAACCGTCAGCTCCCGCCGAAGCCGGAACGCTGATGGACTGGGCCGCCTACCAGGAATTCATAAAGCAGTCGGCGCACTAAAACCGATCGGGAATCGGGGATCGGGAATCGAGGATCGGCGGAAGCCGGCTTTACAATTCCTGATCCTCGATACTTGTCCCTTTCCCTGATTCCTGATTCCAGATCCCAGACTCTTCTTAAGGAGCCCCCATGTATATCCCGCACACTAAAACCGATAGAGAGGAGATGCTTAAAACTATAGGCGCCTCCTCGTTCGAAGACCTCGTAAAGCAGGTCCCCGCTAAATTTCTCTGGCCTAAGCTGAACCTGCCGGGCGAAAGCCTCGACGAGTCCCAGGCCGCGGCGCGGCTGGCCGGCCTCGCCGGCAGGAACTGCCGCCCGCTGAATTTCCTCGGCGCCGGCGCCTATGAGCGCTACACCCCGGCCGCCGTAAAGGCGATCACCTCCCGCACCGAATTCCTCACCGCCTACACGCCCTACCAGCCCGAGGCCAGCCAGGGCACGCTGCAGGCCATCTACGAGTTCCAGAGCACGGTCTCCGCGCTCTACGGCATGGACTGCGCCAACGCCTCGATGTACGACGGGGCGAGCTCCTTCGCCGAAGCGGTCCGCGCCGCCGTGCGCGTCACCGGCCGGAAGAAGATCGTCTACGCCGCCGGCGTGAACCCGCAGTACATGGACACGCTGAAGACCTATTTCGCCCACTC
>JAVHPG010000382.1:0-1037 GCA_036170455.1 Elusimicrobiales bacterium
CCAACGCCCCCTACGGCCTGGCCAAAAAGATGCTCCTGGTGCAGTCCCAGGCCTAGCGCCAGCAGAGCACGACATCTTAAACAGATTGCCGCATTTTTCTGACACCCCTTGATATTTATCCTATTATGACTTATACTATTCATATATGAATACGGTAAATAAAGCCTTTGGCCGACTGCTGCGGCATAAGCGGGGGGAATTAAAACTCTCTCAGTCCGAGCTCGCCGCTAAGCTCCAGTGGCCGCAGACTACCGTTTCGCGCGTTGAGCAGGGGCAGCGCGGCGTTACCCTCCTCGAACTCCTCGCGGTGGCCAGGGCCTGCCGCTGCTCTGCCGCCGATCTTCTTGGCGAGTTAGGCGGGCTTACTGTTAACGCCGCCCATAACCTGGCTCCCTCAGTACAGCCCGGGTTCACCGCGGGTTTTAGTTTCGCTTTTGCAAGCGAGGAGGTAATGCTCGCCCAATTAGCCCGCTACGGGGTCAACTTCCTCGGGACAGAAACGCAGCCGGCTTTCACTACCCTCCCGCTAGAAGAGGTTCTTTTAGCGGCTCTGCATTTCTCTAATGAGCCACGCCTTTTTGAAGCTCTCCCCTCACTGGTGCTTAAGAGCGCGCCTACCCTTGATTGGAATAAAATGCTTTCCGGCGCATATACTCTTCACCTTCAGAATCGCCTCGGCATGGTTGTTGCCGCCGCTCTGCAGTTGAAGACTGGAACATCCGGTGTGGATAAAAAGGTCTGGTCTATGCTCCAGGCGGCGCATGACACCTTGGCTGAAGGAAGGCTTGACCATGAAGAGTTCGTGGGGCCGCGGCCAAAGACGGAGGAAGCTTTGGCTTTACTTCGCAGCCGCACCCCCGGCTGGCTGAGCTTCTGGCATGGCACGGGCTCCGCTGACCTGAAATCCTTTCAGCGCTATCTTTCGCTATGAAACAGCCAAAAGGACAGGAGTTTTTAGATTTCTTCCGGGATATAGATGCTCGTCTCGATAAAGAGAGTCTTGCAGGTAAAATAACGCTTTATATTTTCGGCGGCGC
>JAVHPG010000383.1:0-4585 GCA_036170455.1 Elusimicrobiales bacterium
CGGGCCGGAATATCCGGCCCGTCTTTTTTTCGCGGCAACCGCCCTTCTTACGCGGCGTCCTCTTCAGAAACGCCTTTCTTTCCTCCGGTTAAGAGGCCGTGGAGGATAAAGTATGTCACCATGGCTATCAGGATGACCTGGGTCGCATATGAATACTCTTTGCCGGAGAAGGCATATAAAGAATCAAAGCGGCCGTACAGCAGCGAGAACCGGGCCATAACGGTATTCCCGAAAGCCGCGCCGAAGTATATCATTAAAAAATAAATACCGAAATTAGAGACTTTCTTAATAGAGCCCTTATGCTCCAGGGAAAAGAAAAAGTAGATCAGGACGCAGATAACTCCTACGGCCATAAGGAGGGAATTGAAAAAAGTAAAGGCTGTCATCCCGGCCAAATTGGCGAAAGGCTGGATGGTTCCTCCGATCTGATTTATGAAGTCGGTGGCAAGACCCGCCGGGATGGCGAGGCCGGAGCCGTAGCCCATAAGGAAAGTGAACCCGTAGCGCGAGAGCCAGGAGATCTTCGGGATGAACTGCGTTATAAGCGAAAGGCCAAGAAGCGCGGGGAGCAGGACCATCCATTCATGATGCGTCAGGGGAGCCCAGACCTTTTCCTGCAAAACCCCGAAATAGATTTGGCACCACCAGCCCATGCCGGCTCCGAGATAAAGGTGCTCCGCTACCTTAAAGAAAGGATTATCCTTGTATAGGAAACTGAACAAGAAGATTGTCAGGCCGGCGGAGATCCAGGCTCCGGCTATAATGGCAGTATGAGACATTTTAATGCACGCTCCCGCTGAAAATTAGGGCCTTCGCCCGCTTATAAATACTTCAAGATCACCATAGATATGTTTGAAATTATTATCAGCGCCGCGACCATTACATGGGCCAGGCTAAGCGCGTCGATGCCGGAGGTGCCTTTCCCCGGAGTTTTGATAAGGTGCTCGTATTCCGCTGCGCCCTTCATTCCGCCGAGGAGGCCCCGGAGCTGTTTCTTCTGCAGGTAGGGCCCGTAGCCGGGCTGGCTTATCGCGGTCACCCCGGCTATAAAAGGAACATTGTACTTATCGCCTACATAAGCGACCCAGATATCCGTGATGCTGGTCCCGGCGATACAAACGACTAGCGAAACGTTCTTGTAGTTATGTATTCCCTGCATCACGGGCATGGCCCTGACGTCTTTTCCGTCTTTATCCTTGTCGTAAATGCCGTAGAAGTCGGAGGCCATCTGCGTCATCACGGCTACTGCGTTCGGCTGGTAGGGGAAGATCACATAATCTTTGCCGTATTCTTTTTTAAACTCGCCGGGCACTACGGCGAAGAGCTGTTCGATAAGACCGGTAGCTCCGGCCGAATAAGTCACTACACCCACGCGCAGATTGTTCCTGAAGGCATGGCGGGCCACCGCTTTGGCCTGCGGGCTGAGCTCGGGGGCGGTCGAAGGATCATAATCGAGGTCCAGGAGTATAAAAGACCCGGCCGGGATCTTATCCATGAAATCATAAGCGTTCTGCGTGTCCCTGGCGATATTTTTGCTAAGCAGGCCGAGAGGATGCATGATGGCGCCGAAGAGGACCACGGTCAGGGCCAGGAAGATCCAGCGCCTGTCGATCTTGAGAATAGCGTTAAGTTTATCTTTTAACATAGAGTTCAATCCTTGCCGAGGTATTGGCGTTCAATACCGAAAATAATTTTAAGCGCGGTGACCACCGCGCCTATTGAGATGCCTATCATGATCCCGCGCTTTCCGGCCACTGCCGGCACATGCATGATCCAGTCCACTATATCGGTGATCTTATAGCCGGTCCAGCCCAGCATTTTGTCCCAGATGATCTGGCCGAGCGGGACATTGCCGAGGATCAGGAACATCGCCGCCACAAAGAGAACAAAAGCCTGAAGGGACTTTATCCGAAAGGATTTATAAGCGGTGGAAACTATGTAGAAAGCCAGCACCGCGAACATAGTGGCCGAGAGCGGATTGTAGATATATTGGAAAGCCCAGCCCATCCAGGTCAGCTCCGCGCCGTTCATGTTCTTGCCTTTGCTGATGTAAGCCGGGATTATGATGGCGAGGAAGCCTACAAAAACGAAAAGGCTGTAGCCCCAACCGTCGGCTTTGCGGGAGATCTTGGTGGAATGGGCGTAAAAAAGGCTTATCAGGCCCAGGAAGAACGCGAAGGCCGACACGATGTTCTCCCATTTATTCATCGTTTCGAGGAAATCCACCGAGTGCTTGTGCGGCACATAATAAGTGAGCAGCGTCAGTATGCCGAACACGAAGACGATGGCGAGAGGGATGGTTTTTTTGATTAATTTCATAAGTTCTCAATAAGCCTTGAAGAGATCGGCGATCGTCTGGGTAAAGGCTCCCCACTTCAGCAGGGCGCCGACCGAGGTCAGGATCACGCCCAGGGCTACGGAGATCATAACCACCAGTTTGCCGAAATCCTGGGCTTTCAGCGCGCTCATAAGCATGGGTTCTTTCGAAAGGTAGGCCCCGGCGGCGTAAAGCTCCTCGCCGATAAGGGTGTAGTCGCACGCGGTAAAGAAGAAGGGCAGCTGGCTCTCCGAATCGGTGCCGGCTATCTGTATGGCGCCGGTGGTGGCTCCCACCTCGGCCAGCAGCAGGGACTCCGCCATGAAGTAACCCATGAAGAAGCAGGCGGCCGGCTTTTCGCGGGAGATCATTCCGTCCACGGAAGCGGCGTAGGAGAACTGGTCGGAGCTGATGAACTGGTTGATATCCTCCCGGAAGGAATCCGGCCGCCCGGCTTCGAGGAAGGCCTGCTTTACGACTTCTTTCGACACGGTCATGACGACCGGGTTGTAATGCGGCACTTTGATGGTGGTGTCGTACTGCGCCACTTTCTTGGCTACCTCGCCCAGGATAAAGGTGGAAGCGATAGTGGACACCATGGTCATGTCGCCTATGCCCGGCACGTAATAGATCGGCTTGCCCATCTCTGTGGCGCGGCCGATGGCCTCGTCGATGGCGTCGAGGCCGGCGATGCGGCGGATGAACAGGCCTTTGCGCTTGGCGTGGGAAACCGCCCAGAAGAACACGATGGTCACGAGCAGCAGCATCACGACGTTATTCAGCCGGTCCAGGCGGAACCAGTTGCTGGTGGTGGAAGCGTCGACGGGCGCGGTTTCCGCGATAAGCTTCCCGTTTTCCAGCGCGGCGACTTTAAAATGAAAAACCTCGCCGTCCCTCACTTCTCCGAAGAAATTAGTAAGCTCGATCTTTACGGCGTGTTCCGAGGCGGAGCCGTCCCAGGCCCAGAAAGGGAGATCTATGTCTTTGCCTGTTTTAGCCGCGGAGGCGAAATTATCGGCCTCTACCCAGCCGCCGGCCTGGAGGGAGGAAGCGTAAACTGTGTAGGAAGTAGCCGGAGTATCGGAAGGGTTGATGGCCCATCTGAGGAGGACGGCGCCGCCCACGTCGTAAGGCATGTCCGCCGCCGTGACGCCGCTAAGTACGGCCACCGGGGGAAGGGGGGGCGCTTTTTTCGCAGCGGGTTCCGGCTTGGCGGCGAAAAGGCCGCTTACGACGGACAGGGATAAAAATAAGGTGAGAACAGCTTTGTGTTTAATCATAACTTGTAATAATATACACTTTATGGGTTTTTCAGGCAAGCGGAAACAAAAGCCGGGGGAACTCAACCCTAAACGTAAGGGCAGGCGGCGAAATGGCCCGGGGCTTTTTCAGCCAGGACCGGGCTGTTCAGGGCGCATTCTTTTTTAGCGATGGGGCAGCGCGTCCTGAAGCCGCAGCCCGAAGGCTTGGCGAGAGGGCTGGGCACGTCGCCCCTCAGTATGATCCGTCCTTCCCGGGTCTTATAAGGGTCCGGCTGGGGGGCGGCCGACATAAGGGCCCTGGTATACGGGTGCAAAGGACCTTTATTTATGTCGCGGGCGGGCCCCAGCTCCACCATATTGCCGAGGTACATGACGGCTATGCGGCTGCTGATATGCTCGACCACGGAGAGATCGTGGGCGATGAACAGGTAGGTCAGCTTGAATTCGTCCTGCAGGTCCTGCAGCAGGTTTATGATCTGCGCCTGTATTGAAACGTCCAGGGCCGAGACCGGCTCGTCGGCTATTATGAAAGCCGGGTTCGTGGCGAGAGCCCTGGCGAGGCCGATGCGCTGGCGCTGGCCGCCGGAGAACTCGTGCGGGTAGCGGGAGGCGTAGGCGGCCCGGAGCCCCACTTTCTCTAGCAGCCAAGTCACTTTCTCGCGCTTCGCCTTGCGGCTAAGGTCCGGCAGGTGTATGTCAAGCGGCTCCTCGATAATGGCCTCCACCGACAGGCGGGGATTGAGCGAGGAATAGGGGTCCTGGAAAACCATCTGAATGCGAGAGCGGAAAGGGCGCATGGCCGAACGGCTCAGGTTGGCTATATCGGTCATCTTACCGTCTTCGCCGGGAAACATTATTTTGCCGGACGTAACCGGCGCCAGGTTTATCAGCGCCTTGCCTATGGTGGTCTTGCCGCAGCCGGACTCGCCCACCATGCCCAGCGTCTCTCCGGGCTTCACCGAAAAAGAAACCCCGTCGACGGCCTTAACCTCTCCGACCTGGCGGA
>JAVHPG010000384.1:0-4579 GCA_036170455.1 Elusimicrobiales bacterium
CGAGGCCGGGGGAGGGGACCACTATCCTGGCCGTGGGGGACGCCGTGTCTATGGTAAAAGAAAGCGGGGTCGTAAGCTTTACCCTCGCGGCTTTATCCGTAATGCGGACCTGCGCCTCGTAAGTCTTGCTGTTCTCCCAGGCGGGGACCCCGTTATAAGTCCAGGGCTCGAGGTTGGAGTTGAAGAGCCCGTCGTCGGGCGTAACGGCCAGCCAGATAGGCGGGCCGTTTATCCAGGTAGTCCCGTCCCAGAAAGAGCTCTGCGAAGCGGTGGAGATGGCGACCTCCACCGCGTCCACCAGGCCCACCCCGGTATCCGTGGCCGTGCCGTATATCTTCGGCACGCTTCTTTCATACAGGGCGTTAGGCTCTATCATGGTGGAGTCGGGATCGTCCCCGTCCACGTTAAAATACCTCTGCGAAAAAGGCGTAGCTTCGGGCGTGGCGCCGGAAGCTGTCCTTGACTTCACGCTGAACCTGTTGGTCCCGGCCGGCCAGATCCCGGCCACGTTTTTAGCCCAGGACAGGTCGTCCGTCCCGAAAAATCCGCAGGTCGACTGGCCCACCACGTAAGTATTGTCCGCGCAGCCGGCCAGGAAGGTTGAGGTGGAGACCCAGGCGGGAGTCCACGCGGGGTCCCATAAAGTGCAGGAGCCGGCGGCGTAAGTCAGGCAGTTCGCGGGCACCCAGACCGTATCGGGGCTGGCGGTCTCGTTTATTATCCTTATCTGCGCGGTAGTGGCCGCCGCGAGCGTTCCGTTTATGACGGCCAGGTTCGGCTTGTAATACGGAGAGCCGGCCGGCGGGTTTAAGATAGCGGAGACCGGCGACGGGACTATCTTCTGTATCTCTATGAACGAGGACAGGGCGGGCGGCGCCGTCACCCCGGCGTGCCCGGGGAAAGCGTTCTTATTATCCACCGCGTCGGTGGTCCTCACTAATATCCGGTACTTCTGATTATCGACAAGGACCGGGATGCTGGAGGCGGAAACGGTCCAGTTCACCGGGCTCGCGGTATCGGTGGAAGCGTTCACGTAGGCGGCTTCGGGCGGCGGGTTTATTCCGTCGCCCAGGTTGAAAGCCCCGGCCGTAAGCGGGTCCCACCATTGCCCGTCGGTAATGCTGTAGAAAGCTACCTGGACTTTCTTTACCTGCGTATTGGAGTCGGCCGCGGTGCCGGAAACTGAGGGGAGCAAATATACGCTGTAGACATTTGGAACCTGCACAAGAGCGGTCGGGACCGTTTTATCGGCCCGGATCGTGATCTGGTTCCTGCCGGCCTGAAAAATCGACTCCTCGTTGGATTTTAAGACGTTTACCGCGTCGAGGGCGCTGTCGAAACTTTTCAGCTTAACCCTGTAAGGCCTGCCGTCCTGCATCGCGGCGTATAAGGTAGAAGTGTTATAGGAATAGGTGCTGTCGGCCACCAGGTTCATGTCTTTCCAGGTCGGGACCGTATTGCAGACCCCGGAAAAATCGGTTCCGTTCCAGCAGTTGAGGGTAACCTCGTCCCTCACCTCGGCCTGCATCTTGTTTATAGAGCCGCCGGAGGCGAGGCCCGCCAGCGGCAGGTCCAGGGCGGTGCCTTTTATGAAGTCCAGCGTGTACCCGGCATTGGAACTGTACCAGCCGTTGTCCGACGGTATCGTTATGGTGGAGGTGGGCGGCTGCACTTCGTATTTGAAGGACTTTTTCAGCGTCGTGGACGAGCCTATGTTCCGATAGCCCGTATCGGGCAGGTCCACATTGTCCTGCGACCAGGCGTACACCTTGAACTCGTCGGCCGTGGGCACGCCGGTCCAGAAACCACCCATGGCCTGGTGTACCCAGTCGGCCGCCGGGGACTGGCAGGAGTCGTTCCTGCCCGCCTGCCAGCCGTTGACCGTGCCGTTCCACCAGAAAAGATCCGACTGCCTTTGTATTCCTATGCAGCTCATGTTCAGGCCGGCCTGCCTGGTGGTGTCGGGCATGTCCTTGGCCGTTCCCGAAATATTGGTCAGGGCGGTATCGGAATAAGTGGCCCCTTCCGTCGGGTTCAGGACCACGGTATCCGGCGCCGTGGCGTCGTACTTGAACACCACGGTAGAGTAAACGGAGGTATAATTCTGCGCCTTGTCTTTAGCCCTGCCCACCAGCGTGTACTGCTCGCCGCTCAGCCAGGCGATGGCCGAAGACTGCCAGACGGCATAAGCGACCGCGGTGGTGGTCCCGGAAACGTTCCAGATAGAGTTGGTCTGGTCTATCCAGGTCTCGGAGGCCTTATCCCATTTCGCGAGCGGCGGGTGCGTCAGGGTGTGTTCCCCGAGGGTAACCCCTGAAGTGATGTCGTTCGAAGTACCGAGCAGTTTGTCGAGCGAAGCCAGGCCGTAAACCCCCCCGTCCGCCGGGAAGGTTACCTGTACCGTGGGGAGGTCGCTGTCGAAAAGGAAATAGCCGCTGGTCGCCGGAGACAGGGCCGTGCCGGTGGAGTTCCCCGCGCCGTCGGCCGCGTAAACGGCCAGGTTATACCAAAATCCGTTCTTATAGTTGGTGGAGATAGCCACGCTGAAAGCGGCCGGGTCCGCGGCCGGCGCGTATTCAAAGTAGTCGAAAACAGGGGCGGGCGAGGCGCAGGCGGAGCCGAACTTGTCCGCGCCGCCCTGCTCGTAAACGCAGTAGTACAGGCGCCTGGTCCCGATCACGTTGTCCAGCACGTTGTCCGTCAGGCTGCCCGAGAGGAAGTTGAGCTGGTTCCTCCAGATGTTGACCGGGTCGCTCATTATGACCGGCGCCACGGGCATCAGCTGCTCCGGCACGCTGACCGTAACGGTAGGGGCGGTAATGTCGTAATAGAAGTCCCTGGCGAGACCCAGGGTCTGGGGGTTGAACATATCCGAAGCGCGGGCCTGTACCCGGTACTTCCTGCCGTCGATCCATGGGGGCAGCTTGGAATGCGCGATATTGTCCGGAGTCGCTTTCACGATCCAGCTGAAGGATTTGTCCAGGCATTCCAGACCGCAGGTGAAATTAGTGATGGTTCCCGGCGGGGAAGGCAGTTTTACCAGGTAGTACCAGGTATCCGAGGCCTGGAAGCCGGTGGCGTCAAAACCCGTCCAGTAAGTGTCGTCATTGCCCGTGCCCTCACCTATGGTCCCGTTGGGACCCGCGTTTATAAGCCGCATCTGCGCGCTCTTTATGCCCACGCCGGTGTCGGAAGCCGTTCCGGTGATGCTCGCTATGGAGTTGGCGCTCGAATTGGGCAGCGGGAAGGTGAAATTAACGCCCGGACCGATCTTGTCTATCGCGAAGGTTATGGCGGGGGAAGCGTTGCCGAAGCCCCTGTCGGAGGTTTTACCGCGGCTTTCCAGGGTATAGGTCCTGCCGCCCGCCTGGGCCGTACCATCATTGGGCCATTCTGTATGGGTCCAGGCGGTTATGCCGCTGGTCGCCTGAAGCCACTGCTCCCCGGAAACAGCGGGGTCGGCGTAATCTATGCCGGTCCATTCAAAACCGTCGTCGCGGATAATGCGCAGCTCAGGCGCGATGTTCGACTGCCCGGCGGCGGGAAGCGGCCCGAAACCGGAAATACCGGTCAGCTGGGCTATGCCGCTCGAATAAAGTATCGGCTCCACCGGGTAGGTCAGGTCCGAAGTGGGCACGGTTACGGTGGCTACATCGGGCTTGAAACCGTCGCGGGCGTCCCAATTGGCTATATTTATATCCATCAGGCCTTCGGCTACGCCCTGGGAGACGCTATAACTTACCCTGGCCTGCGTCGCGCCCACATAAGTGACGCTTGCTACGGTTATCCCGCTTACGGGAACTCCGCCGCGGCTGAAAAAAATGCCCGGGGCCGGATTATTCAGGAAGCCGGTCCCGTTCACCGTCATGGTATAGCTGGGGGAGACACCGGGGTCCGCTATGCCGGCTCCCGCGCCTACCGTGCCCGGGGAAAGCGAGGTTATGGTCGGATTTGGATTACTGGAAGTGGGCAGGCTGTCAAAAAGCACTCCGGTTCCGGCGGTCCAGGCCACGGACATCGGGAAAGGAAGCTGTATGGAGGCCGGGACCTGCGGGGAGGAGGCGCCGCCGCCGGGCTCGTTCCAGTCGCGCACTATGGTAAATTGCGAGGCCAGGGTGGCGGTGGCGGGGCCCACCGCATAGTTGACCGAACCGTAAGTGGAGAGATAAACTATGAACACCTTGGCAAAGGAGGTCGCGTCGAGCGGGTCTTTCTTTGCATAGACTATCGAAGGATTGCCGAAAGGGGTGGCAAAAGCCGCGCCGCCGGCATTATCCACGGTGATCGAGACTCCCCAGGTATTTGCGGCCGTGCGGCGGCGGTAAGCCAGCGCCCCATTGGCATCTATAAAAGCCAGGTGGACTATAGAGGAGCCGCCTTCAGGCGTCGCAGAATGGGTGAAAGCGGTGTTGGGAGGGGTGGCTATATATGTGCCGATATTAGTGTATTCAAGGCCTTCATAAGTTCCGGCGCTTGAATACCTATGGGTCCTTATAGAGCCGGGCCGGTCCGCCCTGTCTCCCTGGAAAGTGAGGAATTTCCAGGTACCGGCGTCGTTTACGGGGATAATGCTTCCGTA
>JAVHPG010000385.1:0-21255 GCA_036170455.1 Elusimicrobiales bacterium
CCGAGCGCAATCTCTCCCGCCCGCCGGAGATCTGGGCCCGGCAGGCCCTGAAGCAGACGAACGACGCGCTGAATTACGTCTCGGACTTCGTCCCGGTCTTCCGCGGCTATACCCGCTATGACCCGACGCTCAAGGGCCAGGTCGACGAAACCATGGAGAAGGTGAAGGCCGCCCTTACGCGCTACGCCGAGTTCCTCCAGAAGGACGTTCTCCCGAACGCCGACGGTGATTTCCGCTCCGGCAGCGACGCCTACGGCTTTTACCTCGAGCGCCAGCACTCGCTGGATATGACCCCCGGCTCGGCCCTGAGCTATTCTAAAAAGGCTTTCAAAAACGCCATAAAAAACCTCCGGAAGGAAGCGCTCAACATCGACGCGCTGCTCACCAGGGAAAAAGGCTGGAAGAGCGTGCTCGACAAGCTGCCCAAGGAGCACCCCGCGGCCGGCGAGGTCCTGAAGGTGTTCCAGGACGAGATGGACCGCTCCTACCAGCATTTCGACGAGCACAAGGTCGTGGAGTTCCCGCGTCAGCGCCTGCTTATAAAGCGCATGCCGGGCTTCATGGCCTCGGTCCTTCCCTACGTGTACTACGCGCCCTCTTTCTCGCTCGACGATACCCGCGTCTCCGAGCTTTTTGTCCTGCTGCCGCCGGACAGCGCCTCCGACGCTGCGCGCGAGAAGACGCTGGCCGCCGGCTTCAATTATTCCCAGATGGAACTGCTCACCTCCTATTCCATAATGCCCGGGCTGCATCTCCGGAGCTTCGAGGCCTCCTCCAACCGCTCGCGCATACGCCGGATCTCCCGCCAGCCCGTGGTGACCAACGGCTGGGGTTGCTACTCCGAGCTCCTTGCCGAGGAGATGGGCTATTATTCCTCCTACTGGTCGCGCTTCCTGCGCTGCTACGTCAGGGCGCTGCGCGCGGCCAGGGCCTACGCCGACGCGGCCCTGCATACCAGGAAATGGGAGCCGGAGCAGGCTTCGCAGTTCTTCCAGGATAATCTTTACATGACCAAGGCCCAGGCAGACGCCGAAGTCCTCAAAATCTCCCTGGCCCCCACTGACGGCTTCAGCTACATCCTGGGGATGGACCGCATCCTCGAGATGCGGCGCTACTACCAGCGCACCGAGGCCAAGTACTTCGACCTGCGCCGGTTCCACACTCTTTTCCTCAGGATGGGCGAGATCCCGATAGACCGCATACAGGAGGAGATGCTGCGGGTAAAGCGGGAGGAGAATAAAATCGTAAGATGACCGCCTGCGCAGTTTTGTTTTCCGGCGTCGAGAAGACCTACAGGCGCCCCCGCCTGCTGGGCGCCGAGTATCATACCGCCGTAAAAGACCTCTCCTTCGAGATCCCGGCCGGTGAAATTACAGGCCTCCTGGGCCTGAACGGGGCCGGGAAGACCACCGTAATGAAGCTGATAACCGGCCTGCTGTTCCCTACCGCGGGCCTGGTCACGGTTTTCGGCCAGCCCCCCTCCGACGTCTCCGCCAAGGCAAGGGTGGGGTTCCTGCCCGAGCTCCCGTATTTCCCTCCACAGTTAAAGCCGGCCGCCGCCCTCGAGTATTACGGCCGGCTTTCCGGCCTTTCCGGGGCGGAGCTCGCCCGCGCCGTGGAATCATCCATGAAGAAGACCGGCCTTGAACCCCACGCCGGAAAGAGAATTTCGGAATTTTCCAAGGGCATGCTTCAGCGGCTCGGCCTGGCCCAGGCGCTTCTGCACAAGCCCGACCTCCTCGTGCTTGACGAGCCCGTAAGCGGCCTCGACCCTCTCGCCATCCACGATATCCGCGCTCTCCTGGCCGGGCTTAACTCCGAAGGCCGCGCTATCTTTCTTTCCTCCCACAGCATTTCCGAGGTGGAAAAACTGGCCTCCAGGGTCCTGATCATGGTGAGCGGGAAGCTGGCCGCCACCGTAACCAGGGCGCAGTGGGAGTCGGCGCCGGGCGGGCTGGAGAAAATTTTCGTCGAGGCGGTCAAATGAAGAGCCTCCTCCTGATGCGGGCCGTCGCCTTCAACTCCTTTGTAGAAAGCGTGCGCAACCGCTTCTTTACGCTTTTCGCCGTCTTCGCTTTCACCGCCGTCTACGCGTCGGTGCTGGCCGGGGTCATGGCCGTCGACCAGGAGGCGCGGGTGCTGGCTGATTTCGGTCTTGCGCTGATAGAGCTTACCGCGCTGGCCTATTCTCTTTTCGGCGCTTCCTCGGCGCTGCTCAGGGAGGCGGAGACGAAAACAATTTACCTGGTATTTTCCCGCCCCGTTCCGCGCTGGGCTTACCTTGCCGGCAAGCTGTGCGGCGCGCTGCTAACGGCGGGGCTGATGCTTGTCGTAATGGCCGCCATGCACCTTTCCCTGCTGGCTTTCAGGGGGTTCGGCCTTCCGGCTTTCTACGCCTGGGCGCTGGCCGGAACCTTCCTGAAGCTGGCTATCATCATCTCTTTCGCTTTTTTTGTCTCCCTGTTTTCCACCTCCCCGGTTTCCACCCTGGTCATTTCCTCGATAATGTGGACGCTGGGGCATTTCGCCTCCGAGGCCCGGTTCCTTGCAGAGCGGGCGCCCGGCCTTCAGGGGGCCGTCCTTACGGCTTTTCTATGGCTAATTCCCAACCTGCAGTTTTTTAACGCGCGCGACGCCGCCGGCGCCGCCTCCGCCCTCGGGCCGTCCGTGCTTTTTCCCGCCGCGGCCTGGGCAGCGGCTTCTTTCCTTGGCGCCCTCTGGCTGCTTTCGAGGAAGGAATTTTGATGCAGGCGATCCCCTCCGCGAAAGCGGGCGCGCGCGGGCGCGGCCTCCTTATCCTGGCCGCCGCGGTCCTTGCCTGGGCCGCGGCCGGCTTCTCCTCGCGCCGCTACGTAAGTCCCTTCCCTCCGCCCTCGGAAATGCGGGTGCCCTCCGCCGGCGCGACCGGAGACATGATGGCCCTCGCCCTGGGCGCCCGGCGGCTTTTCGCCGACCTCTGGTTCATACGTCTGATGCAGTACTACGGCACCAGGGAATTTACCGGGGAAGAAGAGTCCGGCGGGGCCGGTCTCGACCACCACGAAGAAGAGCATTACGGCGAGGGTAAATACCCGCTGTTCCTTCCCATGGCCCGCCATGTGCTGGAAGTAGACCCCGCCTTTACCGCCGCCGGCCTTTACGGGGCCGCCTCGCTGGCCTTCAATATGAAGCGCGGCGAAGAGGCCGCGGAACTCCTTAACTACGCCCTTAAATATAATCCGCGGGAATGGAAATATCTTACGATGCTGGCTGCCGTAGGCTACAGCAAATCAGGGAACCCGGTCGCGGTAGCGGAGGCAATAGCCCCTATCCTGCAGGATCCGGACTGCCCCGTGATGCTCAAACAGCTGGCCGCCTTCCTTAATAAAAAGTCCGGCAATTACGCGGCGGCCGCCGCCATCTACGCCGATATAGCCGCCACGTCACGTGACGAGGCGTATGTGAAGAACGCCCGTCGCGAGCTGGAGAAGCTGGCCGCCTTTAAAAGCCGGGAACAGGCGCGGGAGGCGCCCAGGTGAAAATACTTAATATCTGCGACTCGCCCGGCTGGGACATCGTAGCCTACCAGGCGCTGCACATGGCCGCTCGCTTCTCGAAACTCGGGCATGCCGCCGCGGTCCTATGCTCTAAAAATTCCCCCCTTTACGCCGAGTGCGCCAAGCTTAAGGTAGAGGCCCGCCCTTTTACCATGGGCGCCAAGTTCGGCTTCTTCGATACCGACGGCTGGGACGTAGCGCATTTCTACAATATGCCCGGCGTCAGCCCCATGTCCCTGAAAAAAACCAGGGTCTCTTCGCGCGTCTTCTTTACGCAGATAAAACTGGGCAGCCCGAAGAGCTTTGAAAAGCTGGCGCAGCTGCAACCTTACGTGGACCTGTATTTCGGCGCGTGCAACTCGGTTCAGGAGGAATTCTCTATCGCCGGCATAGAGCCGCAGCGCACTTTCATGGTGCCGCCCTGCCTGAATATCGGCCGCTGGGAAAGCGCCATGCTGATAAAGCCGGCCATGTTCCAGCAGCGCCCTTACAAGGTCGGGACCATAAGCATGGACAGGACTTTGAAGGAGCAGGAGCTGTTCCTGATGATGGCCAAGGAAGTACTCGACGTCATGCCTGAAACCAATTTTATGATCGTGGGCGTCAACGACGGGAGGATACGGGAGCTTGCACGGGGCCTTGGGATAAGCCACAAGGTGGACATACTCTGGGACCGCAACGATATTCCCGAGGTGATGGCGATGATGCACATCTACGCCAAAACCTCGGGCCGCGCCGGGCTTTCTATGTCTTTGATAGAGGCGCAGGCTTCCGGCGTGCCATGCGTGGTTCCCCGGATCAAGGGGCTGAGCGATTTTACCGTTAACGAGCGCAACGGCCTCCTCGTGGAACCGGGCAATCCGCTCTCCTGCGCGAGGGCGGTGATACGCCTGATCGGCGACTCCGCCGCGTGCCACAGCATCTCCAAAATGGCTTTTGACTACGTAAACAACAATATGTCCGTGCCCGTAGTCGCCAATATTCTCCTGCGCCTTTATGAAGACACCATGGCGCAAAAGAAAGCTTAAGCGCCCCTCGTCTTAAAATTCGCTCCAGAACCTGCCTCTCTCGTCCTTGTGCGCGCAGTCGATATAAAGCAGGCCGAAAGCCCTGTCTCCGGGGTTATTCACATAGGCCCAGCCGCCCGAGTCCCTGATCAGCATCGAGGTCATATCCTTTACCGAAGAGTTCTTCAAGTGGCCGGGGAGTTTCAGCGCAGGGGCCTCCTCGAGCGTGCCGGTCCTGAGAGTTTCGCCGAAGGACGCCGGCAGCCGCTTGTATTCCTGCCTGTATAGCTCCAGGGAGACGCGCAGGCCGGAGAGTTTTCTTACAACCTCCGCCGCCGCCATCCCGCCGCTTATATAATATCCGCCCACGGACGTCAGCAGCGCGGCCGCACCCAGGATCAGCTTTTTTTTCATAGTTCGCTCCAGCTACCGGAAATACTACCAAAAATCGCAACTTCCCGGTAATTTTGTAGAATAAGACAGCGGTTCCGGTCAGCCGCTATGCAGGCGCCGATTGCCGCAAATCAGTCAGGCAATTGATTTAGGACCGTTCTTTAGCGCTGAGATTTAGTTTATGATGAGAAGTACATCATGAAAATATTATGCCTTAACTGCGGAAGCTCCTCCGTAAAATATTCCCTTTTCGACTGGCAGACAAAGATCCCGCTCGCTTCGGGCGTGGTAGAGCGCGTCGGCATCGGCGGCTCCTGCATAGGCCACGAGGCCCCCGGCCGCGACAAGGTCGTCCTGAAACAGGACTGCGCCACCCATAAAGAAGCTATAAAGCTGATCCTTTCCACGCTGACGGACGGGACCAACGGCGTTATCGACAGCCTCGCCGGGATCTCGGCTGTCGGGCACCGCGTCGTACACGGCGGCGAGCGCTTCGTGAAGTCCGTCATCATCGACGACAAGATCCTTGAGACTTTCCGCGAGCTTTCCTCGCTGGCCCCGCTTCACAACCCCCCTAACATACAGGGCGTCGAGGCGGCCCGGGAGCTGATGCCCCGGATCCCGCATATGGCCATCATGGACACGGCCTGGCACCAGACCATGCCTCCCTCGTCCTACACCTACGCCCTGCCGCGCAAGTGGTACTGGAAGTACGGCATCCGCCGCTACGGCTTCCACGGGACCTCTTTCCTTTACGTCGCCAAGCGCGCCGCCGTGCTGCTCAGGAAGGACCCCTTTAAAACGAACGTCGTCATCTGCCATATCGGCAACGGGGCCTCCGTTAACGCGGTAAAGAACGGCCTCTCCTACGACACCAGCATGGGCTTCACCCCCCTTGAAGGCCTCGTAATGGGCACGCGCGCCGGCGACCACGACCCGGCTATTCCGCTTTATGTCATGGCCCGAGAATACCTCGGTCCCGGAGAGATGGACGCTATCCTCAACAAGAAATCCGGGATCCTCGGCATCACCGAGCAGTACACCGACCGCCGCGACGTAGAGGTCGCCGCCGAGCACGGCGACGAGCGCGCCAGGCTGGCTATCGCCATAGAGACCTACCGGATAAAAAAATATATAGGCGCTTACGCCGCCGCCGTGGGCGGCATAGACGCGGTGGTTTTTACGGCCGGCGTAGGCGAGATGGGCTCTCTTACCAGGGCCGGCTCGCTCGAGGACCTCGATTTCCTCGGCATCAAGTTCGACCCCGAGAAAAATTTAATTTCAAGGACGCGCAACGCCGAGACCGATATCTCGGCCAGGGGCTCCAAGGTCAAGGTTTTCGTGATCCCCACGGACGAAGAGCGCGTCTTCGTGGAAGACGTGGCCGGCCTGCTTGGCGGGAAATACGATATCCATACCAAGTTTAATTACACCTTCCAGCATCCCGAGTACCGCAACAGCCTCCGGGACGCCGCCTTCGCAAAACAGTGCGCCTCCAAGCCTGATCTCCTCAAAGTAGAGGCAAATCCGCCCCCGGGGACGATCGCGGCGCAGCCTCACGGGAAGGGCCCGTCCGGAGGTAAAGCTTGACCCGTTCATGAAGGATATCAGGTCCGGAATACTCACTCCCCTCGCCGTGCTGGTGCTGCTCTGCTCCGCCGGTGTGACCGGCTATTCCATGATAGAGCACTGGGATTTCCTCGACAGTCTTTACATGACGGTAATAACGCTGGCCACCATAGGCTACGGCGAGACGCACCCGCTCAGCACCGCCGGACGGGCCTTCACCCTGGTGCTTATCATCGGCGGCATCGGCGTCATGACCTATATTTTTACGAGTATCACCGAACTTTTATTGAAGGGCGGGCTCAAAGAAGCTATCCGGAGGTTTAAAATGCAGGGAAAACTCGAAGACCTGGAAAATCACTATATCGTCTGCGGCGCCACCCGTTCCGGGCTGAGCGTCTGCGATGAACTCTCAAAGACTTCCCGGCTGTTCTCGCTGGTCGTCATCAGGGAAGAGGAAGTTAAAAAGTTCATGGGGAGGGGCTGGTGCGTAGTAACCGGGGACGCCTCCTCCTGCTCCACCCTCGAGGCCGCCGGGGTCCGCAAGGCGCAGGGCATTTTCTGCGCGCTCTCCAACGACAAGGACAACGCTTTCATCGCCATCACCGCGAAGGGCCTTAATCCGGCAGTCAGGATAGTAACGGTCCAGAACGAGCACAACCCGGAGATGACGGACAAGCTTATGCGCGCCGGCGCGGACATCGTGATAAACCCCTCCCATATAGGCGGGCTGCGCATGGCCTCGGAGATGCTGCGCCCGGCGACGGTCAAGTTCCTGGACTCGATGCTGCGCGGGCAGAAAGCGGGCGTCCGCTTCGAGGATATAGAGGCCGGAGAGAAGGCGGAGGGCCGGCCGCTTGGCGAATTCAAGGGCGCCGGGAGCAAAGGCGCCCTGGTTGTAGCCTTGAAAAACCAGGCGAACCAGGACTACGAAATAAACCCGCTGCCGGAAGTCAAACTTAAAAAAGGCGACGTGCTCGTCGCGCTGGGCACTCCCGAGGAGCTCAAAGCGCTGGCCGCTTCCCTTGCCTGACCGTCCAGGTTAGCGCCGTTCACCCGCATGCTCACGGCTATTTCACGCATGGCCGCTTCAGGCGAAGCGCTCCTGTCCAGCTGTCGGTTATATACTTCACCCGCGGTTTCCGGCCCATTCTTTCAGGACTTTTAAGATGCGCCCGGCGCCCTTCGGCGCTCCGCACTTCAGCCCGTGCTGCGCATAGACCGCCTCGGGCAGGCCGTTCTTTCCGACCCCCGCCCAGCCTATGCAGATACAGCTTTTCGCGGCGGCGGCCGCCGAAGTAATTATAGCTCAGAAAAACGGCGGTTTATTTGTTAGAATTACAGTATCAGTCATCGGGATGCTTTAAAAGGGACAGGGTGAAAAGCAAACTCTTAATCTTAGCAGCCGCCGGGGCGCTCTCCGCCTGTTCCCGACCCGCCGCCGACACTTCAAAGACCATCGTGGTCTGGGAACAGGAAGACGCCCAGGTCGCCCCCTACATAGACTCCGTTTTCGAAGCCTTCAAAAAACTGCCGGAGAACGCCGGCCTCGAGATCACCCGCACCCATTACCAGACCGAGGACCTGCGCTCCCAGTTCCAGGCCGCTTCGCTGGCGGGGGTGCCGCCCGACCTGCTGCTCGGCCCCTCCGATACCGCCGGTCTCTACGCCGTCTCCGGGTTCATCATGCCCCTCGACGGGCTTTTCGATTTCTCCCGCTACAACAAGCCGGTGGTGGACGCCATAACGCTCGACGGGCATGCCTGGGGCGTGCCGGTCTCCAACGGTAACCACCTGATGATGTTCTATAACAAGAGGCTGGTCGGCTCCCCCCCTAAAACCACGGACGAGCTCTTCGCCTTTTGCGCGGGTCCCGCCAAGCAGCTAAAGCTGCAGCGCTGCATGGCCTTCGACATGGGCGAGCCGTTCTGGATGATGCCCTGGCTGGGCGCCTTCGGCGGCTGGCCGATGGACGGAAAAAAGCCCACCCTCGACACCCAGGCGATGCGCGACACGGTTAATTTTTACCTGGACCTGAAATACGAGAAGAAGTACGTCCCGATGGAGTGCGACTATAACTGCATGGACTCCATGTTCAAGGAAGGGCAGGCCGCTTTCATCATCAACGGCGACTGGGCTATCTCGATGTACCAGAAGCAGCTCAAGAAGGATTTCGGCCTCTGCGTTATACCGAAGCTTTCAAAGACCGGGCTTTATCCCTCTCCCATGGTAAGCGGCAAGTATTTCATGGTCAGCGCCGGAGCCAGGCCCGAAAAACTGGCGATACTGAAGCGCCTGCTCGAATTCTATACCTCCAAAGAGAACCAGGTGAAGCAGTACCAGGCGCTTACCCGCCTGCCCGCCCTTAAGGCGGCCGGCGCCGCCCCTGAAATAACTTCCGACGAGGTTTCGCGCATCTCGCTGGACCAGATCCTGAAGGGCCGGCCTATGCCGATGGCCACGGAAATGCGCGCCGTCTGGGATTCCGCGCGGAATTACCTGGGCATGGCCACTACGCGCAAGCTTGATGTGGATACCGCCGTTCGCAAGATGCAGGAGAATACCGATAAGAAGATAGCGGAAATGAACCAGTAAATAAAATCGGGGATCGGGAATCGAAAATCGGGGATCGGAAGCCCGGGACAGGAAGCTGGGAAAAGAAGATGAATATTTTAACGTCGATAGGCGAAGTCAGCTGGTTCATTCTCCTCGTAGCAGCGGGAGTGGCCGCGCTCGTCGGCTATTTATATTCGCATTTCAAATTCTACGCCCGCTCCTGGTTCTTCCCCGCTGTCCTCGCCGTCTTTCCCGCGCTCGCGCTGGCGGTCTTCGGCGGTCTGCTCGGCGGCTATACTTTCAGGCTCTGGCTGTCTTTTCTGGCGGCGGAGGCCGCGATCGCTGTGTTTTTCCGCTACGCGGTAAAAGGCCGCCATACCGTTCCTTACCTGCTGCTCGCCCCGGCTTTCGTCGGCCTGGCGCTGCTGCTGGTCTATCCCTTCGTGTTCGAGGTATACCTTTCTTTCCACGACCTGAAGCTCACCACCATCATGATGTGGAAGAACACCGGCACGCTCCCCTTCGTCGGAATAGACCAGTATATCAAGGTCTTCACCACCTCCCCGCTTTCCGAGACCACCTTCTGGCAGCTGCTGCTGCGCACGCTGGTGTGGACCTTCTCTAACGTTTTCTTCCATGTCCTGGGCGGCTTCATCCTCGCCCTGATGCTGAATAACAGCATCCGCTTCAAGGGCTTTTACCGCACCCTGCTGGTGATCCCCTGGGCTATGCCGCAGGTTGTGGCGGTGCTGGCCATGCGCGGCGAGTTCCACGCCACTAACGGCTTTGTAAATATCGTCATTGCCAAACTCCTGAATGTTTTCCCCTTCCTGGCCCATCTCGGCGTGGCCCCGGTGCAGTGGCTGACCGATTATCCGCTGCTTACCTGCACGCTCATCAACATCTGGCTGGGCATCCCCTTTATGATGGTGGTCATCCTAGGCGGCCTGCAGTCCATCTCCAGCTCGTACTACGACGCGGCCGACATAGACGGCGCCTCCTATTTCCAGAAGCTGCGGTTTATTACGCTGCCGCTGGTGCGCCCGGTAATGATGCCCGCGGTCACGTTAGGCACGGTCTGGACCTTCAACAATATAAACGTAATTTACCTCGTTACCGGCCAGGCGGGCGGGACCGAGCAGGCCGATATCCTGGTCTCGGCGCTGTACAAGGCCGCTTTCACCTATAACCGCTACAGCTATTCCGCGGCCTTCGCCATCGTCGTGTTCGCGATGCTCTTCTTCTTCTCGGTTTTTTACCTCAAGAGTTTCGACGCCGCCAAGGATGAGAGATAATATGAAGAAAGAACTGTCCGCGGCCGCGAAGAGAAAGCGCCTTAACCATCTCCTGCTCCACGCCGGCTTGATCCTGTTCGCCGCGGCCTGCGTCTATCCCCTGCTCAGGATCTTCTCGGTTTCCCTGCGCCCGGGCGACAAGCTGGTGTCCATGGACCTCGCCATCATCCCCGCCGGCGCTACCTTCGTCTCCTATACGAAGCTGCTGGGCGATACTATGTTCCTGCGCTGGCTGTGGAACTCCCTCCTCATCACCCTGGCCACCTCTTTCATCGGCGTGTCGCTGGCCTCCACGGCGGCCTACGCGTTCTCCCGCTTCCGCTTCCCCGGCAAGAAAGCCGGGATGATCCTCCTGCTTTCCAGCCAGATGATCCCGGCGGGCATGCTGATCCTGCCCCTGTTCCTGATGATCATGAAGCTGAAGCTGATGAACACCTACCTGGGCATGATCATAGCCTACTCGGTCTCCTCGCTGCCTTTCAGCATCTGGATCCTCAAGGGCTACTACGACACGATCCCCCACTCGCTCGAGGAAGCGGCACTTGTTGACGGAACCAGCCAGGTGGGCGCTTTCTGGCGCATCATTCTCCCTCTCTCCACCCCGGCGCTGAGCATCGCCTTTCTCTTTAATTTCACCACCGCCTGGAACGAATACCTGGTGGCCCGCGTCGTGCTGTTCAGCTCCAGACAGTACACCTGGACGCTGGGCCTGTTCGAGCTGCAGGGCCAGTATATCACCCAGTGGGGCATGTTCGCCGCCGGTTCCATGCTGGTCACCATCCCCGTGCTTTGTGTTTTCCTGTATTCTTCCAAGTGGCTGATCTCCGGCCTCACCCTCGGCAGCGTGAAAGGATAATTTATGGCTACGGTGCAATTTAAGAAGATCGTCAAGAAGTTCGGCGACAACCTCGTGCTCAGCGGCGTGGACGTCGATATCAAGGACCATGAGTTCGTGGTGATAGTCGGCCCCTCCGGCTGCGGCAAGACCACGCTGCTGCGGATGCTGGCGGGCCTGGAGGAGGTCTCCGACGGCGAGATCTTCATCGACAATTTGCTGGTGAACGACCTGCACCCCTCCAAGCGCGAGATAGCCATGGTTTTCCAGGATTACGCGCTCTACCCGCATATGACGGTGGAAGAGAACATGAACTTCGCCCTGCGCCTCAGGAAGATGGCTAAGGCGGAGATAGCCGCGCGCGTTACCGAGGCGGCTAATATCCTGCAGCTGAATAAATTCCTCAAGCGCATGCCTAAGCAGCTCTCCGGCGGCCAGCGCCAGCGCGTGGCGATAGGCCGCGCCATAGTGCGGAAGCCCAAGGTGTTCCTCTTCGACGAGCCCCTGTCCAACCTGGACGCCAAGCTGCGCGAGGAGATGCGCGTAGAGATCGCAAAGCTTTACCAGCGCCTCAACGCCACCATAATCTACGTCACCCACGACCAGGTGGAGGCCATGACGCTGGCCGGCCGCATCGTCATCATGAACCACGGCATCGTCCAGCAGGTCGGCTCACCGATAGAGGTCTACCGCAAGCCAGTGAACCTTTTCGTCGCCGGCTTTATCGGCAGCCCCACCATGAATTTCCTTTCCGGCAAGCTCTCCGTAAAGGGCGGCGTCTCGGTCTTCTCCAATGAATTTATCACCCTGCCGGTCCCCGCTTTCGTTCTGCCGCAAAAAGAGGCGAGCGACGGCCGCGAGGTCGTACTGGGGATAAGGCCGGACGACGTGCTGGTGGAACGCCCCGGCGGTGAGAAATGCTCCGCCTCTATAACCGGCGTGCTCGAGGTTTGTGAGCTCCTGGGGCACCGCGAGAACCTTTATCTTAAAGTAGGCGGCCAGCGCCTCCTGGCCACGGTGGAAGCCTTCTTTAACCGCAGCCCGGGCAGTGCGGTAAGCCTGTGCTTCAACTACCAGAATATGCACGTGTTCGACAAAACCACCGAGCGGCGCATAAGCGAGTAGCGGCGGCCCGCGGCGCCGCCGGCTTTAGCCGTCTGGCCGTCTGATGAGCATAGCTCTTGTTACGGCACAAGATAGTGCCGATGCGGCACGTGCATAGCCTTTGACTCCCGTCATTGAGTCGTGCCGGCAACTTTAAGTATAATTAAGTTATAGGATTTTGAAATAACTTTACGGAGGTACTAACATGAAAGCTACTATAGACACGGATGCCTGCATAGGTTGCGGTCTTTGCGTTAATGACTGCCCCGATATTTTCGAGATGGCCGCGGACAAGGCCGCTGTGAAGGTCACCCCCGTGCCCGCCGGCAGGGAAGAGGCCTGCAAATCGGCCGCCGCCAACTGCCCCGTGCAGTGCATTAAGTGCGAGTAAATTGAGTGAAACTCAATTTAATGCACGCGTAAATTAGCTCACAAGCAGTCCCTCTTCGCTGACGGGGCGCACGGGCCCGCCTGGGTTTTTTGAAAGGAATACAGGCGGGCTTTGCTTTAGTCTCATATAATATGATCGAAGACCGGAATCGGGACATGACGGAGGGGCGCAACGACGCCTGTGATTTTGCCGTAGATATCGGCCTTTACTCCAATATCTTCCTGGCCGTTCTCAAGACCACTGTCGGCATCGCCGGCCACAGCGCGGCGCTGTTGGCCGACGGCATTAATTCGACCTCTGATTTTGTCTACTATATAGCGGTCAAGATCTTCGTGAAGCTCTCTCGCGAGCCCGCTGACGATGAGCACCCGTACGGGCACGCGCAGTTCGAGACCATAGCGGCGCTGGTCGTGGGCGCCTTTGTCATTACTACCGGCGTGGCCATTTTCTGGGAGTCGGCCGACCGCGGTTGGCATATCTACAGGGGGCTGGAGGAAGCCTCGAAAGTATCCGTCTACGCATTGTGGACGGCGCTCTTCACCATCGCCCTTAAGATCGGCCTGGCCATAAAGACGCGCAGCGTCGGCGCCGCGACCGCCAACCCGGTGGTGGCGGCCCTGGCTAAGGACCACGTCAACGATATCATGGCCTCCGCGGCGGCGGCCGCGGGCATAGTACTGGCACTGGCAGGCTTTACCTGGGTGGACCCGCTGGCCGGCTCGGTGGTGGCGCTGTTCATCCTGAAGACGGGCATAGGGATACTCAAAGAAGCCGCGATGGAACTGATGGATACCGTGCCCGGGAAGGAGCTGGACCTCCAGATCCGCGAGGCCTTGGCCGGCGTGGAAGGGGTCCTGGCGGTCGAGGAAGTCCACGCGCACCGTTTCGGGCCGCATTTTATGGTGAACCTGAAGTTCTGCGTGGATGGAAGCCTTTCCGTCAGCGAGGGCGATAATATCGCCACTCTCGCCGAGAAAACGCTTTACGAGAAGTTCCATCACATCCGCAAGGTCTACACCCATTATCACCCGCAGCGGCGTTAAACCGGGCAGCCGGACGCAGAAAATGAAAAAGCCCGCAAAAGCGGGCTTTTTCGTCGGGGATGGCGGTCAGGCCGGCTTCGCCTCCTCATCCTTTACCGGCAGTTTAAAGATGAGCAGGATGCCCGGCACGGTCAGGATGCAGACCCACAGGAAGAAGTGCCGGTAGCCCACGGCCTGCTGCAGCATGCCGCTTATCATGCCGGGCACCATCATGCCCAGCGCCATTATCCCGGTGGAGATGGCGAAATGCGCTGTCTTGTACTTGCCTTTGCAGATCATCATCAGGTACACTGTAAAAGCCGTCAGGCCGAGGCCGTAGCCGAACTGCTCCGCCGCCACCAGCAGCGGCACTGGGCCGAACGGTATGCTGCGCCCCAGGATGCTTATCTGCTGCAGAGCCGGTTGAGCGTAGGCCATGTAGAGGTAGAAGACATCCGGCACATGCAGGGCGAGCACCATCGGCCACAGGCAGCGGCGGAAGCCATATTTGGAGATGAACCACCCGCCCAGGAGTCCGCCCGCGATCAGGGCTATCATCCCTATGGTGCCGTAGATGATCCCTACCTCGGCCGTCGTTATAGCCAGGCCGCCTTTTTCCACTGTGTCGAGCAGGAAGGGCTGGGTGAGTTTCAGGAGCATGGCCTCGGCCAGGCGATAGAACAGGATAAAGGCCACTATATAACCGATCCCGTCCTGCGTGAAATACGAGATAAAGGCCTCGTTGAAAGAGTTCCCCTCTTCGGCCATTTTCGCTTTCATCCTCGGGAAGAGATAGCGCTTGCAGGCGAAAACCAGCGCCGCAACTATCAGGGCGGCCACTCCCAACTTTTGCCAGACTACCGGCAGGCCTGCGAACCAGACGGCCGCCTTGAGCCACGGCAGCTTCCAGGCCAGCACTTCGCCGAGGCCTTGAATATTGGTGAAAAACCAGATAAGCAGGCCGGCAGCCTCAAGGTAGCCGGCCAGGGTCAGGATCGAGCGCAGAATGATTTTGGCCTCGGCCTTTGCTTTCGGCTGGTCTTCCGTGGGGTAAGGGAGCATGAACTTGTGATAAAGGAATAAAGCCAGGAACAGCACGGCAGAAATGGTCAGCATCGTGCCCCAGCTGGCGGCGGCGCTCTTTCCCGCTTCCTGGAGCTTGCCGGCCCGGAAGACCAGGAAGCCGGTGCCGAAGATCATGGCGAAGCGGTAGAACATCGAACGGATGCCGACGAAGAAAGCCTGGTCCGCCTTGCTCAGCGCCAGCATGTAGAAGCCGTCCACCGCTATATCGTGCGTGGCAGAGATGAAAGCGCCAGCGGCGAAAGACAGCAGAGACACGGCGAAGAAATGCTGTCCGGTGAAGGACAGGGCGGAGGCGCCGAGGCAGCAGGCCAGTATAAGCTGGGTCCAGACCATCCAGCCGCGGCGCGTGCCATACATGTCCACCATCGGGCCCCAGAGCATCTTTATCACCCAGGGCAGGTACAGCCAGCTGGTCCAGAAGGCCATCTCTGCGTTGGAGACGCCCATGTTCTTGTAGATGATGACGGAAACGGAATTGATGAGGATATAAGGCAGGCCCTCGGCGAAATAGGTGGTGGGGACGAAAAGCCAGGGATTGCGTTTTTCAGCTTTGGAAATCATAGTCTCTCCTGCTGCGTTCGATGGTCTGTTAATATAGTATTAAATAACCTAATGGGAATAGAAGTTTAACTGGGAGGGCGCAGCGCGGGTATTATAGTAGAATTATTGCAGCGGAACGCATCACAGGAGACCTTATGGACTTCCTTTTCCTGTTTTTCTCGCCTGAATCCGTAGCCTGGTCGGTCTTTGTCATCATGCTGGTGGCGGCCTTCGGTCTCGCGCTGGGGAACGTAAAAATATCCGGGATAAACCTTGGCATAGCCGGGGTCCTCTTTTCCGGCATCCTTTCCGGCCACCTGGGCCTGAACATAAATCCTGAAACGCTGGAGTTCCTGAGGGATTTCGGCCTTATACTCTTCGTTTATTCCATAGGCACGCAGGTAGGCCCCGGCTTTTTTTCCTCTTTCCGCAAGCAGGGGCTGCAGCTTAACCTGCTGGCGGCCGGGATAGTCCTTGCCGGCGTGGGCGTAACCCTCGCCGCGGCCAGGCTGGCCGGGCTGGATATCGCTACGGCGGTCGGTATGTATGCCGGCGCGGTCACGAATACCCCCGCCCTCGCCGCCGCGCAGCAGACCCTCGGTGCGCTGGGCACCGAGGCGGCTAACAGCGCCTCGGTAGGCTACGCGCTGGCCTACCCCGGCGCCATCCTCGGTGTGATCCTGACTATGATCCTGATACGCCGGCTCTTCCGGCAGCAGGCCGCGCAGGATATGATACTGGTTCACTCCGAGAAGGCCGCCTCGGCGCTTACCAATGCGAGCATAGCCGTGGAGAACAAGAACCTGGAGGGCCTCCAGGTGAAGGATATCCCAGCGATAAACGAGCTGGGGGTAGTGGTTTCCCGGACTTACCACGGGGGCCAGTTGGGCGTGGCGCACGACGATACCGTGATCCATATAGGGGACGTGCTCCTGGCGGTAGGGCTGGCGGAGAATATCCGCAAGTTCACGGTGGTGGTGGGTTCCAGCAGCGGGGTGGACCTGAAGAAGATGCCCAGCCGCATCACCCATTCCCGCGTCATAGTCACGCATAAGGAAGTAATAGGCAAGACCCTGGAAGAGCTCGGCCTCGAGTCAAAATACGACGTCCTGGCCACGCGGGTGACACGCGCCGACGTAGAATTCCTGGTGTCAGAATCCTACGTGCTTCAGTTCGCCGATAATCTGGTCCTGGTCGGCGAGGAAGCCGCGGTGGCCAAGGCCGCGGAGACGCTGGGTAATTCGCCGAAGGACCTGAACCATCCGCAGCTGATCCCGGCCTTTATCGGCATCGCCGCCGGGGTATTCCTCGGCTCCATTCCTTTTTCCATCCCCGGTCTTTCAGGACCGGTGAAGCTTGGTCTGGCCGGCGGCCCGCTTATCATGGCCATCGTGCTGAGCTATGTGCAGCATATCGGCCCGCTCAACTGGTACCTGCCGCCGGCGGGCAATTTGATGCTGCGGGAGCTGGGGATAGTTCTGTTCCTCTCCTGCGTGGGCCTGAAGGCCGGCGGACAGTTCTTTGAAACGCTGCTTAACGGGAACGGCCTGCACATAGTGCTGTTCTCTTTCCTGATCACGGTGCTGCCTATCCTTATAGTCGGTATCTTCGCGAAAGCCAGGCTCAAGTTGAATTATGTCTCGCTCTGCGGCGCCCTGGCCGGCTCTATGACCGATCCCCCCGCGCTCGCTTTCGCCAACGCCATGAGCCCCTCCAACCTGTCGGCCATGTCCTACGCCACGGTCTACCCGCTGGTCATGATCATGCGCATAATCTCCGCGCAGGTGATGGTAATGCTTTTTATGAGGTGAGGCCGGAGTTTAGGGGAGCAGGCGAGTTTCGATTATCCACCTGGTGAACGGGAAGCTCCCCGTGAAGGCGGGGCTTACGGCGTTCAGGATGTGGATGCTGGCTTTGTCCCCTTCCACTACGAAATCCTGCACCAGCTCCCGGGTCCGGGTGTTCAGGAGCTGCGCGCGGATACCGGGCCTGGTCCATTCGTTGAAGCCGTCCGCGTCTGTCTTTTTTACGAGCTTTTTACCCAGCCCGACGAAGAAAGGTTTGTAGTACTTCCGCATCTCCTCCCAGGCCAGGCTCCTGAAGCCGAAGGAATTTGTCAGAAAAAGAAGGCCCTCATAGGCGGCCGTCTGCAGCAGCTCGGAAAATCTGAAATTCTCCAACCCTTCGTAATTTTCGCGCCAGAAAGCCGGTATCGCCGTCGGGCCGAGCTTCACGTGCCCGTCTACCGTCACGGTGTAGTGCACGCCGAGGAACGGGTTCCTGAGGTTAGGGACCGGGTACACGTTCACTTTGAGAGGCGCGACCGCGCCGGTATATTTCAAGTAGATACCCTTGAAAGGAATTATTACGTAATTCTTAGAGAAGCCGAAATCCCGGGCTATCTTGTCGGCATAAAGGCCGGCGGCGTTTATAATGCGGGCGGCCTCTATAAGGCGGCCTTTCGTGGTCCTTACCGTATTTTCAGCGGCAAGCGCCGCGTAGCCCTCCCCGAACAGTATCTGCGCGCCGGATTTTAACAGCTGGTTTTTAAGGCAGGTGTTTATTTCTACGGGATCCACCGTGGCGGTCGCCGGGGAATATAAAGCTTTTCGGAAAGTCTTCGCGTTCGGCTCTATCGCGGCAAGCTCGTTCTCATCGATAATGCGGACTTCCACCCCGTTGGCTTTTCCGCGCTTTTCAAGCTCGTACAGGGCCTGCAGCTCGGTTTCATCGTCGGCGACCACTACTTTGCCGCACTCGTTCAGGGCCAGGCCGTTGTCCCTGCAGTACTTTTTCATCTCCGCGTTCCCGTCCCTGGTGAAGCGGGCCTTAAGGGAGTTAGAAGTATAATAAAAACCGGCATGCAGGACGCCGCTGTTGCGGCCGCTGCTGTGGCGGGCGACGTCCGGCTCCTTCTCGAGGAGCAGGATCTTTTTTGGGGGATATCTTTCCTGGAGCTGGCGGGCCAGCGTAAGCCCTATTATCCCCGCGCCTATGATAAGGTAGTCGGTCCTTTCAGCTTGCATTCTTCTCCGCCCCCCCGCCCAGCTCCTCTTTCAGCTTCTGGCGCTCGTAGATCTGTTTGTAGACGCCGTTGCGCGCCATCAGCTCGGCGTGCGTCCCTTTCTCCGCCAGGCCCCCGTTCTCGAGGACCAGGATCAGGTCAGAGGTCTCGATGGTCTTTAAGCGGTGCGTGACGGCCAGGCAGAGCGCGTCCGGGTGCCCCTTGCGGAAAGCCTTCCAGAACTGGTCCTCGGTCTGGGCGTCCATGGCGCTGGTGGCGTCGTCGAGCAGCAGCACGTCGGGCCCGGTCAGCAGCGCGCGGGCGATGGCTACGCGCTGTTTCTGGCCGCCGGAAAGGGCGAAGCCGCGCGTGCCTACCACGGTATCCAGGCCTTTAGGGAATTTGTGCAGCTCGCGGGCTAGCTGCGCGGTTTCCAGGGCCCTCTCCAGCATCCCCGGCCTGACTCCGAAAGTGCGGTCCATCAGGATATTGTCGCGCAGCGTCCCGCTGAAGATGGACGCCTCCTGCGAGGTATAGCCTACGCGCTCCCTGAAAAGATGGAGGTTCCATTCGCGGATGTCCGTGCCGTTGACCAGCATCTCGCCCGCGTCGTGCTCGGCCAGGCGCAGCGCCAGCGACAGCAGGGTGGACTTGCCGCAGCCGATCCTGCCGACCACGGCCACGCGCTGGCCGCGGGCGGCCGTAAACGTTATGTCCCGGATAAGCAGGGCGTCGCCCTTGGGGTTCTTCAGGCCGGCCCCGCGGAATTCCAGCGAAGTTATGTGGTCCGGGGTGGTTTTATCCCCCAGCCCCGACTTCAGCGAGGAGCGCGCCGTCAGCAGCTCGTTGACGCGCCCTATGGAAACTCCGGCGCGGTTGCCGGCCACCACGAACTGGCTGATGTCCATCAGGGGCTGCACCACCATGCCGGCGTAGAACTGGAAAGCGATCAGTTCGCCCAGCGTGGCGCGGCCGTTTATCACCATCAGGCCGCCCGCGGTGTAGAGCAGCGCGATGGAGATGAAGCCGGCCTCGTGCCAGAAGTAGGAGAAGATGATCTGCAGCTTGGCGGTGGAGATCTCGGCGGCTCTCTGGGCGGCGGTCCGGGTCTTGAAGAACTCCAGCTGGGACGGCTCCTTGGCGTTGGCCTTAATCACGCGGATGCCGGTAAAGCAGGTCTCCAGGAAGTCGAAGAGGTTGGTGATCGAATCCTGCAGCTCCTTGTACCTGCCGGTGAGCAGCCGCCCTGTCTTAATGGAGAACACCAGCACGAAGGGCAGCGGCAGGAGCACGCAGAGCGAGAAGGCCGGGTTCACGTAGAACATCATGCCCACGGCCGCCGTCAGCGTAAAGCAGGCCTGGACGAAGCGGAAGACGCCCGAGCAGCCGAACCAGGAGATCTTCTCGGAGATATCGTCCGAGAGGCGGGCCACCAGGTCGCCCGTGGTGAAGCGGTGGAAGAAGTTGCGGTCCATCTTGACGACGTGGTCGAAAGCGTCGCGGCGGATCTCCCATTCGAGGCGGACGTTCATCCACGCCCTGTTGCGCTGCGCTATAAGATTGGTCGCGAACAGCCCGAAGCCGACGCCGATGATCAGCAGCACGTTATGGCGGAGGTACTCCGGGTCGGGGTTCCCGCTGAGGCCGTTGATGATGTTCTTTATCAGCAGCGGGTTGTAGGCGTGCAGCGCGGCGCTCAGCATGCCGAAAACCACGATGACGACCATGCGCACGGCGTGCCGGCGCCAGTAGGGGAGCAACCATTTCAGGGTAAAGATCATTCGCCCTCCCCGGACTGCAGGCGGTTGTATTTGGCGTAGAGCCCGTCTTTGGCGAGCAGCTCTTCGTGCGTGCCGAGCTCTTTGACCTCGCCCCCGGAGATCATCATGACCCGGTCGGCGTTCCTTACCGTGGACAGCCGGTGCGCTATGATTATCACGGTCTTATGCTTGAGCAGGTTCTTGATAGCCGTGGTGATCAGGCGCTCGGTATGCGGGTCCATGTTCGAGGTCGCCTCGTCGAGCACCAGCACCTCCTGGTCCAGCACCATTGCGCGGGCCAGCGAGATCACCTGCTTTTCCCCGATGGAGAGGTTCGCCCCCTTCTCCTTTATTACCTTGTCGAGAGGATGCTTCCTGAAGAAGGCTTCTATCCCCATCAGCCGGATGGCGTCGTGCACGCGGCTGTCGGGGATGGAGGCGTCCATCAGCTTCAGGTTCTCCATCACCGTGCCGGGGAACAGGTAGATGTCCTGCTGCACCAGGCCGATGGCCGCGCGCAGCGAGCCCAGGCTCAGCTTGCGGATATCGGTGCCGTCTATCTCGATATGGCCCTTTTGGAAATCGTAGAACCGGAAGAGCAGGCTGGTCACCGTGGTCTTGCCGCCGCCGGTCTCGCCGAGGATTGCCAGGCTTTTGCCGCGCGGCAGCTTGAAGGAGACGTCCTTGAGCACCCAGGAAGCGTCTTCCTTGTAGCGCATCCAGACATTGCGGAAATCTATGGACTCGCGGACGCTGCTAAGGTAATGGGGCCGGGCCGGCTCGGTCAGGGCCGGCTTGAGCTCGAGTATCTTCGCTATCCGGTGCCCGGCCGAGAAGGAGCGCTGTATGATGCTCAGATGCTCGGAGAAGCGGAAGATGGGGTCGAAGAGATTGCCGAGGTACATGACGAACAGCAGGATGACGCCCACCGTCATCTTCCCGTTTAGCACCAGCCTGCCGCCGTAGTGGAAGACGGCCGCGGTGGCCGCCGGGTGCAGGAACACGATGCTGAGGAAGAAGACCACCGTGTACATCTCGACGCTTATATCCGCGGTGAATCTCTTCTGGTTCAGCGCCTCCATCCTGGCCGAGGCGTCCGCCTCGCGGCTGAAAGCCTGCAGCACGCCGATGCCGTTAAGCTGCTCCGTCAGGATCCCGGG
>JAVHPG010000386.1:0-4568 GCA_036170455.1 Elusimicrobiales bacterium
GCCCGCCGTCTGTTTCGACCTCCGCTTTCCCTACCTGTTCTGGAACATGGCCGCGAAGGCTGACGTCTACGTCGTCATCGCGGCCTGGCCCATGCGCCGCTCCGAGCACTGGATGACGCTTCTGCGGGCGCGCGCCATCGAGAACCAGGCCTACTGCATCGGTGTGAACCGCGTCGGGCTCGAGGGCAAGCTTGAATATTCCGGCAACTCGATGTGCTTCGACCCGCTCGGAAAAACCGTTGTGGACGCCGGCGCCGCCGAGGGTATTTTTATCTCAGAGGTTCCGGTGGACAGGGAGCTGGTCGCAAAATCAAGAGAGAGGTTCCCGTTCCTCGGCGAAAGAAAAGTTTTCCCCTGGCAGTAGTTCGGAGCTGACCGGAACGCAAAACGCGGTCGGCCACACCGTGGCCTCCCTCATCTCTCGGGCTCGGCGCTATGCAAGCCTCGCCCTCAAGAAGGTTTTGCTAACCCGGTCAGCTCCTCGCGCGGTGTAATAATATGGATCTACTTTCTTACGGCGACAGCATTCCCGAGGGCGATTACCGCCTGCATTCGGCGTTCGCGAACGCCCTGAACTTCCGGAAGGGCAAGATCATCGTCTCTCTTGTGCCTCCCCGCACGGGCGCCGGGCCGTTTAACCTGGTCCTGAAACAATTGCCCGCAGGTGCCTCCCACCTGCGCGCATCGCGGTTCTATTTCTACGTGGACGAGAATCGCCTGCGCAAGGAACCGGCCGTGCTTTATTCCTCCGGCATGCCGCTGCTGGACGCCGGGCCTGGGACCGTAAGGGCCAATACCGCCGCGCTGTCTAAAATATTATGCCGCAAGGCGCCTCCCAGGAGCCTGGCCTTTATTTTCGACCCCGCGCTGGAAAAGGATTTTGCCCGCGTCTTCGAGAAGCACCTCCTGGCCCGGTTTAAAAAGGCCGCCGCTTATTTGTACGCGGGGGATTATTTCCGCGGGGTCAGGATAATGCGGGGGCTGGGCCTCGGGCTTACTCCGTCGGGCGATGACTTTATCAGCGGCCTCCTGTCGGGATTCAATTTCGCGCTCCGGAACCTGCGGTTTGACACTGAAGCCCGCATAGAGCAGATTTTTTTCTGCGCCGAGGGCGACAATCTCATCTCGAACATTTCTCTGCGCTGCGCCTACGAGGGGAAGGTCAATGCGAAGGTGCGCCGTCTGCTCTGCGCCCTGGCCGGGAGCGGCAGTAAGGAACTGGAGGCGGCGGCCGCCGACGCTCTTAAAAGCGGGCATACCTCGGGAGCGGATTTCTGCGCGGGCCTTGTTTTCGCGCTGCTGGACGTACTTAAAGCCTGAAAATTTAATGGAGATCAATATGATAAAAACAATTATTAAAAAAGGCGCGTATTTCGACTCTGTCTCGCTTATGCAGGTGGCGAAAAAGATCAACGCTATCGCCGGGGTGATAGACTCCGCCGTGGTTATGGCTACTAAAGAGAACAAGGGTATAATCAAGGCCTCCGGCCTCCTCACGCAGGAGATCCTGAGCGCGGGCGACAGCGACCTCGCGATAGCGGTAAGCGCCAAAACCCCGGCTGCGGCCGCGGCGGCCTTAAAGGCCGCGGAGGCGCTTCTGAACAAGAAGCCCTCCGAAGCCGCCTCGGGCGGGGACCGCAAAGCCGCCGGGCTGGACGACGCGGTTAAAATGCTGGACGGCGCCAACCTTGCCGTGATCTCCGTGGCGGGCCGCTTCGCCGGCGCTTTGGCCGCGGACTGCCTCGATAAAAATTTGAACGTAATGCTCTTCTCCGACAATGTCCCGGTCGGGACCGAGCTGGCCCTGAAGAAGGCGGCGGCCAAAAAAGGCCTGCTCCTGATGGGCCCGGACTGCGGCACCGCTATAATTAACGGCGCGCCCATAGCTTTCGCCAACTCGGTCAGGCGCGGGAACATCGGGGTCGTAGCCGCCTCCGGCACCGGCCTTCAGGAGGTTACCGTACTGATCTCCAACGAGGGGGCCGGGATCTCGCAGGCCATAGGCACCGGCTCGCGCGACGTAAAGATCGAGATCGGCGCGCTGACGCTCCTCCAGGCCCTGAAAATGCTGGCCGCCGACCCGGCAACGGAAGTCCTGCTTATAGTTTCCAAGCCCCCCCACCCGCAGGTGTTAAAAAAGATAACCGCGGAAATAAAGAAAATAAAGAAGCCGGTAGTCGCCGTCTTCCTCGGCGGCGAGCTAAAAGAAAAGATCAAGAACGACTTTTATCCGGCTAAAACTCTTGAAGAGGCGGCTTATAAAGCCGTCTGCCTGGGCAAAGGCTGGAAGCTGGGCAGGGCGCGCGAGATAATCTACGACATGACCCTGAGGGTCGGGGAACTGGCGAAGAAAGAAGCCGCCAAAAAAAAGCGGGCCTCGTGCCTGCGCGGTCTTTTCTCCGGCGGCACATTTGTCAGCGAGGCGCAATTGATACTCCCGGAGCTTATCGGCGACACCTGGTCCAACGCCCCCCTCGACAAGAAATGGAAACTTAAGAATTCTCTTAAGCTCTCCGGCAACGCGGTGATCGACATGGGCGAGGACGAGTTCACCGTCGGGCGGCCGCATCCTATGATAGATTTCAGCCTGCGCAATAAAATGATAGTTTCCGAGGCGAAGAAGCCTGAAGTCTCGGTATTGCTGCTAGACGTCGTGCTGGGCTATGGATCCAACCTTAAGCCCCTGGAAGACATAGTGCCGGCCATAACGGAGGCGTTCCTCCGGAACCGGGAACTCTCCGTAGTGGCCTCTGTAACCGGTACCGAAACCGACCCGCAGGTGCGTTCTAAAGTGGTCAAAGGCCTTGAAGCCGCCGGCGTGATAGTGATGCCGTCCAATGCCGGGGCGTGCCGGCTGGCGGGAGAGATAGTGCGGCAGTCCGCGAGGAAGGTAAAGCTATGAAACTTTTTAAATCAGAATTGAAAGTCGTCAATATCGGCCTGGAGTCTTTCAGGCAGGGGCTTTCGGACTCCGGAGTGAAAAGCGTCCAGGCTCTGTTCAAGCCGCCGCTCTCGGGCGAGGCGGAGCTTTTCGCGAAGACCTCTAAATATTCCGCCCGCATCAGAAAGGCGAACGAAAAGGCCCTGGCAAAAATTCTCGAAGCGAAGCCGGCGCTTGTCGGCATGGGCAAGGCGCTCGAAGTGATTCCCGGGATGAAAAAAGACCTGATACTTCACGCCGGCCCCCCTGTAACCTGGGAGCGGATGTGCGGCCCGATGCGCGGCGGCATTCTGGCGGCCCTGATGTACGAGGGGCTGGCTAGGGACGCCAAAGAGGCGGAGAAGCTCGCGGCTTCGGGTAAAATAAAATATGAGCCCTGCCACGAGCACGGCGCTGTCGGGCCCATGGCCGGGATCATCTCGGCCTCGATGCCGGTCTTCATCGTAAAGAACGAGGCGGCCGGCAATTACGCCTATGCGACTCAGAACGAGGGGCTCGGCAAGGTCCTGCGCTACGGCGCCTACTCGCCCGACGTTATAGAGCGTCTTAAATGGATGGAGACGGCGCTTTATCCGACGCTGAAAGCGGCGATAGGGCTGCTTGGAAAGATAGATCTGAAGAGCATCGTGGCGCAGGCGCTGCACATGGGCGACGAGGTGCATAACCGCAACCGCGCCGCGACTTCTCTCTTCTACCGGGCGATAGCGCCGGCTGTTATCAAGACAGCTAGGGATACCGGGACCGCCGCCAAGGTGCTGGAGTTTATTAGCGGGAATGACCATTTCTTCCTGAATCTTTCGATGGCGCTTTCAAAGGCTTCCCTGGACGCGGGCCGCGGCGTGAGGGATTCCAGCGTGGTGGTAGTTATGGCGAGGAACGGGACCGATTTCGGCGTGCAGCTTTCCGGTACCGGCGGCAAGTGGTTCACCGGCCCGGCCCCCGTGCCCGACGCTCTTTACTTCCCCGGCTACACCAAGGCCGACGCGAACCCCGACATCGGGGACTCGGCTATCACCGAGACCAACGGCCTGGGCGGCTTCGCTATCGCGGCCGCGCCCGCTATCGTGCAGTTCGTGGGCGGTACGGCCGCCGACGCCGTCAGCTACACCCTTGCGATGTACGGGATCACCGCCGGCGAGAACAATATCTACAAGATCCCCTACCTGAACTTCCGCGGCACCCCCACGTGTATAGACGTCATCAAGGTAGCCAAGTCCGGCATCCTCCCGTTCATAGACACCGGCGTAGCCCACAAGAAAGCCGGCATCGGCCAGGTAGGCGCCGGCGTCCTCAGCGCCCCCCCGGAGCCCTTCGCTAAAGCTTTCGAGTATTTTGCTAAGAACTTGAAGTAGAGAGCCGCGAGCTGTGAAGTCGGGGCCTACCACAGGGGCCAGAACGCAAAACCGGCGTCGCGCACACCGTGCGCGCGCCTGCCGGTCTCGAGCTCGGCGCTTACGCAAGCCTCGCTCTCCGACGGGCTTTTGCTAACCTGGCCCCTGTGGTCTCCCCTCCGTACAGCTTTTTCGTCAGCACATTTTTTCGTTAAACCGCGTAACCTGGGCGGAGACCGTGCGGGCCGGGTTAGCAAAACCCTCGGAGAGCCCGCCGGTTGCATAGCCCGGCGGGC
>JAVHPG010000387.1:0-1029 GCA_036170455.1 Elusimicrobiales bacterium
GTCACGCCTCAAATAGGCCGGGTCAATGAGCCCGAATCAAGTCGGGACGTAACAGTTGCAAGTCAAACCTCCGTTGGCGCGACAGCTAAAGCGGCTTTGATGGCAGATACTTACAATTTTTACAAAACTAAAGATGCCCAAACACTGCTTGCGGGTATCTACGCGGGTAAATTCAAAAATGACCCCGCCGATCCGATCTGGAAGGCGATGTATGTGAATGGTCACGCCACTTCTGAACAGCTTGGGGCAGACCTATTGTGGAATATTGATCAGGCAGCTATAGCATATGCCGCCCAAGTTACGGCTCAGGCTTATGGAAATCTGAGTAAGGCAGCAGCAGATGCATTAGCCCAGGCAATAGCGGATGCTAACGCCAAAATCGCGGCTGCCAAGGCAGCGCTTGAAGCACAAACCAAGGCAGATGAAGCTAAAGCTAAAGAAGATGCAGCTAAAGTAGATGAACAGAATAAAACTACGGTCGAACGTGCGAAGTTAGCTTTGTCTATAGTTGATGCAGGCATCAAAACTCTTCAATCTGATATTGCCATTGCAAGACAGCTTGCAATAAAAAATCGTCGGGCTGCAGACTTGGTACGTAGCCTAGTTGAACGGGGTCGTACCGAGTTACTTATGGATGCTGGCATCGACTCAGAAACCATGAAGGGAATCATAAAAAAATATACTAGTGCAGCTGAAATCGCAGACAATTCAGCAAATAAAATGACTTCAATATCAGGACAGATGCAGCAGATTGCTTCCAAACTTTCATCTAAATATGCAACTGCTTTCGAAGTGGTTGATGATACTGTTGGGAAGTTAGGGCTTGCGGCTGATATGTACACGCTCGAAGAAAGTGGGAAGACACTTATTGATCAATCCAAAGATTGGACGGAAAAATCGAAGGCTATTGCAGATATGGCAGGTGTGGCGGTAGGAAGGGCTGGCAAACTTGCAGAGAAGGTGGCTGGAAGTAGCTTAGTGTTAGTTGATGTAGTCACAGTCATGGTTGAATCAGGTTTAGACAACGCG